>CAXUFZ010000299.1:0-4691 GCA_964250345.1 uncultured Rubrobacteraceae bacterium
GACCACCTCCAGCCCCTCCTCAGCCCCGCAGGCGCCCAGGCTCGAGGCTCCGCCCGCCGTCAGCCCCACCCCGGCGCCCACCGCCAGGAACCTCCTCCGCGAGATGCGCGTGCTTTCCAATACCCTCTCCCTTGCATGGATCGTTCCCGGTAGATGGCCCGTTCGCCATTCCGGATGCGCGGCGGTGATCCGTCCCTCATGGCCCTTCCGCGGCGGCTCTCCGTCCGCCTCCGCGTTCGATGCCGCCACGGCCGCCCGTTCCGGGTTGGACAGAGGACGGGCGACGCGGAGACCGCCGTCCGATGATCGCCGCCCGGCGGCGCGGCTCAGCCGGCCCCCTGCCCCGCCGGTTGCCTGACGGTCACGGTGAGGCGGTTCCAGAAGTTGATCAAGGCGATCTCGACGATCAGCGACGCCAGCGTCTGCTCGTCGTAGTGACGCGTCGCGTCCTCCCACACCTCGTCGGGCACGGGGTCCGCCCGGTCGCTCAGGCGGGTCGCCGCCTCGGTCAGCGCAAGGGCTGCGCGCTCGGCGTCGGTGTAGTAGGGCGCCTCCCGCCAGGCCGCCACCGAGAAGATCCTCTCGTCGGCCTCGCCGGCGTCCTTCAGCGCCTTGGCGTGCATGTCCACGCAGTAGCCGCAGCCGTTGATCTGGGCCGCGCGCAGGTGGACCATCTCGGCGGTGTTGCCCGGAAGGCCGACCTTCCTGGCGGCCTCCCCCACCTTGAGCAGGGGCTGCATGGCGTCGGGGATGATCATCACCGGGTTGTTCATCCTCGCTTGCACAATGGGTGCTTGCATGACTCTCTTCCTCCTCGGGTCTCTTTGCTCGATCGCTTGCGTCTTGCACGGGGCCGGGTTTCCCACCCCCTGTCACACCGGCCTGGCCTCGTCGGTCATTACTACGATGACACCGTGCGGGAAGGAAACGTGACCGATGGCCGAAGCGACCGCCCGGAGGGACGCAGATGGGGCCGTGTAAGCTGGCGGGTCTTTTCGAAGATTTGAGGTCCACCGGTCCGGCGGCCACGTCACCGATTTGCCCGAGTCGACCCCTACACGCCGATCCGTGGCGAGGCTCCCACCCGGCCGCGGAGGGACCGCAACCCACCCGGCCGCAAAGAGTACCTGCCGCGCCTCGCGCGGCGGGTCTGAAGAACAGGAGGTTAGCGTGAAGGACTACGAGCCCGGCATGAGCTTCGGAGAGGATGTCGCCGAAGTCTACGACGACGCGACGCGCGGTGACGAGGACGCGGCCGTCGCGTTCCTGGAGGGGCTGGCGGGCGACGGCGGCCCGGCACTGGAGCTCGCCGTCGGCACCGGCAGGATCGCGCTCCCGCTCGCCGCCAGAGGTGTCAGCGTCGCCGGCGTCGATCTCTCGCCCGCCATGGTCGAGCGGCTGAGATCCAAGCCAGGCGGCGACCGCATCCCGGTCGCCATCGCCGACTTCGCCGACGTACCGGTCGGCGGAACCTACCGCCTGATCTACGTCGTCTTCAACTCCCTCTTTAACCTGGGGACGCAGGAGGACCAGGTGCGCTGCTTCGAGAACGTGGCCGCCCACCTCACCGCTGACGGCTCGTTCGTGATAGAGGCCTTCCACCCCGGCTATCTCCACCGATTGCGCGACTCCCAGTACGTCGACGCGGAGTTGGTAGAAGTCGACAAGGTGGGCCTGGACGTGGCGCGTCACGACCCCGCGAGGCAGCTCCTCGAGAAGAACCATGTGTCGCTGTCGCGCGAGGGCGTGCGCCTGGACCCCATCGTCCTGCGGTACGCGTGGCCGGCCGAGCTCGATCTCATGGCGCGGATCGCCGGGCTGCGCCTCAAAGAACGCTGGGACGGCTGGGACCGTAGGCCGTTCGCCGCCGACAGCCGCGTCATCGTATCGGTGTACGGCCGCTGAGAGGTAGGCAGATGCCCACTTTCTGTGGGCGACCGCGAGCTCCCAACTCGCCTCCGGCTCATCCACGGCACGGTACACGACACCGTAGCTCTTCAAGAGCCGGGGGTCCCCTGTGTGGAGCGAGACGCCCACCCCCGCGGCGACAAACTGCGCTACGGTGTGTATCGGAGATCTACTGCACGTCGTCGGCCTCGAAGCCGGCCTCGCGGCCTAGGGCGACGATGCTGTCGAAGGTCCCGGCGCCTGCGGCGCGCGCCATGAGGAGGAGCCGGTCGCGCGAGAGGTCGCTCAGCGGCACCTGCTCCTTCCGCGCCGAAAGGTGCCCCTCGGGCAGCCCCGCGACCAGCGCTTCGGCGGTCATGACCCTGCGATGAGGAGTTCCTGCACGTTACCACATCGTTCTTATCCCGCGCGTTGCTCTGCCGCTTCGCGCAAGAACTCCTCCCAGCGGACCACGCCATACCTGTTTTCCGGACACGTCAGCGCCCCGCTCCGCATCGCGCGCCGTCTCGCCCGGAAGCGGGAACGCCAACGCCTTTTTCCGGCTGCCGATCGCCCCGAGGTAGGAGCGCGCTGTGTCTTCCACGGTCCTTATCTCCGGCCCGCCGATGTCCGGGACGCGCCCCGCGGGCTCGTCGAGAGCGAGCTCGACCATCCTACCCGCGACCTCCCCGGCGTCGATGGGCTGCCCGATCAGCCCCTTCGGTACGGGCACCACCGGAAGACGTGCCAGGGCCCGGACCGCCATCAGGACCAGGTCGTAGGACTGGGTGGCCCGCAGTATGGTGCGCGGGACCGGGGAGCCCTCGACCGCAAGCTCCGTCTCCAGCTTCACCCGGTAGTAGGGGTAGGACTGGGCCCGATCTATGCCGACGATGGAGATGTAGACAAGGTGCGAGACCCCCGCCCGGGAGGCGACGGCGAGCAGGCGCTCCTCCTGCTCGGAAGTGCTCTCGAAGCGGGGACGACAGGCCTTGACGGACTGCTTTGCCCGCCGGGCCAACTGGCGGCAGTTGGCTTCGCTTTTGCCGACGAGGGAGGCCACCTCCGCGTAGTCGTAGCTGAAGACCTCCCTGAGCAGGAAAACCGCCCGTTCGCTCGGCGTCAGGCTCTCCAGCAAGACCAGGAAGGCCATAGAGAGCGAATCTTCGCCGGTTTCGGAGGCCGGCCCCGCGAGCAGCGGTTCGGGCAGCCACGGCCCGATGTAGCTCTCGCGCCGCACCCGCACCGAGCGGAGCCGATCCAGGCAGAGTCGGGTCACCACGGTGGAGAGGTAGGCTTTCGGAGATCGCATGTCATGTTCCGCGGCCCGAAGCCAGCGCAGGTAGGCCTCCTGCATTATGTCCTCGGCGTCCGCGACGCTACCGAGCATCCGGTAGGCTATCGAGAAGAGGGGCGGCCGGTGCTGGGCGAAGGCTTCGAGCACCGCGTCGGAAGGCGTCCGGTCCCGGTTCATCGGGGCTCCCAACCGTTGCCCCGCCGCGAACCCGCGGGCCCACCGGCGGGACGCTTCCGCGTGGTGGCGACCGACGGTCGCGAGGTCCTCCGCGCCGCCCAAAACCCGATCGAGCCCCCGGCCACCTGCACCAACGGGAGGAGCACCGCCGTGAGCTGGAACGCGCCCTGCCACGTCCCGGGCGGCTGCGTGAAGACGTTGTCGGCACCGGGGACGAGAAAGTGGAGGACGATGCCGAAGACGAAGGACCCCGCCATCGACGCGACCAGCAGCCACGCCGCCGCGAGGCGATACCTGCTCCAGAGCAGGACCGCGGCGACGACCGGCGCGGCGTAGATGACGACCATTATGTACGCTAGCTGCCACCCGGGCAGGTCCATCACGTGCTGTCCGGCGTGGGAGGCCGTGTGCAAGAGGTTGAGTGCTGTTGAAAAGACGACCACCGCAGTTGCTCCGTAAGCCGGTTCTCTGCGCACTGTCTCGATCTCCGATCTGACGCCGAGTCCTACGGTCTCTCTCACGAGAGAGACGAAACGGCGCATCCTTCTGTGACAAGCCTACGTGGGTGAAGGAATACTCCGAGATCCTGGCTTGGTGTGTCCTGATGACACGCCCGAGGCCAACGCTCGGGTACGGTACCCTGCGGCGACCGTCCAGTTTACGAGGGATCGGGCGCGGAGGCCGACATGGCACCCTACGCAAAGGTCCTCACCAAGCGGGCCAGACCGGCCTCCGCGTAGCGGCCCGCGCCGGGGGTGTGCACGCCGTACGCGATGTCCTCGATGAGCTTGCAGCGGGCGTAGAAGACCGCCCGCCCCCCGGGCGGCGTCGTCGAGGCGGTGCCCATGGTGGGCCAGCGCCCGGTCGAAGACCGCGGGACCGAGGTCCCGGTAGACCGGCACGAAGTCTCGGGCGGGGTCGGCGATGGCCGCGTCGGTCCAATCGCCGACGCCCGTGACAGACCCCGTCCCGGCGTCCACCAGCCGCGTCGGACGTTCTTGTCGGTAGTTCGCGTAAGCTGTCATCTCGCGGGCCGCGGTAGCGATCCGACGTCGCCGACCGGCCCGAGGTGCCCCAGCTTGTCGGGGTTGACGATCCCGCCGATGCCCGTGATCCGACCGCCAGCGATGTCGAGCGCCAGCACGGCGATCAGCCGCTGCCGTCCGTCGAGAACGAGCGCCCCCGGACCGCCGTTGACCTCGACGGGGCGCAACGACGCGCCCGGAAGGCGGGCGGTCTGGCGGACCCAGTTGATGAGCGCGCGCGCGACGCGGTTGCGCCCGCGCCGCGGCCGCGCGCGCGCCGGGGCCTTGCCGCCGCCGTGGCCGGG
>CAXUFZ010000300.1:0-4689 GCA_964250345.1 uncultured Rubrobacteraceae bacterium
CTGATCACGCTCGCCGCGATCCTGGCGACGCTCTGGACCGCCGCCCTCGCCGGGTCGGTGAGCGCCGCCCCCCCGGACGCGAGGGCGCGGGAATGCGCCCCCGGCGTGGTGTTTCGCGGCTTCTCGGACGCCCTGAACAAGGAGACCTACGAGGGCACCAGCGTTGGCGGCCTCTCGGCCCTGACGGCCGCGGGGCGTCAGGCCACGTACTTCAGCCTGGTGGACAACGGCCCCACCCCCGAGTCCGAGGCCCGCTTCTACACGCTGCAGGTCCCGATAGACGGACGGCTCGGCGAGCCCGGCATCCGCAACGTCGCCACCCTGCGCAACGCAAACGGCCAGCCGTTCACCGCCTCCAACTTCGACGGCGAGGGGCTGACGGTCGGCCGCGGGGGAAGCCTGCTGGCCTCTTCCGAGACGGAGCCCTCCATCCATCGCTTCTCCCGGGGCGGCGAGTTGCTGAACGCGCTGCCGGTCCCCCAGAAGTTCAGGGTCGCGCCGGGGGGCCAGGCCCAGCGCAACCAGACCTTCGAGAGCCTGGCGCTCTCCCCCGACGGGCAAAGCCTGTTCACGGCGGTGGAGGGCCCGCTGGCCCCGGACGGGCAGACGGCCGAGGGCGAGAACCGCCTCCGCATCCTGCGCTACAGGGACCCCGGCGAGGGCGGTCGCATGCCGGCCGGGGAGTTCTTCTACCTGTCGGAGCCGGGACAGGGCGTCGTGGAGATCGTGGCGCTCTCGGCGAGGGAGTTGCTGGTGCTGGAGCGCGGCTTCCAGTCCGGCGTCGGGAACACGGTGCGGGTCTTCCGGGTCTCCCTCGCGGGTGCTGAGGACGTCTCGGGCGAGCCCAGCCTGGCGACGCCGGGGTTGGAGCCGGTCGGTAAGGAGTTGCTGGTGGATCTTGCGGACTGCCCCTCCGGCGGGGCGACGACGCCGGGGACGCAGGAGAACCCGCTGCTGGACAACTACGAGAGCCTGGCGCTCGGGCCGCGCCTCAAGTACGACAGGAGGGCGCTGCTGCTCCAGAGCGACGACAACTTCAGCGCCGGCCAGGTTACGCGCGTGGTCGCGCTGGGCGTGGAGAACGGACGGCTCAGGTGAGCCGGTCCGAAAAACGAGACGAACGGAGGGGACCTTGAACCATTCCATGAAGCTGCCGGTCCTGGCGGCGCTCGTGCTCGCGGTGGCGCTGGCGGGCGCCTTGATCTCTCAGTCCGCGGCGGCCCAGGCGGAGAAGCCGCGGAGGGACGCCCCGGCCCTGAACATCGGGCACCGGGGGGCTTCGGGGTACGCGCCCGAGCACACGCTGCCGGCCTACGACCTGGCGCTGAAGCAGGGCGCCGACTTTATCGAGCAGGACCTCCAGTTGACCAGCGATGGGGTGCTCGTGGTGTTGCACGACTCGACGCTCGACCGGACCGCGCGCCCGACCGCCGCGTCGGCGCCCGGCGACTGCGCGGGGCCGGTGATCTCCAAGACCCTCGCCCAGATCAAGACGTGCGACGTCGGGAGCTGGTTCAACGAGGCCTACCCTGATCGCGCCAGGCCGGAGTACGTCGGTCTGAAGGTTCCGACGCTCCGCGAGGTCTTCCGGCGCTACGGTCGGGACACCAACTACTACATCGAGACCAAGAGCCCCGAGCAGGCGCCCGGGATGGAGGAGAAGCTGCTGAGTTTGATGGGCGAGTATCGTCTCTTCTTCCCTGCCAGGGAGGACTGGCGCGTCCTGATCCAGTCCTTCTCCCCCGCGAGCCTGCAGAAGATCCACGCCAGGCGGCCCGGGCTGCCCCTGATCCAGCTCTACCCCCGACAGGGCAGCCCCGCCGTCCAGGCCTCGCTCGACACCGCCCAGACCTACGCCGTCGGCATCGGCCCCGCCGAGGAGGACGCCGACGCGGCCCTCGTAGACGCGGCCCACAACCGCTGCCTCGACGTCCACCCCTACACGGTGAACGAGACACCGGAGATGAAGAACTTGCTATCCCTCGGGGTGGACGGCATGTTCACCAACTTCCCCCGCCGCCTGGAACGGGTGCTGGGCCGGAACGCCGCCGACGGCAACGTGGGCGCTGGCCTCGCCGCCAGCGCCTCGGACGCCTGCCGCGCCCGGCGGTAAGGTGCCGGGCGTCCCATCATTCGCCCTTCGGCCAGAATTTCACGCAAAGTTCACCCGCTTGAAACAATGGCGACGGGTTTTCCTGTAGACTTGTGCCTGGCCGGGGGACCGGTTTCTGCGAGTTCTCGGAGAAAGTCGAGGTTGGGCGTGTACGGTCTGCGTGTGCCGGTGGTCTTGTCAGGTCTGGTGCTGTCTCTCATCTTCTTGCTCTTGACACTGGCTCCGGCGTTCGCGTCGCCGAACGGCGTCGTGGTCTCGGAGTTCCGTTTTCGGGGCCCGAGCGGCGGCAACGACGAGTTCGTCGAGTTGAGGAACACTTCGACGGAGGCCCGCGACATCTCGGGTTACAAGCTGCAAGGGGCCGCGCGCGGGGCGCCCGGCGCGGCCGGCGACCGGGCGACGGTGCCGGCGGGGACGACGCTCCAGCCGGGCCAGTATTACCTGTTCACCAATAGCGCCGCGACCGGCGGCTACTCGGGCGCCGTGCCGGGGGATCAGACCTACGGCACGGGCTTCGCCGACGCCCTGGCGACCAACTTCAGCGGGACGCGGATCGTGGACGGCTCGGGCGGCATCGTCGACGGCGTCGGTGCTCCGAACAGCCCTTGTAGGGAAGGTGCCGGGCTGACAACGTCGGCCACCAACGGGGACCAGTCCTTCGAGCGCCGGCCCACCGGCGTGAACAACCAGGACACCGACGGCAACGCGGCGGATTTCGAAGGGCCGAAGGCCGGCAACCCGCAGAGCAGCGGCGGCATAACGCCCCCCACGCCCGCCTGCTCCGACGGCGCGGACAACGACAATGACGGCAAGGTCGACTTCGGGGGCGCCAATCCGGACCCCGGCTGCTCCTCGGCCTCCGACAACGACGAGGCGGATCCGCCCGTCCCGGCCGTCACGAAGATCAGCGCCGTGCAAGGCCCCGGCGCCTCCTCGCCCATAACCGGCCAGACGGTCACCGTCGAGGGCGTCGTGACGGGGATAGACGACGAGATCGGGGCGAGCTTCGGCTCCGGCAACACGATCAACCGCTTCCCCGAAGACGCCGGCATCTTCGTCCAGGAAGAGGCCGCTGACGAGGACGCCGACCCGGGCACCTCGGAGGGCGTCTTCGTCGGCTTCGTCCGCAACCGCCAGGCGTACCAGCCCGGCGACGTGGTGCGGGTAAACGGCCAGGTCCGCGAGAAGTTCGGGCAGACCCAGATCAACGAGACCCTCGACCAGGAGCCCACGAAGGCCGGCACCGCCCCCGTCCCCACGCCCGTCCCGATTGACGAGGCCAAGGCCGAAGGCCAGGACGCCGGCACGCGCCCGTACTACGAGTCGCTCGAAGGGATGAGCGTCGGGCTCGACACGGCGGTCGCCAACTCCGGCGGCACCAACAAGTTCGGCGAGCTCTTCCTGACGCCGGGGCCGGAACAGGATCGCGTCTTCCGCGACGAAACGGTCCCCGGACTCATCGCCGCCGATTCCGACGCGGGCGCCGGCGACCCGAGCAACCCCTACCGCGACCCCGACGGCTCGACGACCAGGGTCAACGGCGACCTGTTCGACACCGCGAGCGGCACCGCGGGCCCGCTCGCCTTCGGCTTCGAGAACTACCGCGTCGTGGTCCAGCCGGGCCAGCTCCCGGCCGTCACCGACACCGGCGTCGTCTACCCGTACAGCGAGATCGGGCCGCAGGCTCCCAACCAGGCGCGCGTAGCGTCCTTCAACGTAGAGAATTTCTTCCCCGCCGGCGCCGCCCTCGACGGCGGCAACGTGACGCCGGAGGAGTCCGACGAGAAAAGGCGGCGCATCGCCGACGCCATCGACCGCCTCCTCGAGCGCCCCGACGTGGTCGCCCTCCAGGAGGTCAACGACAAGGTGCTGCTCGACAGCCTCGCCGCCACGCTCAACGAGGGCCAACCGGCCGACCAGCAGTACACCGGCTACCTCGAAGAGGGCAACGACGACCGCGGCATCGACGTCGCGCTGCTCGTCAAGGGCACGGCCGAGGCCACGAACGTCCGCCAGCTCGGCAAGACCGCGACGTACTCCGGCCCCGAGCGCTGCTCCGACATTCCGGGTGGGCTCTTCGACCGGCCGCCGCTGGCGGCGGACGTGGAGATAGGCGGCCTCTCGTTCACGATCTTCTCGAACCACTTCGCCTCCAAGGGCGCCCCTGACGCCTGCCGGAACGCCCAGGCCGCCTTCGTCCGCGACCGCGTCGAGGAGATAGAGGACGCCGGCGGCCAGGCCATCGTCACCGGCGACCTCAACGCCTTCGAGACCGAGAGCCCGCTCGACGTGCTCCAGGACGGCCGGACCACGCTCACGAACCAGTGGGGCAAGGCGCCCGCCGGTGAGGCGTACAGCTTCCAGTTCTCGGGACGGCTTCAGACCCTGGATCACGCCCTCATCACCGCCGGCCTCGACCCGAAGTTCGAGGACTTTCTCTACGCCCACATAGACAACGACTACTACGAGCGCGTGACCCAGCCGGCCGGCGAGGTCGGCCCCGCGGCCGCCGGCGACCCCGACGGCCACCGGGTCTCCGACCACGACCCGCCCGTCCTCACGCTCGACGCCAGCGT
>CAXUFZ010000301.1:0-4674 GCA_964250345.1 uncultured Rubrobacteraceae bacterium
CCCTGGCGGTCGTCCTCGGCGTACTGGAGCCGGCGCAGCTCGGTGGTCGGGGCGAGCTCGGGGTGGTGCTCGTAGGAGATCCGGGCCCGGGCGAGGGCCGCCTGCAGCCGGCGCGAGTTCGCCCAGGCGTACCCGGGCCCGCGGACGCCGCGGCGCTGGCGCACGTCGAGCAGCAGGCGGACGTCCGCCTCCCGCAGCCGTCGCAGGAAGGAGTCGCCGTCGAAGCCGTAGACGCCGATCGTCGCCATCTTGGGCACCGAAATCATCCACCTGTCCGCTGTTCGTGCCGGTTCGTGGTGGCCCCGGGCAATAGGCTAGGGCCGGGCGGCGACGGCTTCGACCTCGAACAGGATGTCGGGCGTGGCCAGGCTCGCGACCCCGATGAGGGTTTGCGTGGGCGGTTTCTCACCCCAGTTCTCCCGCACGGCCCCGGCGATTGGCCCAAGCTTGCCGACGTCGTGGTCCACCACGTACGTCCTGAGCTGGACGACGTGGCCGAGGTCGAGCCCGTGGGCGGCAAGGGCGACGCCGATGTTGTGGAACGTCTGCTCCACCTGCTCGGCGAAGTCGGTCGAGACGACCCCGCCGTCCGCGTCCGATCCGTACTGACCCGCGACGAGCACCAGCTCCGTGCCGGCCGGGATGGCGGCGGTGTGGCTGTAGCCGCGCGGAACCGGGTCGTGCAGCCCGGCGGGATTGACGATGGTGAGCCTTTGTTCCATGGTCGGTTTCCTCCTGATCTTGATCTCTACCACCTACGAGAAGTGACCTTACGACAGGCGGAAGGGTTTCTCGCCCCCCAAGTCCTTCCGCCGACCCTACCGCACGCATAGGCCGGGAGGTTTTGGCGAGACACGAGCTCTTTCCCAGCGTAGCGACAGCCATGCTTCACACTTCATGAGCAGGCCTGGGGCCCGGAAGTGCTTTGTCCGTATTCGCGAGTGGACGTAGGTAGCTATCTCTCGAGGTCGAACCGGACGGCGGGGGTAGGCTCGGAGCTCTCCGACGCCTGCCTGGAGTCTACCGGCGCCCTCGCCCGCGGCATCAGGAACATCACGAGGAGCAGTGCTATCAAGCCCAGGCACGCGGCCGACAGGAATGCGCCGTAGTTGGCCGCCGCCTGCGCGTCCCGGATCAGCGCGGGGTTACCGCCCGCCGCGGCCAGCCCTTCGGTGATCCCGTCGTAGGCGACGGTCGCGACGACGGTGAGGCCGAGCGCCGAACCGGCCTCCTGGCTGGTGTTGGTGAGCCCGGCGCCCAAGCCCGCCTCCTCCTCGCCGATCCCGACGAACGCGGCGAAGTACGCGCAGCGCAGGACAGTCCAGGCCGGAGGTTCTGACGGCGTCCTCGACGGCCTCGAAGCGCTCGGCGAAGCGCCGGTAGCCGCCGTGCCCCACGGCCCCACGGTCACCGCCGACACCAGCACCGTATGCCGCGCGCCCCGCTCGGCCGCCAGCGACAGCAGCTCCCCGGCGGCGATCCCGACGGCGCGCCGAACGAGGAAGACGGCCAATGTCGCGCAGCGCCGGCGCCAGCGTCTAGGGCCTCGAGGGGTCTGCGCCGACCACGCGTACGCCGCCGGGCAGGGCGGCCGTGGCAGGATATCGGATGACAGCCGCCACCTCCTCACCTTCTTCGAGCAGCAGCCTCGCCACCGACGTTTCCTGTCGCTCCGGTTACCAGGATCATGTCGTGTCTCCCTTCTGCGGCTGCGAGTCTTCCACGTCGCAGTACTCCTGGGCGCGACGTAGAGCGCGCGTTTTGGCGCTATGGTGATACGTCATGGCTCGAGCACGATCTTGCCGCGAGTGTGGCGCTTCTCGAGCTCCCGGTAGGCGTCGCGAACCTCGGTCAGAGGGTAGACCCGGGCGATCGGGACCTCCAGGGTCCCCTCCTGCATCATACCGACGAGCTCGGTGAGCACCTCCGCGCTTGCCGCGTCATTGTTCCCCTCAGCCTTGACCCCGTATTTCTCAACCGTCGGGAAATCGATAATGGTGTTTATCCGCTCCGGCCGGATGCCGAGCTGCAGCGCCAGCTCGACGTACCCCGAGCCGAAGGTGTCGATAAAGGCATCGACCCGGCCGCCGGAGACCTCCCGGATGCGCTCCGCCTGCCCCTCGCCGTAGAGGACGGGGATCGCACCGCGGTCGGCGAGCCACCCGTGATTGGACTCACTCGCGAGACCTATAACCCTCGCTCCGACGTTCCTCGCCAGCTGCACGGTCATGGAACCGACCCCGCCGGCGGCGCCGGAGACGACAAGGGTATCGTCCGGTCCCAGCGAGACGGCCCGGAGTGCCGCCCACGCGGTCGTCCCCGCCACGAAGAGCGCGCCGGCCTCCTCCCAGGAGACATTGTCCGGACGACGTACCAGGTGGCCGGCCTCCACGACGACAAGCTCCGCGTGACTCGACCGGTTGTGGATGAACCCTATGACCTCGTCGCCCACCGCAAAACCGTCGACCCCCCCGCCGATCTCCTCGACGATCCCGGCGAGGTCGCTGCCCTGTCCGGAGGGGAACGTCGCGGGCCACAGGTGGTGCAGGTCCCCCCTGCGTATGGATGCCTCGCCGGGGTTGATCCCCGCGGCCTTTACCTTCACGAGAACCTTTCCGGCGCCTGGAATGGGCCGGTCCACGTCGACCACCCGCAGGACGTCGATCCCGCCGTACTCGTCGTACCTCACTGCTCTGGGCATTCGCGCACATCCTCCCCGATGCAACCGTTGATTACACGAAATGGTTTTGCGAACGCCGCGTGTGGCTCCTGAGACCGGGGCGCTCGCACCGCAGCCGCACGCTCAGAAGAGGTTGTATGATCCCACGACGGTCGCCTGTTCCGTGGTCGGCGGCTCCGCGAGCCAGTCCCTGAGGTTGGCCTGGAACTCCCCGAACTCGGGCACGGCCGTGAGGGGGTTCTCGGTCCCTTCCTCGAGCTGCAGCAGGATCACGAACGTCGCGCTGTCGGCGAGCCGGCACGAGGCGTAACGGACCCCTCCGGGCTGCGCCCGCTCGATGGCGGAGAACATCTCGGTCGCCGCGGCTTCAACGTCCGCGACGTTTTCTTCTTTGACCTTTGCCCTTATCATCATCACGCTCACCGGGTCAACCTCCTCGTGGTATCGGCGCGGTTTGGTCGGTCAACCTTATGACCCGCCGCAACAAAGAAATGTGACCGTCGGACGGACGCGGCCGGTTGGTCGAGCGGTCCGGGGAGCCTCGCGCCCCTCCGTGCGGCGTCGGCCCGGCCCTACCACGGGGTGACGGCCCGGCCGGCGACCGTCCACCTTGGCGGGAACGGCGGCACCTCTCTACCCGTCGGCGGTGGCCGCCCGCAGGACCGCGGCCGCCATCCGGTCGTTTTCCGGTCGCTTTGTGGTCGCGGGCAAGCCGGAGAAGGTGACGATCGCCGCCTGCCTGAGGAGGCTACTCACGATTTTGGCCGCCGTCCCGAGAAACCGGTTCCCCTGGCGGGCCGAGGTGCGGGCGGTCCGACGACGCGAGGGACGCCGCGAGGGCTTTGAGTTCCTCGCCGTTCTCGTCCATCCATCGCACCATCTTCTGGAAGATGTCGGCCGCTTTCCGACGTCCCGCCCGCTCGTGGTTGGCGAGCGCCCTGCCCAGGTCGGCCCGGATCTCGTCGACGATCGCGTCGGTGCCGCCCCACCCGTAGGCGTCGCACATCAGCCGGACGCGACGTGCCTGCTCCGCGACGGGTCCGCCGCCCTCGCCGACGTCGGCGAAGCTCCAGACGGCGTTGGCGAGGTCGAACAAGCGCGTGCCCGGGGCGGCGTCGTCCCAGTCGATAAACGCGATGGGCTCGTCGCCCAAGAAGACGGTGTTGTGAGGGCCGAGCTCGTTATGGGCCACGATCTCGGCGCCGGCGGCGAGGGGAGAGACCGCCGTGGCGCCGTGGAAGCGGCGGATCATCGCGGCGGAGTTCGCCAGCCGGGCGTCCGAGAGCGGCCTTCCCGAGTCGCCGTGGGGCACCTCGCCCGCGACGAACGTCAGGATCTCCCGCCCCCTCTCGTCCACGCCGAGCAGCTTGGGTGCTCCCCCGAATCCGGCGTCCTCCAGGTAGCGCAAGAGGTCGTGGACGAAGGGCGATCGCGGACCAGTGGGGCGGCGGACGGTGTCGCCGACGCGGACGACGCCCGGGGTCTGCCGACCCCCCACGAGCGGAAGCTCCCTACCCTCGGCGTCCATGACTGCCATCGTATCCACCTGCGCAGCAATTCGACAACGGACACGGTCGCATTTCTCCCCCGCCACGCCGGACAAACCGACCCCGGTAGATCGCTGTCACGTTGATCCGAAGGTTTGCCCCTCGCCCGTCCGGCTCTTACCGCACGATCTCGCAGTCCGGGGAGACGCGGTCCGCTCTGTCCGCGAGCACGGTGTCGCGGCCAGCCCCGCAGGCGATCTCGTCCGCCGCGAGCCCCCGTCCGTCCTCGGCGTCCACGAAGTCGTCGCCCCCGCCCCCGTAGACGGCGTCCGTCGCGTCGTCCCCGGCCGAGTCTCCCTCTATGGTGTCGTCGGTGAAGAGCTCGTCGTCGCCCCCGCCGCCGAAGAGCGTGTCGGACCCCGCGTCGCCGTTGATGGCGTCGGCTCCGGCGCCGCCGTGGAGGACGTCGTCCCCCCCCCCCCGGGCGTTGCTTTCGGGGCCGACCCC
>CAXUFZ010000302.1:0-4606 GCA_964250345.1 uncultured Rubrobacteraceae bacterium
GTCGTGCGGGGGTCGGGGGTGGAGTGGACGATCCTACGGTCGAGTTTCTTCCATCAGAACTTCAGCGAGAGCTTCTTCCTGGAGCCCGTGCTGGGCGGAGAGCTCGCGCTGCCGGCCGGGGACGTCGCGGAACCGTTCGTGGACGCCGACGACGTCGCCGACGTCGCGGTCGCGGCGCTGACGGAGGAGGGGCACGTCGGAGAACTCTACGAGCTTACCGGGCCCCGGCTCCTGACCTTCGAGGATGTGGTCGGTGAGATCTCGCGGGCTTCGGGCCGCGAGGTTCGCTACGCGCCCATCTCCGCGGAAGAGTTCGCCGCCGCCCTGGACGCGGACGGGATGCCGCCCGAGATGGTCGGGCTTCTCACCCACCTGTTCGCCGAGGTCCTCGACGGTCGCAACGCCCGCCTGGCTGACGGCGTCAGACGCGCCCTCGGCCGCGAGCCCCGGGACTTCGCCGAATACGCGCGGGAGGCCGCCGCCACGGGCATCTGGAATGGCCCCCGCTAGGAAACCCGGAGGTCGCCGGACGATGGACGGTCTTCTCTTCGCGCTGACCCTTCTCGCGGCGCTCGGGTGCGGGGCGATGGGCGGTGTGTTCTTCGCCTTCTCGGCCTTCGTGATGCCCGCGCTCAGGCGGTTGCCGGCCGCGGAAGGCGTATCGGCCATGCAAGCCATCAACGTCGCGGCCGTCTCCCCCGCCTTTATGGCGGTGCTCTTCGGGACCGCGGCGGCCTGCCTCATCTTGGTCGTCCGGGCGTTTCTCGTTTGGGACGGGCGTTTTGCCCCGTATCTACTCGTTGGCGGCGCGTTTTACCTGGTTGGTGTGATCCTGCTGACCGTCGCCTACCACGTGCCGCTGAACGACGCGCTGGCGAACGTCCACCCACGAGGCGCCGACGCCGCGGACGACTGGAGGCGCTACCTCTCCGGCTGGACCGCGTGGAACCACGCGCGGGCCGCATCGGCGCTGGCCGCGGCGCTCGCGTTCATCCTGGCGCTCCGGGCCGGTTGAAACCCTGGGCGGCCGTCTCGCGAGATCGGGCCCTTGTGATCCCGGGGCGTAGGGGCGCTTCGCGGAGCGCCCCTACAGACGTTTATCGGGATGTGCCATCCGTCTTACAGGTGCGGGCCTATGAGGGGCATGTCGGCCGGGCCGAGCCGGTCGGAGGCCGTCCGCATCTGGTGCCAGAACGGGTAGATGAGCGGCGGGGCGCTGACGTCGTCGAGGCGCCGGCGCTCTTCGTCCGAGAGCTTCAGGTCTGCGGCCTTGAGGTTGTCGACGAGCTGCTCGTCGGTACGGGCGCCGACGATGATGGAGGCGACGCCGGGACGGCCGAGGAGCCAGGCGAGGGCGACCTGGGCGGCCGAGACGTCGTGGTCTTCGGCTACCTCGACGAGGACGTCTATGGTGTCGTAGAGCTTGTCCGCGTCGCGGACGGGGGGCTCGTCCCAGCCCTCGACGTGGCGGCCCTCCTCGGCGTCCTTGTCGCGGCGGTACTTGCCGGAGAGGAGGCCGCCCGCAAGCGGGCTCCAGACGAGGATGCCGCAGTCCTGGTCGAGGGAGAGGGGGACGAGTTCGTATTCGGCGTCGCGGGATTCGAGGGTGTAGTGGATCTGCTGGCTCACGTAACGCTGGTAGCCGTGCTTCTCGGCCACCCCGAGCGCCTTCATGAGCTGCCAGCCCGAGTAGTTCGAGCACCCGACGTAGCGCACCTTGCCCGACCGCACCAGCGTGTCGAAGGCTTCGAGCGTCTCTTCGAGGGGTGTTACGCCGTCCCACTCGTGGGCCTGGTAGAGGTCTATGTGGTCCACGTTCAGGCGGCGGAGACTGTCCTCGCACCCCCGGATGATGTGGTGGCGCGAGAGGCCGGCGCCGTTCGGGCCCTCGCCCATCGGGAAGCGGACCTTGGTGGCGAGGAGCAGCCGGTCGCGGCGGCCCGAGATGGCCTGGCCCAGGATCTCCTCTGACTCGCCGGAGGAGTAGATGTCCGCCGTGTCGAAGAAGTTCACCCCGGCGTCGAGGCACATGTCCACCTGCCGGGTAGCCCCCGCGACGTCCGTCGATCCGAGCACGCTAAAGTCCCCGCTCCCCCCGAAGGTCATCGTGCCGAGGGTGAGCGACGAGACGAAGAGCCCCGAACGCCCCAGACGACGATATTCCATGGTTCCTCCCCCATTCCCGATCGTAGAGGCCGCTAGCCTAGCACGGGGAGGGCGGTTCGGGGAACCGGCGCGTTGTCGTATTTGTGGCGAGCGTCGGGGCGCGGGCGGGTTTGAAACCCGCACCTACGCAGGTGTGTGGAAACAACCAGCCGTCGCGGGTTGACGTGTAGGGGTGGCCGACATCCCGGGGCCGGTTCGCGGGCGCGCGGTTGGGCGCTGAAAGGTGCGTCGCGGCAGGCTTATACTTCCGACCGTGCGGGACCTGGCGGGAGACACGCTAGTGGTCTTTGTCTCCGACTCCCACATCGGGGGCGACCCGGGCTGCGACGGCTTCGAGTCCCCGGGGGAGCTGCAAGCTTTGTTCGAGGAGCTGACCGGGCTCGACCGGCCCGTCGAGCTGGTCCTCGCCGGCGACTTCTTCGACTTTCTCCAGATGGGCGGGGCGCCGGAGGGGACGGACAAGGCCTCGATCACGATCTCTCGCCCGGAGTACCTGGACCTCTTCGCCGCGTTGAAGCGCTTCAACGCGGCGAACGGGAAGCGGGTCGTCTACCTTCCGGGCAACCACGACGCCGAGGTCTGGTGGAACCCGGGCATCCAGGAGACGTTGCGGTCCACCGGTCTGGTGGACGAGTTCGCCTACAGCTACCTGGCGTCCGTGAGCGTCGACGGGGAGCGGCGGGTCGTCTACTGCGAGCACGGGAACCAGCTCGACCCGGTGAACACCGTAGAGGACTACGCGGACCGGCTGGACACGCCGCTCGGGCACCACATCGTCACGGATTTCACCCGGCGCGTGGCGCCTTACGGCGAGGTGTCGCCGGGCCTGGACCTCGCGGAGATCAAGATGGTCTACCCGCTCGTGGCGATCCCGAGTTGGGTCGCCGGCCGCTACTTCTACGACCTCGTCGGGAAGACGATCTCCTACCTGCTCCTGCCCCTGCTCGTAGCCTACGCGCTCTACCGGACGGCCGCGTACATGCTGTCCCCTCCGGGCGGCGCCCGGTCCGGTTTCTTCTCCGTCTCCGACGAGCTCCCCCGTATACACGAGCTCTTCCTGGACCTCGCCGTCTTCGGTCTTGTGGTCCTGCTCGTGTTCGCCATCTTCTTCCTCGTCGTCCGGCACGTGGTACGCAGGACCGTCGGGGCGATGAGTCCGGCGGGCGGGAAAGAAGCGGAGAGGCCGCGCTACTCGCCCGCCGAGGCCTCCAGGAGAAAGATCGAGGCGCTGCTGGAAGGAACGTCCCGGCCGCCCATGGCGCCCTCCCTGGACCCGACTATCGTGGACGTGTTCGTCTCCGGGCACACGCACCTGCCGTCTTTTTCGGAAGTGGAGAGGCCGGAGGGTCGGCGCTGCGCGGCGATCAACTCGGGGTGCTGGCTGCGCCAACTGCAACCCGTCCCGGCTCGCCTGAAGGGGCCGCCGGTCTTCGTCTCCCGGTTCGTGCTGACCCACGCGCGGGTCTTTATGGAGGACGGCACGTTGCGGGCGGAGCTCTGGGAGCAGCCCAAGCCTGCGCGCCAGAGGCTCAGCCGTCTGGAGCGCGTGCTCTCGTTCGGGCGTCGTCCGGTGCAGCCGCCTCCGGGTTCAGGGCCCCGCGTCGTGGCGTCTTCCGGGCTGTAGGAGATCCGGGCCTCAGCCCCTCCGGGTTCCCCTCTTCAGGTCGAAGACGACGGTCTCGGCGTTGTCCCGGCTCCGGAGCAGGGACCGCAGGAACAGGAGGCCGAGGAGGCCCCCGCCTACCGCGAGCGGTATGGCCGGATTCTGCCTGACCCTCTCCGTGGCCTTCGCGCCGGTGTCGCGGACGGTTGAGGTCGCGCGGGTTTTGGCCTGGTCTTTGATCTTCTCCGGGTCCAGCTTGTTTTGCAGCGCGTCTATGGTCTCGGTCATCTCGGCGCGGGTCTGCTCTATCTCCGCCCGCGTCGCCTCGACCTCGTCGCCCCTGACGATGCGCTCCTCCTGCACCGTCTGCGCCTCGTCGGGCGGCGGGGCGTCGTCCGGGACGCGCTTCCTGACGTTTACCTGTTGGTCTGGTCTCTCAGCCATTCCCTGTCCTCCTTGAGCGTCTCGACCGTCTCGCGCGGGGCCGGGTTCTCCTGGCGGAGCGTGTTCGCGCCCTTTATCACGAGGAACGCCCCGACGGCGGAGATGACGAGGCCCACGATCAGCGCCGACAGCCAGTACGGCATGAGCAGCCCGAGGACCAGGATCAAGGCCGCCACCAGCGCCAGCACGCCGGTATAGGCCACGACGCCCCCGACGACCAGGAAGCCCACGTTCTTGCCGACCCGGCTGGCCTTCTGGCCCATCTCCGCCCGGGCGAGCTGGACCTCCTTGCGCACCAGCGTAACGGTCTCCCGCGAAAGCTCCGCGAAAAGCTCGCCGACCGAGCGGTCGTCCTTCTCCTGCATCACGCGCTCCTTACGACCGTCCTACTAC
>CAXUFZ010000303.1:0-4598 GCA_964250345.1 uncultured Rubrobacteraceae bacterium
GGTTGAGCGTGAGCACGCGCACCCCGTCCAACATGGCCTTCTCCTCCAAGGCGAACCTCCTGTGCCGCTTGCCGTTCGCGCTGGCGGGCCACCAACCACGGCCCTACGGGATCACGGCCACCTTTATGCCCGCGCCGCTGCCGGCGGTGTCGATGGCTTCGACCACGGAGGACAGGGGGAAGCGGTGCGAGATCATGCGTCCCGCGTCCAGGCGGCCGGACTCGATGAGCCGCAGCGCGGTCCCGTAGTCGCGGCGGTGGGCGTCGGTGGTCCCGCTGACCTCGAGCTGGTTGTAGTGGATCAGGTTGGCCTCCACCTCGGCCCACCCGTCGCCGGATAGCCCCGCGAACACGTTCACCCGGCCACCCTTGCGGGTAAGCCTCATCGCCCCGTTAACTAGCTCCGGGATGCCGGCGCAGATGATGGCGACGTCCGCCCCGATCCCGCCGGTCGCCCCCGCGACCACCGCGGCCACGTCCTCGTGCCCCGGGTCCACGGTGACGTGCGCGCCAAGGTCTTCGGCGAACCGGCGGCGGGCCTCCGAAGGCTCGCTCACCACGACGGTCCGCGCGCCGGCGAGCAGGGCTAGCTGGAGGTGCAGGAGCCCGATGGGTCCGGCGCCCAGGATCAGGACCGCGTCGTCCATCCCCACACGAGACTTGCGCTGGCCGTTGATGCAGCAGGCGAGCGGCTCGGCGAGCGCGAGTTGTTCCGGCGGGAGGTCTTCGGTGACGAACAGGTTGCCCGTCTCCAGGGCGTCGGCGGGGACGCGGACGTACTCGCTCAGGCCGCCGTCGTAGAAGAAGCCCATGCCGCGCTTGTTTTCGCAGATGTTCTCCAGGTCGTGGCGGCAGTAGAAGCACCTCTGGCACGGGATCATGGGCAGCATAGCCACCGGCGTCCCGACCTCGTAGCCCTCCACTTCTCTCCCGACCTCTTCCACGCGGCCGGCGAACTCGTGCCCGATGATCGAGGGTCTCCTCACGCCGCGGGACTTCTCGCCCCGCAGGATGCGCACGTCCGTCCCGCAGACCGTGTTCGCCCCGACCCTGACCAGGATCTCGCCCGGCCCGATCCCGGGCCTCTCTACCTCGGCGACTTCCAACTCGCCCGGACCATGAAAAACAGCGGCGATCATGTTTGACCCCTCCAACCAACGACGGCGGTCTCTGGAACCCCTTGCGCTGTCGGGAGTGTAGCCGACCCCGCGGGTCCGGTCCAAGCGGTCGGTCGGCGCTTCGCGCCTCCCGGGGGTCTACAATGCTCCGGGTCGTCGGATGGTCGAGGCGCGGTTTTGGAGAGCGAGGTATCCGCTAGACGTGTCCCGCAGGTCGCTGCTCAAGGTCGTGCTCTACCTGGCCTCCATCGGCCTCGCGCTGCACTTGGTGTTGCCGCAACTGCCCGGTATCGAGCGTTCGGCGGTGCTCGTGGCGAACTCTTCGGTGCCGCTTTTGGTGGCGGCTTTCGGGGCGATCCTGGCTAGCTACCTGTGCTACGGGGAGCTGACGGGGCGCGCGGCTGGTGCTGCGGGCGGGTTCGGGGCGGCGAACCGGCGGAGGAGGCGGCAGGGCCTCGGGCGCTTCTTCACGCTGCGCCTGACGGTGGTCGTGCACGGCGCGTACCGGGTGCTTCCGGGCGGCGGGGGTGCTACGGCGGCCGTCACTTATTCGGCCCTGAGATCCCGCGACCTCTCGCCCGCAAGGGTCGGCCTCGCGGTCGCGGCCGTCGGGACCTTTATATACGCCGCTCTCGGCGCCTGGCTTCTGGTCTCGCTGCTGTACCTGATCCTGGACAGGGAGCTGAACCGCATCGCCTCGCTGGCCGCGCTTCTGCTGTTCGTCCTGGTGATCCTGGCCTTCGCGGTGGCTTTCCTGGCGCAGCGCCGGCCCCGGGTGGTCCGACGCCTCCTGACGAACGTCCTCTACGGGTTGGGCCGTCCCTTCCTGCGGCGGCGCTGGTCGCGCCGGAGGACGGGGGCGTGGGCCGTCGGGGTCGTCAACTGGCTCCGGGACGAGGCGGGGACTCTGCGCGACCAGTTGCTCGGCAGCCCCACGAGGGCCGTCAAGCTCGGCGCCCTGGCCTTCGGGTACTGGGGCTTCGACGCCCTGTGCCTGCTCGTCGTCTTCCGCGCCGTGGGGGTGGGCTTCTCCCCTGTCGAGCTCCTCGTGGCCTACGGCGTCGCCACCGCCTTCGGCGCCCTACCGCTCACGCCCGGCGGCCTCGGCACCTTCGAGGCCGCCATGCTGGGCACCCTGGGCCTCCTCGGCTACGGCCCCGACGTCGCCGTGCCCGTGCTCGGCTACCGCCTGTTCAACTTCTGGCTGCCCATCCCGCTGGCCGTGCTCCTCTACCCCACCCTCCGTTTTGGGCTCAAGGGCCGGGAGTCGGGAATCGGGAGTCGGGAGTCGTGAAAACCGGAGTTTCCGTCGTGCCGCGTCGGAGAGGCGGCCCTTGCTATCATCCGGGGCGACGGTGGATTCGAGTGGAGGTGGCGGCGCGTGGCTGGATCCGGGACAAGACCGTACGGCGCGTGGAAGTCGCCTATCTCCTCTGACCTGATCGTGGCGGGCGTCGTCGGCCTGCGCAACACGGCCCTCGACGGCGAAGACGTCTACTGGCTCGAGAGCCGCCCTGGCGAGGGCGGGCGCAACGTCATAGTCCGCCGCGCCCCGGACGGCCGCACGCAGGACGTCAACCCCGAACCCTTCAACGCCCGCACCCGCGTCTACGAGTACGGCGGCGGCGACTTCGCCGTCCACGACCGAACCGTCTTCTTCGCCAACTTCGCCGATCAGCGCCTCTACTCCGCGGAGCCCGGAGCGGAACCGAAACCCCTCACAGCCGAGGTAGACCGGCGCTACGCGGACATGGTCGTGGACGGGTACAGGAACCGCCTCATATGCGTCCGCGAGGACCACACAGGCGAAGGCGAGCCGGTCAACGAGCTGGTCTCCGTCGACCTGGAGGACGGACAGGAGCGCGTGCTTGTCTCAGGAGCGGACTTCTATTCCTCGCCCCGCCTGAGCCTCGACGGGCGGAGCCTTGCGTGGCTGACGTGGGACCACCCGAATATGCCCTGGGACGGCACGGAGCTCTGGACGGCCGAACTGGACACGTCCGGGGCGCCGACGAACGCGCGCAAGGTGGCCGGCGGCCCTGACGAGTCCGTTTTTCAGCCGGAGTGGTTGCCCGACGGGACGCTACACTTCGTCTCCGACCGGAGCGGGTGGTGGAACCTTTACCGGGTGATCGGGGGTGGAATCGAGCCGTTGCACGAGCGGGCGGCGGAGTTCGGGCTGCCGCAGTGGGGGCTCGGGATGTCCGCCTACGCCTTCGTGTCGCCCTCGCGCGTCGCCTGCGCCTTTATCGAGCGGGGCGTCTTTCGCCTGGGACTTCTGGATACAGAGAGCGGCGAGTTGGAAGAGGTCGAGACACCTTTCTCCACGATCAGCTACCTGCGCGCGAACGGCGCCTCCGACGAGGTGCTCTTCATCGCCGGTTCTGCTGCGGAACCGACATCCGTCGTGCGTTGGGACTTCGGGACGGGCGGGCACGAGGTGCTGCGCCGGTCGAGCGACCGGGAGATCGACGCGGGCTACCTCTCGGTGCCCGAGACCGTCGAGTTTCCGACGGAGGACGGCCTGACGGCGCACGGCTTCTTCTACCCGCCGGCGAACAAAGACTACGCCGCGCCCGAGGGCGAGCGTCCGCCGCTGCTCGTGCTCAGCCACGGCGGGCCGACCTCGATGACCACGTCGGGCCTTGACCTGGGGATCCAGTACTGGACCAGCCGCGGCGTCGCGGTGCTCGACGTGAACTACGGCGGGAGCACGGGCTACGGGCGCGAGTACCGGCGCAGGCTCGACGGAGCGTGGGGTGTGGTGGACGTGGACGACTGCGCGAACGGGGCGAAGTATCTTGCCCAGAAAGGTCTGGTCGATGGCGAGCGGCTCCTGATCGCGGGCGGCAGCGCCGGCGGTTACACGACGCTGTGCGCGCTCGCTTTCAGGGATACGTTCGCGGCCGGGGCCAGCCATTACGGGGTGAGCGACGCGGCGGCGCTTGCGGAGGAGACGCACAAGTTCGAGTCGCGGTATCTGGACCGCCTGATCGGGCCGTATCCAGACCGCGCCGACCTCTACCGCGAACGCTCCCCCATCCACCACACGCAAGGCCTCTCGTGCCCGGTCATCTTCTTCCAGGGCCTCGAAGACGAGGTCGTCCCCCCGAACCAGGCCGAGACGATGTTCGAAGCCCTCAAAGAGAAGGGCCTCCCCGTCGCCTACGTCCCCTTCGAGGGCGAACAACACGGCTTCCGCCGCGCCGAGAACATCAAACGCGCCCTCGACGGCGAGCTCTTCTTCTACTCCCGCGTCTTCGGCTTCGACCCCGCCGACCCCATCGAGCCGGTGCGGATCGAGAACCTGGACGCCCCATGACGGACGAGACCGTCATCAGGCGCGGCGGCCCGCCCGACGTCGAAGCGGCGCTCGCGGTGTGGCGCGCGGCCAACGAGGCCCGCCTGGGCGGTCGACCCGCGCCGGAGGAGCACGGCGGACGCGTGCGCGCCCACATGGAGGTCCCGGACGCCTTCCTCT
>CAXUFZ010000304.1:0-4587 GCA_964250345.1 uncultured Rubrobacteraceae bacterium
GGGGGGGGCGGGGGGGGGGGGGGGGGGGGGGGCCGGCGGGCCCGGGAGCCGCCCGGCGCCCGGGGGGCGGGGGGGGCGGGGGGGGGGGGGGGGCCGCCGCAGCCGAGCCTCCCGCGGGCGGCCACCAAGAGCACCAGGGCCGCCGGGGCCCCCGGCATCTCCGCGAAAAGCCGGTCCATCTCGCCGTGCGCGTCTCCGAAATCCCTGAACGGCACCGTAGCCATCCGCCGACCTCCTCTTTGTCTCTCGGCCCCGCGGTCAGGGCGGGACCTTGCCGTCTCCCGCTACCGTATCGTCGGAGGGTGGTAAGAACGTGCAGGCGAGCGTGGTAAACGCCCCGGTGTCGGGCGCCTCGAGTCCGAGGTGGTCGAACGGTTGGCTTACGAGTGGCGGAGAGGCGCAGGCGACGGCGCCCCGCGCGGCTCGCGGTCGGTTACGCCTACGAAACCGGTCTAGTCGGCGTTCAGTACGCTCTGCACCGGGGTTGCCGATAGGAACCGCTGCCGCAGCTCCCGGTCCCCGATCCCGTCGGCGAGGCGGCGCACGATCTCCGCCGCCCGGGAGCGGGAGCGGTCCGCCTCGGTCCCGTTGCCCAGCCCTCTATGCAGCTCGCCGAGCGAAGCCTCGATCTGCCACAGCTCGCCCGGCAGGCCGATCTCCCCTGCCAGTTCCCTCGCTTCTTGCAGGTGCTCCAGGGCCGCGGCGCCGTCGCCCTCCCACCGGCGCAGGACCGCCAGCGCGCGCAGGTAGGCCAGCCGCAGGCGCCGGTTCTCGCCGACGGCCCCGCCGAACCGCTCCAGTTGCTCGCGAGCCGGGTGCTCGCTGCCGCCGCGCAGCAGGGCCTCCACCTCCAGGTGAAGGTGCAGCGCCGCGGTGCCCTGCAAAGGCTCTTCGTCCCGGAGCCGCGCGGCCAGTAGCGCCTCGGCGTGCGCCTCCTCCCAGTTCGCCTCCGGCGCCGCCACCGCGCACAGCTTGGAATGCACCAGGGCGCGAAACTCCGGCGGGAAGATGACGCCGGCCATCTCCCGGTAGACCTCCCCGGCCTCCTCCAGGCAAAACAGCGTCCGCAGGGCGTCGCCGAGCGACCGGAGGTTGAGCATCAAGCGGGGCGCATCTTCGAGCGAGCGCGCCGCGGCCAGTCCCTCGCGCGCCATGTGGAGCGCCTCTTCGTATTCTCCGGTCTCGGTCAGGGCCAGCGCCATGCTGTGAGCGCTGGCGCGGTGTCTCTCCCGGTCGCCGAGCCCGCCCGTGAGGCCTGGGTGATCCCGCATGCGGCGTACGGCCTCCCCGGGCTCGCCCGTCATCAGCAGACCGTAGGCGGAGAGGTTCAACATCGCGCCCTCCGTGGCCCTATCGCCCATCCGGGAGTAGATCGAGATTACCTCCTCGGTGGCGGAGATCACCCGCTCCCAGCGGCCCGAGTAGGCCCCCAGAGTCCCGAGGGCGGCCAGGCTCTTCGCCACCAGGTCCTCGCGGCGCATCTCCCGCGCGAGGCGCATGGCCTCCTCGGCGCGGGTGAGGGCGGTAGAGGGAGACCAGGAAGAGTCCTTGGGCCCAGCGTACCCCGGCCTTTGGCCGCCGCGCCTCTCACCCCTTTCTCCAGAAGCCTCCCTCTTGCGGCGCACCCTTCGGTAGAACTCGTCCTCCTCTTCGGGCCGCGTCACGTTGCCCTCGATGCCCAGCGTGGCTAGCCGGTGCAGCGCCATCCACTCCGCCTCCCTCTCCCCGGCCTCGCGCGCCTCGGAGAGCATCCGCTCGTAGGCTTGACCAGCCGCACCCCATTCGCGGCTAAACTCGTGAACTCGTGCCTGACCCGCGTAGAACCTGAGCCGCTCCTCCGGGGTGCCGAGCCGGCTCGTCTCACCCCCGGACTCTTCTCCCTCCAGCAGCGACCTCGCCCTACCAAAGTGCGCCTTGGCGTCCTCGACGGCGAAGACGGCGAGAGCCTCCTCCGCGGCAGCCAGGGAGTGTCGAAAGGCGGCTTCGTTCGCCCGGGCGGCCAGGGCGTGGCGGGCAAGCTCCGGGGCGGGCGCGCCCTCCGCTTCCAGCGCCTCCAGGGCCCGGCGGTGGAAGACGCGGCGGCGGGCTTCTCCGGCGTCGGTATAGACGACGTCCCGGATCTTGTCGTGGACGAAGGAGTATCCGCCTTGCTCGCCGCCCCTCCAATGCCGGGACTCGCGCAGTACGCGGCCGCGCAGCGCCTGATCCAGCGCGGATAGGCCTTGGCTCTCCTCCAGGCCGGCCACCCGGCGGACGACCTCGAACTCGAAGCCGTCGCCCAGGACGGCCCCGGCGGCTAAGAGGTCGGAGGCGGCGGACCCGAGACCGGAGAGGCGCTCACGGATCAGCCCTCGCACGCCCGGTGGCAGCAAGCCTTCGAGTACACCCTCGGCGTAAGCTACGGCCGTCGCGCCTTCTCCCGCGTCGGACTTCACTGTCAGTGTTCCCCTGTCGAGCAGGGCCCTGATGGTCTCTAGCAAGAAGAACGGTTGCCCGCCGGTCTCGGCGTGCAGCCGACGACCGAACTCTTCGAGTCTACGCGCCGGGTCTTCTCGCTCTCCTCCGGTCATAGAGAGCAGCACACGCAAGGTATCGTCCACGTTCAGGCTCCCGAGATCCAGGCGCCTGACGGGCACGACGCGTTCGAGGGCCGAGAGCCAGCCCCAGAGGTCCACCTCCCGGTCCATCTCCTCCTCCCTCATCGCCAGGAGCAGGAGTATGGGGGAGCCGTCCTCCGCGAGACGCCCGGCCGCGTACCGGAGCAGGTCCAGGGTCGCGGCGTCGGCCCAGTGCAAATCGTCCACGAACAGGGTGACAGGCGCCCGTCGGGCCAGAGCCGCGAACAGCCGGACAACGGCCTCGAAGAGCCGGGATTTGGCCGTGACCTCGTCGGCGGTCGGCGGGGGAAGGTCGGGGTATCTCTCCTGAAGCTCGGGCAAGATACGCCCGAGCCCGGAGAGCCAGACGTCCTCGAGCAGGTCGTCCGGCGCCCGCTCGCGCTCCAGGCGGGGCCTGATGACCGAGATCACGCCCCCGTACGGCACGCCCCCGCCGGCCTCCGAGTAGTACCCGCGCAGGACGTCCGCGCCCTCGGCGGCGGACCAGAGCAAGAACTCCTCCGCCAGGCGCGTCTTGCCGATGCCGGCCTCGCCAACTAGGGCAACGGCCCGCACCCCGCCGGACGGGACCAGGCCGTGCTCCTCGGCGAGCGCACCGAACTCCTCCGCGCGGCCGACCAGCGGCGCGCCGGGCGCCTCCCGAGACCCTCTCGAGCCGTAAGTCTGCCTCGGCCTCCGGTCGGGCGGCAGCCGGGAGAGCGTGCCCCCGTCTTGCCGTTCGGCCCCTATACGGGCCGCCAGCGCCGCCATCTCCGGGGCGGTCGCCGCTCTCTCCGGTCCGTTTTCGGCGGAGGAGCGATACTGCTCGTACACCCGCAGCGCGCCGGCCCGGTCGCCCAGGGCGTATCGGGCCCGCATCAGGCGCCCGTGGGCGGCCTCGCTGCGGGGATCCTGGTCCGTCCAGCGTTCGGCGACGGCGGACGCCTCCCGGGCCTCTCCGCCCTCCAGAAGGAGCCCCGAGAGGACGTCGAGGATCACCGCATGCCGCGTCCGCCACCCCTCACGCTCCACGGTCACCCAGTAGTCGAACTCCGGGGCGTCGTCGAGGTAGAAGCCCTCCATGAACTCGCCGCGGTACGCCTTCAAGCCCTCCCTAAGCCGCTCCGCTAGCTCCCGGCGCTCCTCGCCGTCGGGGCGAGCGATCCCCGTCGAGTCGCGGGCAAGCTCGTAGGCGGCTCGCAAGGCCGTCAGGTCGAGGTCCACCCTGGCCCCGGCGCCAAGGCCGATGGAGTCCCGGTCCACGAGCAGGTACCCACCGTCCGTCCCGTCGGCCGACCCGAGAGCGCCCCGGAGGTCGGCGAGGGCGCTCCTGAGCGTCGTGCGCGCCCTCTTCTCGCCGCTTTCCGGCCACAGGAGCGCCGCGAGCGCCGCGCGGCGGTGGGTCCCGCCCGCGGCGGCGAGGTACGCCAGGAGGGCGAGCGCCTTCCTGGTGCGCAGTCGCAGCGGCGTGCCGTCCCGACGTGCCCCGGGCGGCCCGAGGAGCTTCAATTCCAGCTTGCCGCGTTCCATTCTCTGCCCCGCGAAACACCCCCGAAACCGCGCGGACACTCCCGTCCATCGGTGCGGGTCCTTCGTGCGGCGCCGCCCCGCCGGGCCGCCACCGCACGTGGTCGAGCGCTACGCGCTTGCAGCCTACCACAACCGTGCGCGCGCCGGCACAATTACCACGCACGTACAACGCTCCTACCACGCCTCTGCATTAGACAAAGGTGATCCGGGACGATGCCCGGGCGACAGGCGGACGGTTGGTCATCTGGCAGAGAGGAGCGTGAGGGTTTTGGCGGGTTCGGGGGTCGGCTTCGCGGGTCCCATCCTCGCGGGCAGGGAGGAGGGGTGGCGGCGGTTCCTGCAGGAGCTGGCGGGTTCGCGCCGGGAGGAGTACGAGGATCTGCGGCGCCGGCTGGGCGTCACCGGGCAGAAGGTCTGGCTCGTGCGCACCCGGCGCGGGGAGACGGCCGTCTCGTACCTG
>CAXUFZ010000305.1:0-4575 GCA_964250345.1 uncultured Rubrobacteraceae bacterium
TTACGGGGTACTCCTGATCTCGCTTCTGCTCACCGCGCTGGCCTGGCAGTTCGCGCGCCAGACGGTGGAGGACCAGAACGAGGTCCGGTTCGACGAGACGGTCCGGGCGACCCGGGTGGCGGTCGACCGGCGCACGGACGGCTACCTCGACGCGATGTTCGGCGCCCGCGGTTTCGTCCTCGCCAGCGACGAGGTGGAGCGCTCGGAATGGAACGAGTACGTCGGCGGCGTGGAGTCGGAGATCCGGCTCGGCGGCCTCCAGGCCCTGGGCTTCGCCGAACGCGTGGAGCCCGCCGAACGGGAGGCCTTCGTCCGGCGTATGAACGGTGACGGCCTGCCTGGGCTGGCGCCCGACCTCGAGCCCGGCGGCGAGCGCGACGTGTACTTCCCGGTGAGGCTCGCGGCGCCCATGGACGGGGCGAACCGCGCCCTGCTCGGCCGCGACGCGTACCCCGACGACGCCCACCGGGCGGCCATGGACCGGGCGCGGGACACCGGCACGCCGCGGGCGACCGAGGCCGTCTTCGTCTACACGGAGCTCCCGCGGGAGGCAAACTCCGACCTCCGCCTCCTGGAAGGCTTCGCGGTCTACCTGCCCGTCTACGAAGACGGGGCGCCGCTGGAGGGCGCCGCCGGGCGGCGGCGGGCGCTCGACGGCTTCGTCGTCGGGTACTTCACGCGGGACGGCCTGCTCGACGACGTCTACGGGGGCGGGTTCGACCCGGCCCTGGACTTCGAGGTCTACGACGGGGAGGACGTGTCGGCCAGCACGCTGCTGCACGACGAGGACGGCATCGAGCACGCCGGGGAGGCGGCGTTCGACCCCCTTTTCGAGAAGGAGCAGGGGCTGGAGGTCGCCGGCCGCGACTGGAGCCTGTACTTCGCCACGCTGCCGCGTTTCGAGCGGGGGGCCGAGAGCAACCTCCCCCTCTTCGTCCTGACCACGGGCGTCCTGGTCGGCCTGATCCTCTTCGGCATCTCCTGGATGCTCGTTCGCAGCCGCACCCGCGCCGAGAGGGCCAGCGGGGACCTCGAGGACGCCAACCGCGAGCTCGCCGGCACGAACCGCGAGCTGGAGGCCTTCTCCTACTCCGTATCCCACGACCTCCGGGCGCCTTTGCGGACCATCGACGGCTTCTCCCACATCCTCGCCGAGGACTACGCGGACCGCCTCGACGGCGACGGGCTTGACTACCTCGGGCGCGTGCGGGCCGCGAGCCGGCACATGGCCGACCTCATAGACGACCTGCTCGACCTCTCCAGGGTCGGCCGCCGCCCCCTCGCCCGCGAGCGCGTCGACCTGAGCGCCCTGGCCTCCGGCATCGTCGAGGACCTGAGGAGGACCGACCCGGAGAGGGAGGTCGGGTTCGTCGCGCAGGGGGGCGTTGTGGCCCGGGGGGACGTCGGATTGCTCAAGGTGGCGCTGGAGAACCTGCTCGGCAACGCGTGGAAGTTCACCGCGGGCAAGCCCGGGGCCACCATCCGCTTCGGCGCGTCGCGGGGGACCTACTTCGTCTCGGACGACGGGGCCGGCTTCGAGGGGGCGTATAAGGACAAGCTCTTCGGGGCCTTCCAGCGGCTGCACGGGCCGGAGGAGTTCGAGGGGACCGGGATCGGGCTGGCGACGGTCGCCCGCATCGTCCACCGTCACGGCGGCGAGGTCTGGGCCGAGGGCGCGGTCGGCGAGGGCGCGACGTTCTTCTTCACCCTGGGCGCCCGGGACCGGTCCAAGGACGAAGCCCCCGCCAGAAAACCGGAGCTCGCGTGACGGCCGGGGCGACGGGCGGGTCCCCGCGCGTTCCCTTGCGCGTCCTGCTCGTCGAGGATTCCGAGAACGATGCGATGCTCCTCTTGCGCGAGCTCCGGCGGGGTGGCTACGAGCCCGTTTACGAGCGGGTGTATACGCCGGAGGGGATGGAGCTGGCGTTGCGGGGGGCCGATGGGCGGGGGGAGCCCTTCGAGGTCGTTGTGTCGGACTACTACATGCCGCGGTTCCGGGCGCCCGAGGCGCTGGAGCTCTTCAGGGGGCTCGGCTACGACGCGCCGTTCATCGTCGTCTCCGGCAAGATCGGGGAGGACGCGGCGGTCGGGATCATGAAGTCCGGCGCGAACGATTACCTCACGAAAGAGAACATGGCCCGCCTGTGTCCGGCGATCGAACGCGAGCTCAAGGAGGCGGAGACCCGCCTGGAGCGCGCCCGGGCCGAGGAGGCGCTCGCGCGCAGCGAGGAGCGCTACCGAACCTTCGTCGCCCAGAGCACCGAGGGCATCTGGCGCTTCGAGCTGGAGGAACCGTTCCCCGTGGATCTTCCGGAGGAGGAGCAGCTCGACCGCTTCTACCGCCACGCCTACCTCGCCGAGTGCAACGACGCGATGGCCCGGATGTACGGCTACGAGAGCGCCGGGGAGCTCGTCGGCGCCAGGATGGGCGACTTGATGCCCCGCTCGGAGCCCGGCAACTTGAGGTTGCTCGTGGAGGCCGCGCGTGGTGGGTACCGCCTCACGGAAGGCGAGTCGCGGGAGGTGGACCGCGACGGCAACGAGCGGGTCTTCGTCAACAACCTGACCGGCATCGTCGAGGGCGGGCACCTGGTGCGGGTGTGGGGGACCCAGAGGGACGTCACGGAGCAGCGGGAGTCCGAGGCGTTGCTCGCCCGGCTCGCCTCGTTCCCCGAGCTCAACCCCAACCCGATCATCGAGACGAGCGTCGCCGGGGAGCCGACCTACCTGAACCCGGCGGCCCAGGCGCGGTTCCCGGACCTGCGGGAGCTCGGCGCGCGCCATCCCATGCTCGCGGACCTCGAAGGCGTGAACCGCAAGATCTGGGCCGCCGGCGGGCGGCCGTTCGCCCGGGAGACGCGGGTGGGCGAAGAGGTCTACCACCAGGTCGTCTCGCGCACGCCGGAGGGCGGGCTCTTGAGGATCTACGGCAACGACGTCACCGAGCGCCGCCGCGCCGAAGACGCGCTCCGGACGAGCGAGGAGCGGTTCCGCTCGCTGGTGCAGAACGCCTCGGACATCATCGTCGTCCTCGACGCCGGGGGCAAGATAGAGTACGAGAGCCCGGCGGTGGAGCGGGTCTTGGGCTTCACGCCGGAGGAACGGCTGGGGGTCAGCGCGTTCGACGTGATACACCCGGACGACCGCGGGCGCGTCGCGGAGGTCTTCGCCGAGAACCTCGGCAGACCCGGCCCGTTCGCGGCCGTCGAGTACCGGGTCAGGGACAAGCGGGGCGCGTGGCACCGGATGGAGGCGGTCGGCGAGAACCTGCTCCACGACCCCGTCATAGGCGGCATCGTCGTCAACTCCCGCGACGTCACCGGGCGGGCGGAGGCCGAGGAGGCCCTGAGGGAGAGCCGGGGCCGCCTGCAGGCCGTCCTCGACAACACCACGGCCATCATCTATGTCAAGGACGCGGGGGGCCGCTACGAGCTTGTGAACCGCCGCTTCGAGGAGTTGTTCGAGGTCTCCAAAGAGGAGGCCGTCGGCCGGACCGACCGCGAACTCTTCGCGGAGGAGGAGGCCGCCGCGTACCGGAACAACGACCTCGAGGTGCTGCGCTCCGGGGCCCCGGTGGAGGCGGAGGAGACGGTCGTCCTGGACGACGGGGTCCGCACGTACTTCTCCGTGAAGTTCCCGCTGGTGGGGCCGGACGGGGCGCCCTACGCGACGTGCGGCATCTCCACGGACATCACCGCGCGCAAGCGGGCGGAGCGGGAGCTCGGGGAGAGCGAGCAGCTCTACCGGAGCGTGGTGGAGCAGGCGGCGGAGAACATCTTTGTGGTGGACGTCGATACGAAGCGCGTTTTGGAGGCCAACGCGGCCCTCGGCGACTCGCTCGGCTACGGCCCGGAGGAGCTCAGGGAGATGACGCTCTACGACGTCGTCGCCCACGACGAGGAGAGCATCGACGCGAACACCGAGGGGATCCTGCGCGAAGGCCGCCGGTCCCTCGGGACCCGGCGCTACCGGCGCAGGGACGGCACCCACGCGACTGTCGAGGTGAACGTCAGCGCGATCCTCTACAGGGGCCGCCGGGCCATGTGCATCGTCGCCCACGACGTCACGGAGCGCGAGCGCGCGGAGGAGGCGCTGGTCGAGATCCGGGAGGCCGAGCGCAATCGCATGGCCCGCGAGCTCCACGACAGCATCCTCCAGGACATCGTCTACGCCCTGCAGGAGATGGAGATCCTCAAGGTCACGGGCCGGGACGGCGGGGAACCGGGCCTCGACAACGCCGCCGACGCCCTCCGCCGCTCGGTGGAAGGGCTGCGGGGCGCCATCTTCGACCTGCGCCTCGACGGGACGCTCGACCGATCCTTCGTCGCGTCGCTGGAGGACCTGGTGGACCTCAACCGCCGCATGGCGCGCGGGCGCTACGAGCTGGAGCTCGAGGTCGAAGACGGCGTCCCGGAGAGGCTCCCTGATGGCCTCGGCCAGGAGGTCGTGCGCGTGGTGCAGGAGGCGCTGACCAACGTCCGCCCCCACGCCGGGGCCGCCCCCCCGCGGGTCGAGGACGGCCAGGAAGGCGGCCAGCTCCGCGGCCGCGCCCTCGTCCACCGCGAATTCTAGGTA
>CAXUFZ010000306.1:0-4534 GCA_964250345.1 uncultured Rubrobacteraceae bacterium
ATGTAAGAGAGCTCGATCTCCGGGTCCGCGTGGTAGATGGCCGGGTCGAGGAAGGCGGTGATGCGGTCCCCCCTCGACAACACGTTCGCGCTCCACGCGTCGCCGTGGATCAGGGCCGGCTGGTTGGGCTCACCTATCAACTCGTCTAGCCGCCCCGCAAGCTTCTCGACCCTCCAGACATCCTCTGCCGGCATCCGGCCCGCCTCGTGGGCGACCCCCGCCGCGTACAACAATCGACGCTCCCCGAAGAACTCCGTCCAGCTCTCGTTCCACGGGTTCGGCTGGTTTAGGGAGCCGATGAGCGTATCCCGCTCGTGCCCGTAAGCGTCGGCGGCGGTGCCGTGTAACCCGGCCAGAAGCTCCGCGGCGTGCTCTTCGGCCGTCGCAGAGAAGCGGCTTTCGCCCTCGACGAACTCCATCAGGAGCAGCGTCTCCGAGCCGTGGTAGACCTCCGGGACCGGCAGCCCGCTCTTCTCGCGCAGGTAACGCAGCATGTACGCCTCGCGGTCCAGATGCGCCCCGCCGGTACTATCCACCTTGGCGACGAGCGGGGTCCCGCCCTCCAGCTCGGCCCGGTAGACCTCGCCGATGCACCCGCCGCCCAGGGGCCTGACGCTCCGCAGTCGTTCGCCGAGGTGGACCTCGACGCCATCCGACAGGATCCTCTCAGCCACGCCCGTTCACGTTCTCGGAGAGGAACACCGGGCAAGACAAGGTTCGGTCAGTTGCGATCGTTGCGGCAGCCGGTGCCGTCTACCATGCACCTGTCTATGAGGCGTCGGAGGGAGGCTTCGTCCCAGGCGTTCATGAAGTCGCCGTGCATCCCGTTGGCGTCGTTGTTCATACTAGACGCCAGCTTGACCCTCTCGCCGTTGTTCACGCCGAAGACGTAGTTGAACGCCAACTGCGGGACGTTGACGGGGTGCGTGGCCGGGCACCGGCCGTTCAAGGAGTACGCCATGTGGCTGCGGTTGTCGGCGCTCGTGGGCTGGCCGTTCGAGCAATCGGGAAACTGCAGTTGCAACACGACATCCTTCCCGGTACTACAGTCTCTCGGCGCGGGAGAGTTTTGGTCGATGATGGTGTCACCCGTGCAACCCCAGCCCGCTATCAATTTCCCGTTGCCGGAGCCAGGGTTCTGGCGCTGTGGCCCGGTGGCGTGGTGGTTCCCGGCGATGACTTTGAGGTCGGCGGGGAATGGCTCCACGTCCTTCGCTTTCACGCCCTCGGCGACGCGGTAGTAGTGGCTCATCTTGACCATTCTCACGGGCTCGGGGCCGTTCGTGGTCTTGAGGAACATGCGGGGTATCCAGTAGCCCGAGTGATCCAAGGGATTGGAGCCGTCCCTGGAGATGCGCCCGCTGTGGGGTTTCTCCATCAGGGACGCCCCGGTGTCGTCCTCGTCCACCTCGATGCACCCGAAAACGTGCATGTGGCCCGTGGGAGAGGCCTGGCCGGGGTAGACGATGGGGTCCAGCGCCGCGGTCCTGGCGACCACCGGATTGTTGCAAACCACGTTCCACCCGAGCCTGTCTCCGCTATGTCCGGTCGTCTGCGCCTGTCCCCGCTTCGAGACGCCCGCCGAGGACATCAGCACCAGGCATACCGCCAGCGCAGCGCACGCTACGTACAGAATTCTCCTCATGTCTCTCTCCTTGCTTTCAGGGCATCGAGTAGCGCAATGGAAGTATCGTCGTAACCGAAGTATGCTTGTGTAACAACAATAACGGCAAGTCGGGCGAGCGTCTACGGTCGAACGCCGTTTCAACGCGGGGTAACCCAACCGGCGGTTTAGGAGACGGGCCTCCGTGCGTCAGACAGGATCGTAGGCATCCCCCAACCCGGCCTCGCGGGCCCCGGTAGCGGTTTAAATGCGGTCGGACGCCGGGCGCGTCCGGCAACGTTGCGCCCGGCGTCGGTCGGGCCGGTGGGATGCATGTACGATGTGCGGGTCGGCACGAGAGAAGGAGGGCGCGATGGAACCATTATCGGGGGCACCGTACGTTCCGGGCGAGGAGATCTCTATCGACCTCGGGCGGTTCGAGCACGACCAGATCCTCACGAGCGTCCGCGTCGTGTACGTGGACGCGGGCGGCGACAGCTTCACGGTCAGATTGGGCGGCACCGTGGAGGACACCAGGGAGGTCCGCCGCGACAACGACGGCCCGACCTTCGAGAGCCGGGCGACCGCCAGCGTCGTCGTCGCGAAGGGGCAGGCCGTCGGGCAGTACCGCTTCGACCGGATAGAGGGGTACACGTACTCCGAACGCTGGCTCCCCTTCCGGGTTGGGGAGGAGGATCTGCGGCGGAGGTCCATACCGCCGACGCTGTCCGTGGCCGGCGAGCAGCCGAACCCGCCGCGCTTCGCCTAGCCCGCGAAGGCCCGGTCCATGCGCCATCCGCGACCCCGAGACGGCGCGACCCCCGCTCGCGGACGATGAAAGCCAACGCCCGAGGGGCTAGACTGGTTCTTTCGGGACCATGAGAGAAGGAGAGACGACGTGGCCGAGGTAAAGAGGGTCGGGATGCTGACGGGCGGCGGGGACGCGCCGGGGCTGAACGGCGTCATCCGGGCCGTGACGATGCGGTGCGTCGAGGACTACGGCTACGAGGTGGTCGGCCTCAAGCGCGGGTGGAAGAGCCTGCTCTCGCCGGAAGGTGACACCGTGATGCCGCTCGGCGTCGAGGACGTGCGCTACATCCTGCAAGAAGGCGGCACCATCCTCGGCTCCTCGCGCACCAACCCGTATAAGAACGAGGGCGACCCCGAGAAGGCCGTCAGGCAGATGGAGGAGTTCGGCGTGGACGCGCTCGTCGCCATCGGCGGGGACGACACGCTGGGGGTCGCAAAGCGGCTCCACGACGACTTCGGGACGCAGGTCATCGGTTGCCCGAAGACCATAGACAACGACCTCTCGGCGACCGACACGACGTTCGGGTACGACACGGCCGTCTCCATCGCCACCGACGCCATTGACAAGCTCAGGACGACGGCCAAGAGCCACGAGCGGGTCGTGGTCGTCGAGGTGATGGGGCGGCACGCGGGTTGGATCACCTGGGGCGCAGGCCTCGCCTCCGCGGCCAACGTGACGCTTATTCCGGAGATCGAGCCGGACCTGGACGAGATCGCCTCGATCTTTGAGAAGCGTGCCCAAAACGGCGAGAAGTGGGGCCTCGTGGCGGTCTCCGAGGGCGTCACCCTCTCCGAGGACTACATGACCCAGAACGCCGAGACGGACGAGTTCGGCCACGTCCGGCTGGGCGGCATCGCGGAGACGCTCGCCAAGGAGATAGAGTCGCGCACCGGCATCGAGACGCGCCACGTCGTGCTCGGCCACCTGCAGCGCGGCGGGACCCCGACGGCCAACGACCGCATCCTCTCAACCCGTTACGGCCTGCGCGCCGCCGAGGCCGTCAAGAACGGCGAGTGGGGCAAGATGGTCGCCCTGCGCGGCGACGAGATCGTCACCGTCGATCTCTCCGAGGCCACCGACGAGACAAAGACCGTCCCGGACGCCCTCTACCGCGACATAGAGACGTTCTTCGGTTAGGACCCGCGGAGACGGGGTGCGCTCCCCGGCCTGGATGGTGGCCTACGCGGCGGTGCTCGTGCTCCTCGGCGCGGGCTACGCCACCGTAGTCTACGTCGGCCCGCGCGCCGCGCTCCTCTTTACCGTGCCCGCGCTCGTCGCCGCCCTGGTCTCCGTCTACCTGACGCTCCGGCGGTGACGGGCCAGGGGCCGATGGATGTCCCGAAAGATGTAATTTTTCCTTCCCGCGTTTGAGGGGGGTTCGGGCGGGTAACGGGATTGGGACAACCGAAAGCGACGAGAGGAGGCTCCGGATGTCGGAGCAGCGTACGGAGAGCGGGATCAAGGTCCGGCAGGTGACGGACATCCACGCCAACTGGAGCAACCAGGGGGACCTGACGGATGGCAAGTTCTCCTTCCAGTTCGTCCTGGACAACGGCGCCGAAGAAGCCCTCGTCATGCCGACGGCGAGCGACGGCAGGCTCTTGAGGGCCCTGATCCAGGACGCCGAGAACCTCTATTGGGACACCGAGAAAGAGGTCCTGATCTTCGGCAAGATCGACTGACAAACTTAAGAAGGGCTCCAAACGCGGCGGGGAAGAGAAGAACGCCTTGCCCGAGAAGAGTGGAGACCTCGCCGTGATGTCTGGGACGCATAGCGGGATCTAGGCTGGCCGCGAATCCCCGTCTGCGGCGTGCTTCTACTCGCGACGAAGAGAGACTCGTGCGACGCCTCCCGCCCTACCACGGCATCCCCGGACGGAGGAACGCGCGGGCGGCCGTTGGCGGGAGCGAGGTAAGGGGATGCGGGCTAGGCCGCCCCCGGCGGCGCGGGCCCCCTCTTTGCCCCGCCGGGGCGGCGCCTTCCCGAGAGGCGACGGCCGCCAGGAGGCCGGCGCCCAGCCAGAGCCCGACGACCGGGCTCATGGTGGCGCCGACGAGCGGGACCGGGAAGGCGCCGAGCAGCGGCGTGAGGGCCGACAGGACGGAGTAGGCGCCGAGCG
>CAXUFZ010000307.1:0-4519 GCA_964250345.1 uncultured Rubrobacteraceae bacterium
CCGGCGTCGACCTCGCCGCGCACGAAAAGAACGACGCCCCGCCCGCCCTGCTGGACCCGTCACTGCGACGCCGCTGATGGCGCGCACGCGAAGGCGTCCCTGGCGTTTCGTGGCATCCCGCGCGGTAGGGCGTGGAACTCGTCCGGTTACGCGACCGGCACCCTGGCCTCCGGCGCGACGCCACCGCGTATCTGGTCGAGCGGGGCGTGAGGACCAGCGGGATCGACGCCTGGGGCCTGGATCACGCCTTCGTCTGGACCAACCGCGTCTTCCTGGCGCTCGCCGCGGCCGTGATATTCATGCTGCCGCACCTCTTGAACCCGGAGGCGAGCGCGCGCGGCGGGCTCACGGTGTTGCTCAACTACTTTCTCGGCCCGGGTCTGGTGTGGGTGGTCGTCTCATTGATCGACGGCACCACCGAGCTCGCCATCGGCGCGCACTTCGCCAACAACATCGGCGGCGTACTCTTGATCACCGCAGCTGGAAGCGCTATCACCGCGCCGGCCCTGTTCACGGTCAGCGAGTACCACGCGACCTTCGGGGCGCTGTCGGTGCTCGTGATAGTCCCCGTGTTCCTGGCGATCTCCTACAAGGTGTTCAAACGCGACGAGGCCTCCGAACCCGTCTCTCGGAGCCACCGGAAGGACCGTCGGTGATCCCGTCGAATCCCGAAGCCATCGGAAACCGCACCAACGGTCAATCAGCACCCAAATCAAAGGAGTTAATTACCATGTCTCACGTTTCTTCCGACCATCCGCGGGAGTCGGGAAAGACCCCCGCCGCGTCCCCGGATCGGTCCGCACCCGACAAGCTCTCGCGGCCGGGCTGGCCCGAGATCGCCGTCGGCCTCGTCGTCCTTGCGGTCGTCGGGTTCGGGGGCGGCGCGCTGCTCGTCCTCGGGTTCGATCCCGGGGTGTCCGGCCTGATCTTGACCGCGTGGTCCGGCGTCGCCGGGATCGCCGGGTTCGCGGCGGCCGTTATGCTGCGTATCCGCTCCCCGGGCGCCTTCGGAGTTCGCGCGACCACCGCGCGTTGGCTCCTGATCGCGGCCGGGGCGGGGGTGGTCGCCTCCGTGGCCAGGGTCCTGGTGACCCTGGCCTGGATCCGGATCACCGGGGACAGCGCCACCCCCCAGACCGTGTACGCCGAGGGCGCCGGCGGCGGGGCGCTGTCCCTCATCCTGGCGACGGCGTTCCTCGGTCTCTTGACCCCACTCGGCGAGGAGCTGCTCTTCCGGGGCGTCGTGACGAACGTGCTGCTGCGCTACGGTCCATTCATCGGAGTGGTGGGAAGCACCCTGATCTTCGCCCTCTTCCACGGCGTCAACATCGTCTTCCCCACGGCCGTGGTGTCCGGCCTCGTCGCCGGCGAGGTGTTCCGCCGCAGCGGGTCGGTCTGGCCCGCCGTCGTCGTCCACGCCGTCGTCAACCTGCCCGGGCCCCTCGTGATGGTGCTCGCCGGGATGGGCTGAAGAATGAAAGGTCCCGCAAGCCGTCCGGATCGCGGTTCGACGCGAAAGAAGCGTGCGATCAGCGGCGCCGTGTCCATCGCCACGGGCACCGCCAAGTCCCTGCTCCGGCTCACCCCGGCGGGGGACGCGACGAGGATCTGGCTGCCGACGGCGGTGATGTTCGTCGTGCTGGCGTTCGCGTTTTTCGCGACCCAGGGATCTCTCCGCTTCGTCCACGCGCTGCTGGCAATCAACGTGTTCTACGGTCTGTTTCTGGTCCTCACGTGGGGCGCGATGTGGCCCTCCACGCCCGCGGACGTGCGGGGGTGGGCGCTGGCGCAGAAGCCCCCCCGCTCCCGGTGGGGGAGATTACTGGAGGTCATCTCGGACAGGAGGGTCTTCAGCGGGGGCGCGGGGATGGCCCTCATAATCTCCACGAGCGCCGGGGGCCTGTTCCTCGGCCTGGGAGTCTTGACGCAAGGCGGGAGCCTGGGGACAGAACCGCTGCGGGCGCTCCTCAGCGTGCTGGGGGTGCTGCTCTCCTGGGCGCTCTTGCACACCTCCTACGCCATGTACTACGCCCACCTCTACTACCGTGACCCGAGCGAACCGGGCGGGATGGAGTTCCCGGGAGGGGAGGAGCCCGCGGCCCTGGACTTCGCCTACTTCGCCTTCACCGTCGGCACGTCCTTCGCCACCTCCGACGTGGCCGTGAGTTCGGGCAAGGTGCGCCGGGCGGTGCTACTGCACGGCGTCCTGGCGTTCTTCTACAACACGGCGATCCTCGCGTTGGTGCTCAACCTCGTCGTGAGCTCCGTCTGAACGGCGCGGTTTGGAGGACATCGAAAATCCGACGTTCGCGACTCAAGCGGGCGTGCGACGACCGACCAAATCCCCGACGTCGATCCTCTCGGGCCGCTCGGCTATTTTGCGCGCCATCGCAACGGGTGGTGCCGGGCGCGTACGCGAGGACGAGGGGGCACCGCGGGGTGACGTCGGTTGCGGGCGGCGAAGCCGCGGACGAAGCGGTGGCCTTGTCCGTCGCCGAAGGGTCCGAAGCCCTTTACTCGCAGATCGAGAACCAGCCGAGGGAACGCATCCTGAGCGGGCGGCTGCCCGCGGGCGCCGTGCTTTCCTCGATTCGGGGCTCGGTGCGAAAAACGGGCCGCAGCACCGTCACGACGCGCCGCGCCCACCGTGGTCTGGAAATCGAGGGGCTACGTCGATCCCGCCGGGGGCGCACACCGTTTTCCCGCTCGGCCATCGGCACGCGAACGGCGCGCGATAGAACGGGTAGGATGGACCGAATCCCGAGTGCCACTTGGCGTTCAAAGTAGGATGCCAATTGGCGGTCTAGGTGACACCGAAGGTCACCCGTCGCGTCGTCGCCGCCTTCGCCTACGGACCCGACATCGTCTCCTACAAGAGGACCACCTCCAACGCGGTCGAACTGCCCGAGGTGGCGAGGAAGCTGGCGGAGAGGCAGCGAGAGGCCTGCGAGCAGTTACGGGCGGAGATCGAACGCGGTCTAAAGAAGTTCGGCCTCCGCGTACCCGTACGCGAAGGCTTCCTTCGTCACCCCACGGACGACCGACACACTCGGCGCGATGACAGTGGGTGGCGAACGCGGGGTCACCATTGTGTAAGCAGTGTCAGCAGTAGCGTCAGCAGTAGGAGCGACACGTCCCGACATTCGACGACAGCACGCGCAAGTTGCGAAGCGCGATTTACCTGCAAAGACGATACCCATCGTCACTCGGCGGTACCGGGCGAAAAGGGACAGAATGTCACTCGTAATGAGCAGGTCAGCGGTTCGAGTCCGCTCGTCGGCTCTCTCCTTTTTCTTCTACAGGTAAGCCAAGTAATCTGCTTTGGAATGTCCCCGAAGACGGTTCAGGGACCTTTTGACGATAGTTTGACGATAACGCGGCTTACCTAGGGAGCCGCCGCGCGAAGGTCTTCAGCCAGGGGAGCGAGAGCTCCGGCACCGCGAGCAGGCTCTTGAGGCCTGCCGCGCCCGCCGTGTTGTACCTACGGGCCGGGCTTACCGCTCAAGCGGCGCGCTACTTGCCCGGCAGCCGCTCGCCCAGGAAGCGCCTGATGTGTCCGGCGATGACGTCGAGGTCCTCCTCCAGGGCGAAGTGGCCGGTGTCGAGCAGGTGTAGCTCGGCGTCCGGCAGGTCGCGCCTGTAGGCTTCGGCGCCGGCAAGGCTAAAGATCTCATCGTTCTTGCCCCACACGATCAGCGTCGGGGGCCGGTGGGTCCTGAAGTACTCTTGGAAGGCCGGGTACTTTTGGACGACGAACTGGTAGTCGTAAAAGAACCCGAGCTGGACCTCCTTGTTGCCGGGCCGGTCGAGGAAACGCTGGTCGAGGTTCCAGTTGTCGGGGCTTATCGCCTCGGCGTCCCTCGCGCCGTGGGTGTACTGCCAGCGCTGGGCGTCGATCTCGAGGACCCCGCGCGCGGCCGCCTCGTTCTCCGGCGAGCGCTCCTCGGCGTAGGCGAAGAGCGGCTCCGAGAAGGACGCGACGAAGCCCTCCTCGTAGGCGTTGCCGTTCTGCACGATCAGGGCCTGGACGCGTTCGGGATGGGCGGTGGCGAGGCTAAGGCCGACGGGCGCGCCGTAGTCCTGGATGTACAAGGAAAACTTGTCGAGCCCGATCCCGTCCGCGAACCCCCGCATCACCACGGCGAGGTTCTCGAAGGTGTAGTCGAACTCTTCTGGGGGTGGGAAGGCGCTGTTGCCGAAGCCCGGGTAGTCCGGGGCGACGAGGTGGAACCCATCGGCTAGCGCGGGGATGAGGTTGCGGAACATGTGCGACGAGGCGGGGAACCCGTGCAGCAACAGCAGCGTCGGGTTGGCCGGGTCTCCGGCCTCCCTGTAGAACACGTCGACGCCGTCGACGTTCGCGGCGCGGTGCTTGACCTTAACCAACAGCTTCTCCTCGCTCCTTTTCGACCGAGGTCGTCCTCGGCGTCGGGGTTGTCTCGTCCCTCCGCCATGGCCGCGGGGGGGGGGGGGGGGGGGGGGGGCCCCGCGCCCGCCCCCCACCCACCACAAATAAAAA
>CAXUFZ010000308.1:0-4495 GCA_964250345.1 uncultured Rubrobacteraceae bacterium
CCGGGTGGCGCGACCCTCGGGCTGCTCGCGCCCGTGGCCGCGCTGGTCGCCGCGGGCGCGCTGCTCGGCGCCGGTGCCGTCCTGCGCCGCGAATAGGGCCGAAGATCGTCTCGCGGCCCCGAACCCGAAGGGTTAGGCATCGCGCGTGACGTTCGCGGTTCTTGCCGGCAAGAATCGTGGCCGTTCCCCCGCGCGACGCCCCGGCGACGCCCCGGCCGGGGGAGTCCCCGCGACCGCCGGTCGTTTAACGTCGATTTAGCCCGGAGTTTACAAAAGTGCAACTAAATGGCTACGGCCATGCCCTATCATCCTGCCCTGGAAACGAACGGTGGTCTCTTGTCGTCTGGGAGTAGGAGGATGCGGGTTGAGTAGGATCTTGCGGGCGAGGTTCGTCGTTGGTGGGGCGTTGGTGCTGGCCCTGTCGCTCGTGGTGGCCGCGTGCGGCGGCCCCGGCGGTGGTGGGAACGGGGGTGGTGTCTCCGGCAGCATTTCCATCCAAGGGTCTAGCACGGTGCAGCCGATCACCACGGCCGCGGCGGAGTTGTTCTCGGCGGAGAACCCGGACGCGCGCATCGATGTGGGCGGTGCCGGGACCAGCGACGGCTTCGAGGCGTTCTGCCAGGGCGACACGCAGATCTCCGACGCCTCCAGGCCGATAGACGTGGCCGAGGAGGTGCCGGTTTGCGAGGAGAACAACATCCAGTACATCGAGATACCGGTGGCCTACGACGGCATCTCTGTCGTGGTGAACCGCGAGGGTAACGACTGGGCGCAGGACGTGACGGCCGATGAGCTCGCGACGATGTGGGAGCCGGCCGCCGAGGAACAGGTCACGCAGTGGAGCGACGTGCGATCCGATTGGCCCGACAGCGAGTTGAGCCTCTACGGCCCCGGCACCGAGTCCGGCACCTACGAGTTCTTCAACGAGGTCATCGTGGGGAACGAAGAGGAGACCAGCCGCCAGTCCGACGTCGAGATGAGCGAGGACGACAACGTGCTCGTGCAGGGCGTCTCCGGCGATCAGAACGCTTTGGGCTACTTCGGTTACGCCTTCTACGAGAACAACCGGGACGCGCTCAGGGCGGTCGCCGTCGACGGCGTCGAGCCCACCCAGGAGACGATCCGCTCGGGCGACTACCTCCTGTCGCGCCCGCTGTTCATCTACGTGAACACGAAGGCGCTGCAGAACAACGCCGCGGTGCAGCCGTTCGTGGACTTCTACCTCGAACAGGCGAACCTGAACAGGATCGTCGAGGGGGCGAACTACGTCACCATGCCCGGCAGCCTCGCGCAGCAGTCGCGGACGCAGTACGAGGACCGCACCACCGGCACCGTGTTCGACGAGGAAGGGCAGCCGCAGGGCGGCGACCTGGAGGCGGCGCTCCAGCAGTCGCAGTAACCCCGTTTGTGCGGAGGCGGGTCTGCTTGTAGCATTGGGGGGCCGGCTGTTGCGCCGGCCCCCCATTTGTCCTTTAGCGAAGTTTCGGAGGTTTCTTAGTGGCGGTCGATACGGGAAGGATGAGATCCGACGAGGGAGACTGGCAGCGCGGTAGCCGCTCCAGGGAGATCCGGGAGCGGGTAATAAAGTTCCTCCTCACGGCCTGCGCCTACCTGTCCATCTTCACGACGGTGGGCATCGTCGTCGTGCTCTTCGAGGAGACCGTGCGGTTCTTCCTCGACGTGTCGCTGCTGGAGTTTTTCACCTCTACGTCCTGGGCGCCGGACTCCGGGGACTTCGGCGTCTTGCCGCTGGTCTACGGGACGTTGATGGCGACCTTTATCGCCGTGGCCGTGGCGCTCCCGGTGGGACTGCTGACGGCCATCTACCTGAGCGAGTACGCGCCGCGTTCGTTGAGGAGTTGGCTCAAGCCGGCGCTGGAGATTCTGGCCGGCGTGCCCACCGTGGTCTACGGCTACTTCGCCCTCACGTTTATCACGCCCCTCTTCCAGGGCAGCATCTTCCCCGGTATCGGGGCGTTCAACGCGCTCGGCGCCGGCCTCATCATGGGCGTGATGATCATCCCCACCGTCGCCTCTGTGAGCGAGGACGCGATCTACGCGGTGCCGCGGTCTTTACGGGAGGGCGCCTACGCGCTCGGCGCGACCAGGCGCGAGACGTCGACCAAGATCGTCATACCGGCCGCGCTCTCCGGGATCGTCGCGGCGGTCATCCTGGGCATGTCGCGCGCCATCGGGGAGACGATGATCGTGACCATCGCGATGGGCTCGCAGCCCAACTTCGCCGGTGACCCCCTGCAGAGCATGCAGACGATGACGGCCTACATCGTGCAGGTGGTCGGCGGCGAGACGCCGCGCGGGACCGTGACCTTCGGGTCCATCTTCGCGGTCGGGTCGACGCTGTTTTTGATGACCCTGGCGCTCAACCTCGTGAGTTACTGGTTCGTCCGGCGATTCAGGGAGGTGTACTAGTGGCGCAGAGCAGCACGCGGGCAGAACGGAAAGAGGACTCGAAAGGGTCCCAGTTCAAGGCCTCCATGGGGACCCGGTACGGGCTCGACCGGGCCTTTACCGTGCTGGTGACGCTGGCGGCTTTCCTCGGCGTCGCCGTCCTCGCGGTGCTGCTGGTGGATGTGATCCGGGACGGCTCGGGGAGGTTGAGCCTGAGCTTCCTGACGAGCTTCCCCTCGGAGATCTTCCCGGAGACCGCCGGCATCTATCCGGCGCTCATAGGCTCCCTGTGGCTGCTCGGCCTGACGGGGCTCATAAGCGTGCCGCTCGGGCTCGGGGCCGCGGTGTACCTGGAGGAGTACGCCGAGGACACGCGCATCAACCGGGCCATCCAGATAAACATCTCCAACCTCGCCGGGGTGCCCTCGATCATCTACGGCCTCCTGGGGCTGGGCATCTTCGTGCAGTTGCTGGCGCCCATCACCGGCGGCCCGAGCGTGCTGACCGGCGCCCTGACGTTGAGCTTGCTTATCCTGCCGGTCATCATCGTCGCCACCAGGGAGGCGCTGCGGGGCATCTCGGATTCCATACGCGAGGGCGGCTATGCGCTCGGGGCGACGAAGTGGGAGGTGATCTGGAGCCATCTGCTGCCGATGGCGCTGCCGGGGGCCCTCACCGGCGTTATCCTGGCGCTCTCGCGGGCCATCGGGGAGGCGGCCCCGATCCTGGTCGTCGGCGTCTCCCTGTACCAGACGTACGCCACCGCGGGGCCGCGCGACGGCTACCTGGCGCTGCCCACGCAGATCTACGACTGGATCAGCCGCCCGCAAGAGGCTTTTCAAGAGAACGCCGCGGCGGGCATCGTGGTGATCATGGTAGTGTTGCTCATAGCAAACTCTTTCGCCATCGTCTTGAGGAACAGATACCAGCAGCGCAGCTGAGAACGTGCGGGGAAGAAGCGGGCCCAGCCCGCAGAGCAGAGAGGTAGTATCTTGACGCAGTCTGAAAGGACCAGGGAGGAACAGAGGTTGTCCGGGGTTTCGAGGGACCAGAGGCAGGAGCGCGGCGACGTCGAGGGGCGGCCCGACGGCGACGACTCTACCTTGGGCATGAAGGTCCAAGACCTCTCGGCGTTCTACGGCTCGTTCAAGGCCGTCACGGACATCGGCATGGACATCCAGGCCAACAAGGTCACGGCGCTTATCGGCCCATCCGGCTGCGGCAAGAGCACGTACATCCGCTGCCTGAACCGCATGCACGAGGTCATCCCCGGCGCCCACGCCGAGGGGAAGGTGACGCTCGGCGAGCAAGACATCTACGCCAAAGACTCCGACCCCGTCGTGATCCGGCGGAGGGTGGGCATGGTCTTCCAGAAGCCGAACCCCTTCTCGAAGTCCATCTACGACAACGTCGCCTGGGGAGCCAAGATCAACGGCTTCAAGGGCAACATGGACGAGCTGGTCGAACGCTCCCTCCGCCAGGCCGCCCTCTGGGACGAGGTCAAGGACCGCCTGAAGTCGAGCGGCTACGGCCTCTCCGGCGGCCAGCAGCAGCGGCTCTGTATAGCCCGTACCCTGGCCGTCGAGCCCGAGGTCATCTTGATGGACGAGCCGGCTTCCGCCCTCGACCCTGTTTCGACGCAGAAGATCGAGGATACGATGGCCGAGCTCAAGAAGAGTTACACGGTCGTGATCGTGACGCACAACATGCAGCAGGCAGCGCGCATCTCGGACTACACGGGATTCTTCTACATCGTGAACCAGGGCGACCCGGGCCGCCTCTGGGAGTTCGACGGGACGGAGAAGATCTTCTCGAACCCCGAGCGCAAGGAGACGGAGGACTACGTGACCGGCCGGTTCGGTTAGGAGCTTCGCTGATGCCGCGCGAGACTTTCCAACAAGAACTCGACGTCCTGACCACGGACGTCCTGGAGCTAGGCGAGGAGGTTCAGGGCTCGCTGGAGAACATGGTGACGGCCATGGAGACCGACGACGCCGAGGTCGCCGGCCGGGAGCTCGGGGTGGACGCGCGCGGGCACGCGCGCGGGGGGGCGATGGAGGGCGCCGGCCGCATCCGGCAGGCCCGC
>CAXUFZ010000309.1:0-4463 GCA_964250345.1 uncultured Rubrobacteraceae bacterium
CCGTCGTGCCCATCGGGGCGGGGCTCGGCAGCGTGGGGGCGGCTGGCGCCCTGATCCAGTACCTCGGCACCCTGCGCGGCGGCAACCCGCCCGAGCAGGTCGTGACATTCAGGCGCTACGACCCCGGACAGGGCATGGTCCTCGACGCGGCGACGCGGCGAAACCTGGGCCTGGACGACCTCATCGGGACCATAGACCGCACCAAGACCCCGATGGGCGAGCGGGCGCTACGACGCTGGCTGGAGCGTCCGCTGTTGGAGGTAGGTCGTATCCGGCAGCGCCTCGAAGCGGTGGACACGCTCGTCCCAGACTACATGTTGCGCGAGGAGGTCCGCGAGCACCTCGGCGGCATCCCGGACGTCGAGCGGATCGCGACGCGCATCGTCCGCCTCTCGGCCTCGCCGAACGACCTGCTCTCGCTCAAGGGCGCCCTGGAGGCCATCGGGCCGCTCAAGGAGACGCTGGCGCCCGCGGTTGGGAACAGTTCCCTGATCGAACGGGTTCTCGGGGCGATGGAGGAGCCGCCGGGGGTTCGGGAGCTCGTCTCGGCGGCGATCTCGGAGGAGACCGGCGAGATCATCCGCGCCGGCTACTCCGCCGAGCTCGACGAGGCCCGCGAGTTCCGCGACGGCGCCCACGAGTGGCTGACCCGCTTCGAATCCGAGGAACGCCTCAAGACCGGCCTGAAAGGATTGAAGGTCGGCTACCGCGACGGCGAGGGCTACTTCATAGAGGTCGCGGGAAAAGACGCGTCCTCCGTCCCCGACCGCTACCAGCACCGCAAGGCGCTCAAGCACAACGCCCGCTACGTCACCGTGGAACTGAAGGAGCACGAGTCGAGGATGCTCACGGCGCGCGACGAGGTCGAGCGGCTGGAGCGGGGCATACTCGGCGAGATCCGGGCGGCCGTCAAAGAGGCCGCCCCGGAACTGCAAAAAGTGGCCCGCGCTGTGGCCGTCGTGGACGTCGTCGCCTCCTTTGCCGCCGCCGCGACGGAGCTCCGGTTCTGCCGCCCCGAGGTCACCGACGGGCGCGGCGTCCGTATCGCGGGCGGGCGGCACCCCGTCGTCGAGCACAACACCGGGACGCCCTTCGTCCCAAACGACTCGGAGATAGACGGCGATTCCAGGCTCCAGATCATCACCGGACCCAACATGGCCGGCAAATCGGTGTATTTGAGGCAGGTCGCCCTGGTGGCCCTGCTCGCCCAGACCGGCTCCTACGTTCCCGCCGACGGGGCCTCTTTGGGCGTCGTGGACCGTATCTTCACGCGCGTTGGGGCCGAGGACCGGCTGGCGAGCGGCGAGTCCACCTTCATGGTCGAGATGACCGAGGCCGCGAGCATCCTCAACGGGGCGACCGAGCGCTCGCTCGTCATCCTCGACGAGGTCGGCCGGGGTACTTCGACCTACGATGGGATGAGCCTCGCGTGGGCGATGGCCGAGTACCTGCACGACGACGTGCAGTCATTGACGCTCTTCGCGACGCACTACCACGAGCTCACGCGCCTGGAAGAGTTGCTCCCCGGGTGTCGCAACTACAAGGCGTCGGTCGAAGACGTGGGCGGTGAGATCGTCTTTCTGCACAAGATAGAGGCGGGCGCCGAGTCCTCCTCATACGGCGTCCACGTCGCGAGGCTCGCGGGGCTACCGCCCCGGGTGACGGACCGGGCCGGGGAGATCCTGGCTCGTCTGGAGGCCGAGGGCGTCAAGGACTTTGCCGGGTGAGATCGTTGCACGTGCTGCTAACATAGAAGCATGGAACGACCGAATAGAGATACAGGGCTTACACCAGAGGAGCAGGCGCTCAAGGAACGGCTTATGCGGAAGAAGTCTTTTTCAGACGAGATCAAGCACGGATCCGGCCGGCTACCGGAAGATTTCTGGGACATGCCCCGGCCGAAGATAGCGGGCGGCTCGCTGCTTGAAGCTCTTCTGAAGGACCGTGAAGAGGGCCGTTAGCGGTCCGTGAGATTCTGGGATAGCTCGGCGTTGCTACCCCTGCTCTCGGAAGAAGAATTCTCCGGTGTCGTTTCGAACCTCCTGCGCGAAGACGATGGGGTCGTTGTGTGGTGGGGGACCTGGGTCGAGTGCTCGGTCGCGGTCAGCCGGCTCCGACGCGAGAGCAGGCTAGACGAGACGGGCGAGGAAGAGGCCCGCGCCGTCCTGGATCGTATGGCCGGCAACTGGGCAGAGCGTCGTCCAAACTACGACACGCGCCTCCTGGCGATGCTCATCTCCAAATACCACCCACTCAAAGCCGCTGATTCCCTTCAGATGGCCGCGGTGCTTCGATGGTGCGAAGGAGAGACGCGTGGTACGGGTTTCGTGTGCCTCGACAGCCGGCTGCGGCGGGCTGCAAGAGACGAGGGCTTCGACGTTTTGCCAGAACTTCTGGAGGCCGAATGAAACTCTTTCCCCGGCTTATCGCCGAAGGGACGTCGGAGTACGGCGGCAGGGTCCGCGTTTTACCGCCGGAGGTGGCGCACAGGATCGCGGCCGGAGAGGTGATCGAGCGACCGGCGAGCGCCGTGAAGGAGCTGGTCGAGAACGCGCTCGATGCGAGCGCCACGCGGATCGAGGTGGACGTCGAGGACGGCGGGGTAACCCTGATCCGGGTGAGCGACGACGGCTCCGGGATGTCCGCCGAAGACGCGGAACGCGCGGTCGCCGAGCACGCCACCAGCAAGATCCGGACCGCCGACGACCTGGCCCGCGTCGAGTCGCTCGGCTTCCGCGGCGAGGCCCTCCACGCCATAGGCTCGGTCTCCGCCCTGACGCTGACGACCTGCGAGCGCGGCGTCCCGACGGGCTCCCGCACCGGCGTTTTCGCCGGGGCACCGGTCGAGTCCGGGGTCGCCTCGCACCCGCCCGGTACGACGGTCGAGGCGCGCGACCTTTTCCTGAACCTGCCGGTGCGCCGGGGTTTCCTGGGAACGGTTCGGGCGGAGGCGAACGCGGTGGCGACGGTGGTGCAGTCGCTGGCCCTGAGCCGCCCGGAGGTCGGGTTCTCTTTGCGGTCCGACGGGAGGCGGGTGCTGGCGTTGCCTGCGGCGGCGGACCTCCGGGAGAGAATCTCCCAGGTCCACGGCCTCCCGCTGGCCCGGGGCCTCGTCGCGCTGGAGGACCCACTCGTGTGGGGCTTCGTGAGCCCGCTCTCGATGAGCTTCCCGACCCGCCGCTACCTGCACGTCGCCGTGAACGGCCGCGTCGTGGACACGGACTCTTTCGCCCCCGCGGTGGCGCGGGCCTACGCGGACCTGCTGCCGAAGGGGCGCCACCCGGCGGCCTTCCTGCGGCTGGAGCTCGGGCCCGGCGAGGTGGACGTGAACGTGCACCCCGCGAAGAGCGCGGTGAGGTTGCGCGGCGGACGGTCGGCCTACCCGCTCGTCGTCGGGACCATCAGGGCCGCCCTCTCGCCGGACCGCGGTCCGGGGGCGGGCGACGCCAGGGAGGACATAGGGACGGAGCTCGTTCCCATCGGACAGTTCGCGGGCCGCTGTGTTATCGCGCAGGAAGGCGAGGAGCTCGTCATCCTCGACCAGCACGGCGCCCACGAACGCATCCTGTACGAGAGGCTCTCGAAGAACCCGAAGGCCGCGTCCGTCGCGCTGGAGAGACCCGTCACGGTCTTGCTGCCCGAGGACTTCGTGCCGGAGGCGTGGGCCTTCGAGGAAGAGATGAACTCTCTGGGCTTCGCGTTCGAGCCTTTCGGGGCGGACCGCGTCAGGATCTCGGCCGCCCCGGCGACGGCCGTGGACCCCGAGGCGGCGTTCCTGGCCGCTCTGCACGCGCTCGCGGGCGGCGAGGACCTCGCGAAGGCGCTCGCCTGCAAGGGCTCGACGAAGTTCGGGGAGGCGCTTTCCGGGGAGGAGATGGCGGCACTACTGCGGGAGTGGGCCTCGTGCGAGTTTCCGGGCGTCTGCCCGCACGGGCGCCCGATCGTGAAGCGCGTCGCGCTCGACGATCTGCTGCGCGAGTTCGGAAGGCTCTAGGACGGTGTAGACCGTCAGTTCGAAGCTTTCGGGAGGGGTGCTCGCCGGACCTTGTCCGGCAACAAAACGGACCGGCTCGAAGGCCGGTCCGGGGTGAAAAATTGTCTTACGCGGGTTGGTCCCGCGCAGCTAATTTCTAGTCTAGGACGGGTCGTCGTCCACCAGGGTTTGGCCGAGGTTCAGGATGGTCGGGGCCCAGAGGCCGACGAAGATCGCCAGGTTCTGGCGGTCGCTGCGGTAGAGCGAGATCGAGATCAAGATCGAAATAAGGGTGGCCCCTATGTAGACCGCTTTTCCTGTGCCCATGCTCTGCCTCCTTTTAGCCTGCTGCGAAGCACTATACCCGGCGGGGGCTTCTGTAAACTGTATGAGAGATCATAGACCAGGGAGGGCAGGGGCTTTGTTCGATAGCGACGGCGGCAGCGGCGGACGCGTACTCCGCCCGGACCGCGGCGGACGCTCGACGGTC
>CAXUFZ010000310.1:0-4445 GCA_964250345.1 uncultured Rubrobacteraceae bacterium
CCCCACAAACCCCGTGTGGGGGCCCGGCCGGCGCCCGGGGGGGGCCTTTCGCGTGCCGCGGGTTTCGTTCGTTAGGGATGCTGCGATATAATCCGGGCCTAACGTGATGGGAGAGACTCACTCTATCCGGCCTCCTTGCGCCCCGCGCGACCGCGCCTGGGCGACAAAAGACATTTGGACGAAACCTTCTCAACCTGGCTAAATCTTCTGGCGGCCCTCGTGCTCGTTGGGCTCAACGGGTTCTTCGTGGCGGCCGAGTTCGCCCTGGTGCGGGTGCGCGAGTCGCGCATCGTGCAGCTAGAGCAAGAGGGCAGTACCCGGGCCGGCCGAGTACGCGGCACCCTGCGCGACCTCGACTCCAACCTCTCCGTGTGCCAGGTTGGGATCACGGTGGCCTCGCTGGCCCTCGGCTGGGTCGGAGAGCCGGCGGTGTCACATTTGCTGGAGCCGCTCTTCCGGTCGTTCGGGTTCGCGGACGGGCGGGCGTTGACGATCGTTTCGGTGGCTTTGGGGTTCGCGGTCATCACCTACGCGCACCTGGTTTTTGGGGAGCAGGCGCCCAAGTACTTCTCCATCCAGCGGGCCGAGAGCACGGCGCTCTGGATCAGCCGCCCCCTCAACTTCTTCCGGCTCCTCCTGCGGCCCGTCGTCTGGATCGTCAACACCTCGACCAATTTCGTCCTTAGGCCGTGGGGCATCCGGCTCGGCGAGGAGATGGAGGCCCACTCGGAGGAGGAGCTTCGCATCATGATCTCCTCCTCCACCGCCTCCGGCGTCCTCGACCCTGAGGAGCGCGAATACCTCAACAACGTCTTCGACTTCGGTGACCGGGTGGCCCGCGAGATCATGGTCCCAAGGCCGGACATAGAGGCCCTCCCCAGCGACGCCCCGCTGGGGGAGCTCGCGGAACGGGCCGCCTTCGGCCGCTACACGCGCTACCCGGTATTTGAGGAGGATTTGGACAACATCCTCGGGGCCGTTCACGTCAAGGACCTTTTCCGGGCGGCGGGCGAGGACCCGGACGGTTTCGACATTCGGGAGATCATCCGGGAGTGTCTCGTGGTGCCGGAGAACAAGCCCATCGAGCAGACGCTCAGGGAGTTCCAGCGGCGTAACCTGCAGATGGCGATAGTTATAGACGAGTGGGGCTCGGTGGAGGGGCTCATTACCATAGAGGACATCTTGGAGGAGATCGTCGGGGAGATCCAGGACGAGTTCGACGAGGGCGAGGCGGCCATCGAGCCGATAGGCGACGACCTGTTCGCCGTGGATGGCCGCATCCCGATCACCGACGTGAACGAGCACTTCGACCTCGACCTGCCGCACGAGGACTTCGACACCATCGGCGGCTACGTCCTGGGCTACCTAGGCCGACCCCCCGAGGCCGGCGACTCCGTCGAGGCCGAAGGCGCCACCCTCCACGTCAAGAGCGTGGACGGCCAGCGCGTCTCCATGCTCACCCTGCGCCGCCAGGGCTAGTACGCCGGCCTCCCCGCGCCGTGTAACCGGACCGTTACATCGGCGTCGCCTCCCTGCAACCTCCGTCTCGTAGAGTAGCGCCGCGCTGTCGAGCAAAGGCGCGATGGGGTTGGCCGCGAGTGGGAGGGAGGTGAGCCGTGTACTACGCGCCCTGGTGGTTGCTGGTTGTCTGCCTGCTGGCCGCCGCCTTCGCCGTCTACCTGGCGCTGCGGGGCACCGGCATCTCCCGCCCGGCGCACGCGGCCCTGACGGTCCTTCTGGCTCCGGTGCTCCTGATCCTCACGGCGGTCGTCGCGGTCGTCGCGTCCACCGCGCTCTCCGTCGTCCTCGATCCGCCGGTCGAGTCGCCGGCGCAGCCCGTGCGCACGGAGACGACGACCGTGGAGCCCGGCCCCGAGCCGACGCGGCCAACGGCCACGCCCGGCGCCGAAACCCCCGAGCCTACGCGTCCGACGGACCCGCCCGATGCGTCCCCCTCCGCGTCGCCGGGGGCGTCTTCGGCGTCGGCTTCCGCGTCCGCCTCGGCCTCCGCCTCCCCGGCGCCGGGCGAGTAGGCGGGCAGATCACGGGGCCTCTGCTACCATTGCACGGTCGTTTGCGGTGGCGGGATGCGGAGAGCTGGATCGGCGGTAGGTTGGCGACTGAGACGGAGCGCAAGAGAGGCGTGGAGGCCCTGACGAGCGGGGCGATGGCCCCCGTCTGGGAATGGGTAAAAAGTAAGATCCCGCAGGGCGTGGAGGTCTTCGACGCCCACGCCCACATCGGGGCGGACGTGGACGGCCGGACGGTGACGGCGGACGGCATGAGGGAGCAGATGGAGGCCGCCGGGATCCAACGGGCAGTCGTCTTCCCCCTCAACGACCCGAACGCCCGCGATGACTACTCCGGCCCCAACGACGTTGTGTGGAACGCCCACGAGGAGCACCCGGGCTTCTACGTGCCCTTCTTCCGCCTCAACCCGCACCTGGACTACGACCGGGAGTTCGCCCGCTGCGTCGAGCGGGGCTTCATGGGCCTCAAGCTCCACCCCGTCTCCCAGGAGTTCGAGCTCGACGATCCGCGGGCGGTGCGGCTCTTCGCGATGGCGGCGGAGGCGGACCTGCCGGTCCTGATCCACGCGGGCTTCGCCATGCAGCGGGTCGTGGAGCCCCTGCTGCCCACCATCGAGGCGCATCCGAACCTGCGCCTGATCCTGGGCCACTCAGGCATGGTCGAGGTGCTCGAAGCGGCCCGCGTCTTCGAGGGCCACCCGAACGTGCTCTTCGAGACCTCGGTGGTGCGGGCGAAGGACCTCTACGTCCTCTTCTCCTCGCTCGACCCCTCGCGCATCGCCTACGGCTCGGACATCCCCTACGGCGACTTCCCCTCGACCCTACACGCGACCCTCGCCGCCGCCGAGGCCGCAGGCGTGCCGGACGACGCGCTGCCGGGTCTGCTCTCCGAAAACGTCCGCCGGTGGTTCCCTTGAGCGAGGAGGGACCGGTGCCGACCCCGTTGCGGGCGGCGCACCTGCTCAGGATCCACAGCTATGTGGACATCGCCGTGATCTCGATGTGGAGGATGAGCCCCCGCGTGGACGTCATCATCGGGATGGTCGAGGCGAGCCTGCGCGGCGCGGGCCCCGGCGGCGAGGACGATGCCGTGCTGGAGACGCTGCGCCCCCTCGTCGCCGAGGCGCGGGCGTACCTGACGGACGACCAGTTCCCGGCCGCGATGTCCCGGATGCGGGTGGCGCACGACACGCTGGCCTTGTACCTGATCCGTCTCTCCGGTGACTGACCCGGGCGGCGCCGGCCTCCCGGAAGACGTCCCCCTCGTAGCGGTCCGCCGCGGCGCGGTGGTCGAGAGCGTCCACCGGGGCCGCTTCGCCTTCTGCGACCCCGAGGGCAACGTGCTGGAGGCGGCCGGGGACCCCGAAGCCTACCTCTACGCCCGCTCTTCGGCCAAGCCGCTTCAGGCGCTCCCGCTCGTCCTCTCCGGCGCCGCCGACGCCTTCGGCCTCTCGGACGAGGAGCTCGCCGTCGCCTGCGCCTCCCACAACGCCGAGGAAAGCCACCTCGCCGCCGTCCGGTCCATCCTCGACAAGGCCGGCCTCTCCGAAGACGACCTCCAGAGCGGCGCCCCCCCCCCCCAACCCCCCCCGGAGGCGAGAAATTTGCTCCAGAACCGAGACGAGCCGCCCCCGCACCACCGGAACTGCTCCCGCAAGCACCCCCGGATGCTCCCCCCCGGCGCCCCCCTCGGCCTCGACACCGGCGGCTACCGCCGCCCCGACCACCCGCTCCAGGTCCGCATCCTGGAGCTCCTGGCCGAAGTCTGCGGCCTCGACAGGGACGAGGTCCTCATCGCCGGGGACAATTGCGGCGTGCCGGCCTTCGCGCTGCCCCTGAGGGGCTTGGCGATCGGGTTCGCCAGGATCGCCACGGGCCGCGGCCTCTCCGACGAAGTCGCGTGGGCCGCGCAGCGGTTGCGGGACGTCATGCGCGCGCATCCCTTCATGGTCGCGGGCACGGGGCGTTTCGATACCGAGGTCATGGGCTCCACGGACCTCGTGACGAAAGGTGGCGCCGAGGCGGTCTTCGCGGCCGGCAGCCCCGAAGGCTGGGGGATGGTGATGAAGATCTCCGACGGTGGCGGCCGGGCGGTGCGGCCCGCCGCCCTGACCGCCCTCGCCGGACGCGGCGTCGACGTGCCGGAGGCGAAAAGCGAGATACGCGGCCTGCACGGCGAGGTCGTCGGGGAGCTGGAGCCGCTCCTCGGCGCCGGATGACGCCGCCGGCGCGATGAACTACACGGAGCTCGACTGGCGGTGGGCGATCCTACTCGGTACGGCCGTCCGCGACGGGCTCCTCGAGGCCGTCGCCGACGAACCGCGCTCCGCCGGGGAAGTGGCCCGCGACCTCGGGATGGACGAGCGGGCCGCCCGTACCGTTCTTGCGGCGCTCGCCGAGCTCGGGGTGTTGGAG
>CAXUFZ010000311.1:0-4440 GCA_964250345.1 uncultured Rubrobacteraceae bacterium
GTGGAAGGAGGTGCCTTTCGTGGCGCTCGTGGTGCTGGCCTCGTTGCGGGGGGTGGCGGCGGAGCTCGAGGACGTGGCCCGGACGCTCGGGGCGGGGGCGTGGCAGCGGTTCTGGTACGTGGTATTCCCCGTGATCTCGCCGTCCGTCGTCGCCGCGAGCCTGCTGGTCTTCGCCTTCACCTTCGGGGCCTTCGAGGTTCCCTACCTGCTCGGAAAGTCCTACCCGACTATTCTGCCCGTCGCCGCCTACGACGAGTACAGGGACATAGACCTCGCGTCCCGCCCGACGGCCATGGCGATCAACGTCCTCATCGCCCTCGTCACCGGCGCCGTCGCCGCCCTCTACCTGCGCCTCGCAAGAGACCTGGGCCGTGGCTAGGACCGCCAACAAGGGCGCGCGACGCCCCAACGTCGCCCTCGCACTCGTGGCCGCGTTGGTCGCGCTGCCCTTCGTGCCGCTCGTCTTGTGGGCGTTTGCCGGGGAGTGGCGCTTCCCGGATCTGTTGCCGACCGCGTGGTCGCCGCGCGGGATGGTGCACCTGCTCGAAGGCGGCGTGCTCGAAGCGTCCGTCAACAGCCTCATTATCGGAGCGGCGACCGCGGCGGCTTCGGTCGCGGTCGGGCTGCCGGCGGGGATGGCGCTCGGGGGGTACGAGTGGCGGTTCAAGGGCGTGGTGATCTTCTTTATCCTCCTCCCGATCCTGGTCCCTCCCCTCGCCGCGACGATGGGCGTCCACGTCACCTTCATCCGCCTCGGCCTCGCCGACACCCTCCCGGGTGTCTTTTTGGTCCACCTCGTCCCGACCGTCCCGTACACCGCCCTGATCCTGACCGGCGTCTTCTCCGAGCGGACGGGCGAGTTGGAAGAGGCGGCGCGCACCCTTGGCGCGGGCCCGGGGCAGGCTTTCTTGCGCGTCACCCTTCCAGGCGTGGCGCCCGGGGTCGCGGTGGCGGGGTTGTTCGCGTTTCTCATTTCGTGGGGGCAGTACGTGTTGACCCTCCTGATCGGGGGCGGCACCATCGTCACCCTCCCCATGCTCCTGTTCTCCGCCGCCTCGGGCAACGACCCCGTCATAACGTCCTCCCTCGCCCTGGTCTTCGCCCTCCCCGCCGTCCTTTCCCTCGTCCTCGCCCTCCGCTTCCTGAAACCCGGCGAGAGGGGGGGCAGCCGAAGCCTCCTCGGCCCGGGCAAGGTCTCGTGAGCGTCCGCCTGGAGCTTGAGAACGTCTCCCACCGCTACGGCAAAGACGAGCCCGCGCTGTCGGGTCTCGGCCTCGCCGTCGAGCCGGGCGAGCTCGTCGCCCTCCTGGGCCCCAGCGGTTGCGGCAAGACCACGGCGCTCAAGATCGTCGCCGGCCTCCTGCGCCCGACCGCCGGCGACGTGCGGGTAGAGGGGCGTTCGGTCGTCGGGACGCCGCCGGAGCGGCGGGAGGCGGCGATGGTCTTCCAGAAGCCCCTGCTCTTCCCGCACATGAGCGTCGCCGCCAACGTCGGGTTCGGGCTCAGGATGCGCGGAACGAGTAGGGGCGACACCGGGAGGCGCGTCTCGGACGCTTTGCGCCGCGTGCGGATGGACGGTTTCGCCGACCGGAGCCCCGACGAGCTCTCCGGCGGCCAGCAGCAACGCGTGTCGCTTGCCAGGGCCCTCGTCACGAGGCCGAAGCTGTTGCTCCTCGACGAGCCGCTCAGCGCGCTGGACGCGAATTTGCGGGAGGAGATGCGCGGCCTGATCCTGACGCTCCAGCGCGAGGGCGACCACACCACGGTCTTCGTCACCCACGACCAGGAAGAGGCCGTCGTCCTCGCCGACCGCATCGCCCTCGTCTTCGACGGCAGACTCCAGATGTACGACGAACCCGAAGCCTTCTACGACCGCCCCGCCAACCGCGCCGTCGCCCGCTTCTTCGGCGCCACCAACTTTCTCGAAGGCCGCGTCGAAAACGGCTCCGTCCGCACCCCGCTCGGAACCCTCAAGCTGAAGGACGCCGCCCCGCCCGGCGACGTCACCCTCACCATCCGCCCCGAGGCCGTCCAGCTAGAAGCCGGCGAGAACTCCTTCGTCGCCCGCGTCGCCTCCGCCTCCTACCTCGGCACGCAGGTCCACTACGAGCTGGAGACGTCCTCGACGACCCTCCGCGCCGCCCTCCCCCCGCGCGTCCGCCTCGCCGTCGGCGACGAGGTGACGGCGAGGCTGCCGGCCGAGTCCCTGTGGGTGGTGGAGTAGGGTCTACCCCAACGCTTCCCGGATGATGCTGGCGTGGTCAAATGCCAGCTCGACGCTCCCGGGGTCTAGAACCGCGACCTCGGCGGCGTCGGAGGCGGCGAAGAGGTCGCCGCCCAGGACCCGGGCGAGATAGGCGACGCTGACGTTGTGACCCCGGGGGTCGCGGTCGGGTGCGGAGTAGACGCCGACGAGGCGCGCGAGCTCGACGGCGAGGCCCGTCTCCTCCGCCGTCTCGCGGGCGGCGGCCTCTTCGACGGTCTCGCCGACCTCGACGAAGCCGCCGGGGAGGGCCCACTGACCTTCGAAGGGTTCGCTTCCCCGACGGACGAGCACGACGCCCTCCTCCGACGGGATCACGACGTCCACCATGAGCTTGGGCGTCTCCGGTCCGGCCAACGTCTCTCCTCCGGGGGCTCGGGGTCTCCGTCGCCCGCTAGTTACCCGCCCGGTCCGCGGGCGAACCGCCTTAAGGGTACCTGGCGTCCAGCCCCAGCACGTCGCCGCGGCCGAGGGTCCTTTCGGTGGCCTGGCACGGGCCGTTGATGACGGGGCTCATGGTGAGGTTGCGGTTTCCCAGCTCCGGGACGTGGCTCAGGCCGAAGGTGTGACCCCGTTCGTGGGTCATCACGCCCTGGAGGTCCCATTCCCTGTAGCAAGAGCGGGACCCGGGGCCGGTGGTCCAGCGGAAATCCACCTTGTTCAGCTTTACGTCCGAAGAGGTGACCGGGTTTGGCCCGGCGGCGAGATCGAAATAGGTGCACGTTACCGCCGGGATGGCGGCGTTCGGGAGGTCCCCGAAGGCGACCACGCTGACGTCGTCGCTCCGCGTGCAGTGGCCGTCCTGGCGGTCGGGGTAGCGGGAGGTCTTCCCCTCGTAGGACAGTCCCACCGGCACCCGATCCCCCATACGGCAGCCGTTGCGGGTATCCGCGACGTTGGCCCCGGCGCGCCGGATGGCCGTGGCGGCGGCGGAGCGCCCGATCTCCCGGGGCGTGCTGCCCAAATTCACGCGATAGCGGAACTTCTCGACGACCTTCCAGCCGCTCCCCTGGTACGACGGGTTCTGGCACTCGCGAGTCGCCCGGGCACCCGCCGGAAAGAGGTCAGTCTGCGTCTCGCCGGCCTCGTCCCCGACGTGATTTACCTCTACCTCGCCGCTCTGGAGGTGGACCACCTCCAGCTCTTGCGCGCCTTCCCGCGTCAGGGCCTCGACGTAGACGCCCTCGCCGGGGGGAGGCAACACGGCCCCGGCCACGCCGTCCACTATCGGCCTGCCGCCCGTCTCGCAACGCCCCGTCCCCTCGGGGACATCGGCCGCGGGGATCTCCCGCGCGTCCGGCCCGCAGGTCCCCGATCCCCGCGTCCCGGTCTGCGCCGCCGGGGTCCCCGCCAGGATCGCCACGGCCACGACGGCCAACGCCAAGGCCAGGCCGGATGCGAGCAACCGTCTCATGAGTTCGTGCTTCCCCCTCCTTACGCCTCCCGATGCGCCGCGCATCATACACGCCACATCTTCGACGCGGTAGGGTGAGCACACACAACATCGTGTGGCCGCCGCCGCGCGGGCTTTTCGGAGGCGGTATGCTCTGCCCGGGGGTGACGAAGCCGAGACGTGAAGATCCTCTGCATAAGCGACCAGGTGGAGCCGATGCTCCACGGCCCGAGCCTCGACTCCTACGCGGGCGGGGTCGAGGCAGTAGTCTCCTGCGGCGACCTGCCGTTCGAGTACCTGGAGTACATCGTCACGTTCCTCGGGAGGCCGGTCTACTACGTGCTCGGCAACCACGACCCGGCGCCCGACAGCCGCGAGTACCCCGGTGGCTGCACCCCCCTGGACGGGCGAATCGTCGAGATCGGGGGCGGCGTCGTGCTCGCGGGGCTCTCCGGCTCCCCAATGTACTCGCGCGGCCCGAACCAGTACACGGCCGGCCAGATGAAACGCCGCGTCCACGCGCTCTCGGCCCGGATACGCTGCCGCCGCCTCGTCGGGAAACCCGGCCCCACCGTCTTCGCGACGCACTCGCCGCCCTTCGGGCTCGGGGACCGGGAGGATCTGGCGCACGTCGGGTTCGAGCCTTTTCTCGGTCTGATCGACCGCCACGGGCCGCCGCTGTGGTTGCACGGGCACGTGCACCTGTACGGGCCGGACCAGCAGCGGGTGACGGGGCGGGGCGGGACGAAGGTGCTCAACGTGTTCGGGCACAGGATCCTCGACG
>CAXUFZ010000312.1:0-4426 GCA_964250345.1 uncultured Rubrobacteraceae bacterium
CGAAGTTGAATAAGAGCCCCTCCATCACCTCGACCCACACGTTCTCCATCCCGCCCGTCACCTTCTCGATGAGCCTGGCCCGCTCGACGGCGGAGAGCCGGGGCGCCTTGCGCGTGTTGCCGCCGACGGCGACGACGACGTGGTCGAAGATCTTCGCGGCCCGGCCGATGATCTCGACGTGGCCGGCCGTGACGGGGTCGAAGCTTCCGGGGCAGACGGCGACTCTCATTGTCAGTTCATACCCTTCAAAGACGGTTACGAACGTGCCGCCGTAGCGGCGCGTCACCCCTTTCCCGGCCAGCGCTCCCTCAAACGACGCCCCGCCGGTCTCGACCACCACCCGACCGCCGGGCGCCAGCAACACGCCAAGCTGGGAAACGAGGCCCCCGACCTCCGACGCGGGGATTCTATAAGGCGGGTCCGCGAAGATCAAATCGTACCGATCCCCCCGTTTCGCGAGCTTCTCGACGCTCTTTCCAGCGTCCCTCGCCACGACCTCGGCCTGCTCCCGAAGCTTCGTCCTCCGCAGGTTTTCCTCGATGGCCCGCCGCGCCATCCGGTCCTTCTCCACGAACACGGCCCGCTCGCAGCCGCGGCTGAGCGCCTCGATCCCAAGCGCTCCGGTCCCCGCGTAGAGGTCCAGGACGGCGCCCCCGTCGAAGAACTGCCCGAGGGCGTTGAAGAGGCTTTCCCGCACCCGGTCCGCCGTCGGCCGCACCCCCTCGGGCACCGGGCCGAGCTTGAGGCCACCGGCCGTTCCGGCGATGATCCTCAATGCGGCCCCCGGCGGGGCCCCCGGGGGTTCATTCCCTAAACAGCCACTCGACGTTGGCGCCGAGGAGCTCGCGGATCTCGCGGCGGAGGGGACGATGGTCCGGGCGTTTGAGGGTGGGGTCTCCGGCGACGAGGGCGAAGGCCTCGCGGCGCGCCTCGACGAGGACGTCCAGGTCGCGGAGAAGCTTGGCGACCTTGAGGTCCGGCATCCCGCTCTGGCGGCTGCCGAAGAGGGTGCCCTCGCCCCGGATCTCCAGGTCCACCTCCGAGAGCTTGAAGCCGTCCTGGTGCTCCTCCAGCGCTTCGAGACGCTTGAGCGAGTCGTCGGTCTTCGGGTCGCCGACGAGGAAGCATTTCGGGGGGTGCAGGCCGCGGCAGACCCGGCCGCGGAGCTGGTGAAGCTGGGAGAGGCCGAAGCGTTCGGCCCCCTCTATGACGATGGCGCTCGCGTTGGGCACGTCCACGCCGACCTCGACGACGACGGTGGCGACGAGGACCTCTGTCTCGCGGGCGCGGAAGGCGGCCATCGCCCCGCGCTTCTCGCGGGCGCTCATGCGGCCGTGCAGGAGGCCGACGCGGCGGTGCGCGAAGACCTCCTCGGCCAGCTCCTCGCGCAGCTCTTCGGCCGCCCGCACATCCTCCAGCGCCTCGGACTCCTCGACGAGCGGGCAGATGACGTAGGCCTGCCGTCCCGACTCCAACTCTTCCTCGACCTCGTCGTAGGCCGCGAAACGTTCCGCCGGGTCGATTATGCGCGTATCGACCGGCTTGCGTCCCGGGGGCAGCTCGTCGATGATCGAGACCTCGAGGTCGCCATAGAGGGTCAGGGAGAGGGTGCGCGGGATCGGGGTGGCCGTCATCACCAGCGTGTCCGGCGTCTTGCCCTTCTCGCGGAAGACCGTGCGCTGGCCGACCCCGAAGCGGTGCTGCTCGTCCACGACCACCAGCGAGAGGTCTTGGAACTCGACGCCTTTCTGGATCAGGGCGTGCGTCCCAACGACGACATGGGCGTCGCCGCTCTCAATTTTCCGCAGCGTCTCCCGCCTCTGGGCGGCGGTCTGCGAACCCGTCAATAGGACGACCTTCACGGGTAAGTCCTTCAGGGCCGCCGAGAACGAGAGGAAGTGCTGTTCTGCGAGCACCTCGGTCGGGGCCATGATGGCGCCCTGCCCACCGGACTCGACCGCGGTCAGGAGCGCGGCGACGGCGACCACGGTCTTGCCGCTCCCGACGTCGCCCTGGAGGAGGCGGCGCATCGGCTTCTCCAGGCGCATGTCGGCGAGGACTTCCTCGGTCACGCGCTCCTGGGCGCCGGTCAGGCCGAACGGGAGGTCTTTCAGGAAGGGGTTGAGGAGGCGGCCGTCGCCGCGGTGGCGGGCGCCCGTCTCCGTGACGTCCAGGCGGGCCTTGCGGGCTGCGAGTCCGGTCTGGATCAGGAACAGCTCGTGAAAGATGAGGCGCCGCATGGCGGCCTTGAGGCGCTTCTTGTCCTCCGGAAAGTGGACCTCCTGGATGGCGTCGGCCCGCCCGGGCAGGCCGTGGCGGACGAGCAGGTCGGCGGGCAGCGGGTCGAGGACGTGCCCGGCGACGTCCAGGGCCCGGTGGATAAGGGTCCGTATCCTGCGGGCCTGGATGCCCTTGTTCGTCGGGTACACGGGGACGAAGCGGCCCGCGTGCGGTCCCTCGTCCCCGTTACCGCCCGCTTCGTCCACGACCTCGATGCTTTTCGCGACGAGTTGGATGCCGTAGCGGCTCTGGACCTCGCCGGAGACGACGACCCTCGTCTCCGGCTGGAGGCCGCGCTGCATCCAGCCCCGGCCCCAGACCGTCACGGGCAGGTAGCCGGTTCCGTCGTAGAGCTGGGCGGAGAAGCCGGGGTGACGCCCGCGCACCGGGCGGCCGACGGGCCGGGTGCCGACGACGCGGCCGACGATCGTGGCCCTCTCGCCGACGCGGAGGTCCGAGACCTTCTTGACGTTCGAGAGGTCCTCGTGGCGGGACGGGTAGTGCGAGATCATGTCGGCCAAGGAAGCCACGCCCAGATCCCCGAGCGCCGCCTCTATCCGCGGCCCCACGCCCGGAAGCTCCGTGACCGGCCTCGCCCGCAGCTCCGTCATGGCGCTCCGCGCCAGGGAGTCTTTCCCGGAGACGTCCGCCGCGCTAGAGGTGGGCCACGCCATAGGCCCCCAGGCCGACGTGGGAGCCTACGACGCCCCCGATCTCCGCGACGAGCTTCGCCTCGACCCCGAGGTCCTTCGCGAGCTCAGAGGCGGACTCCGGCGACGCGATGTGCCCGAAGTAGAGCGGTCTTCCGGCCTCGGCGGCGGGCTTGGCTTCCTCGACCAGGGAGGCCATCTGGCGCTTGCGTCCGCGCGTGCGCTTGTGCGGGACGACCTCGCCGTCGGGGAGCTTGAGCACGGGGCGGATGTCGAGGGCCGTGCCGACCAGGCGTTGGGCGCGGCCGATCCTGCCGCTCTTCGCCAGGTACTCCAGCGTGCCCACCGCGAAGAGCACGTTGCAGCGCGAGATCGCCGTCTCCGCGGCCCGCCGCACGTCCTGGAAGTCTCCGCCCTCGTCGATCACGCGGAGGGCTTCGAGCAGGATCAGGCCCGAGCCCATCTCTGCGCTCCGCGTATCGAGCACCTCCACGGGGCGGTCGACCATCCCGGCCGCCTGCGACGCCGAATCGTACGTCCCGCTCAACTTGCTCGACAGCGCCAGGACGAGCACGTCGTCGTAGGCCGAGAGCGACTCGTAGGCCTCGACGAAAGCCCCGGCCGGGGGCTGGGAGGTCGTCGGGAACTCTTCGGCGTCGCGCAGGCGCTCGTAGAACTCCGCGTTGGACATGTCCACCTTGTCCCGGTAGCTCTCGTCGGGGCCGAAGTGGAACGTCAGCGGGACGGTCCGCACGTCGGGGCGCTCCAGGACGCCGGGCCCGACGCTCGTGGTGGAGTCGGTCACGACGGCGGTGGTCACTCGGCCACCATCTGCACGGGGTAGAGCGGCTGGCCCCCGTCCCTGACCTCCACCTCGACGTCCCCGTCCAGGTCGCGGACGCGGTCGGCTATAGCTTCGGCCTCGTCTTCGCCGAGATCCTCGCCCCGGAGGAGCGTGATCAGGTCGGCCCCGTCGGTGACGATCTTCTTCGCCAACGCGACCGCGACCTCCTCCGCGCTCTCTCCGGCTTCGACCATGTCGCCGTCGAAGAACCCTATGTAGGAACCTTCGGGAACATCGCGGTCCCCTATTTGGGAGTCCCTGACGGCGCGGGTGACTTCGGCGCTTCGCAGGGCGTCGGAGATCTCGCGCATCTCCCCGAAGACCTCCTCGGCCTCCCCCTCGGCGTCGAACCCGACCATCGCCGCCAGGCCTGCGGCGAGGCTGAGCGTCGGCACCACGTAGGTCCCCACCTCGACCAGCTCCCCGACGCGCTCGGCGGTCGGGACGATGTTCTTGTTGTTCGGGAGGATGACAACCGACGGTGCTCCCGTCCGCCCGACCGCCCCGGCGAGGTCCGCGGCGCTCGGGTTGGCGCCCTGCCCGCCCTCGACCACGACCGCGCCCATCTCCTCGAAGAGCGCCCGGTTGCCCTCCCCCCGGCTCGCGGCGACCACGCCCACGTTGCCGGCGGTCCCCACCCCCGCCCCCGCAC
>CAXUFZ010000313.1:0-4375 GCA_964250345.1 uncultured Rubrobacteraceae bacterium
GTTCCAAAGCATTTAATGCAAAGTTAACGCCGGCAGGTCCGGACCGTAAACCCGCACACCTTGTAGAGGCGGGTTCAAAGCCCGCCCACGCCCGAACGCCCGCCAAAACAGACGGGATAGTCGCGTGCCGTTATCCGGCGAACAACAAGAGGTAGACGACGTAAAGAAACGCGAAGACCAGGACCGCGGTCACGACGGCCACCGCCGCCTTGCCGGCGACGCCCATGCCCCAGACGTCTTTGACGAATTGCCACAATTGACGGAGGCCGATCTCGGACCAGTCGAGGAAGCGGGCGGCGAGGAGGACCTCCCCGGCCAGGATCGCGAGTCCCAGGAAGACGGTGGCGAAGCCGGGGCCCGGCAGGGGGGCGGTGAAGAGGCTGCCGAACGCGATCACGGTGCCGAGCACGATCCAGAATATCCTGGAGATGAGGTTGCCCGGCCCATCCTCCTGACGGCGGTGGTAACGGTCCTTGAAGCGGTCGCCCGGCTTGCTCTCGGCGAACTCCTGCCAGTTGCTCTTGAGGCGCCCGATCATGCCAACATCTATGCCCGTTCTTACCCATCCAGCAACATCGCTCGAACGGGAGGCCCGTTGGAGCATATTGCGCGCATACTTTGCAAAGAGCGGGGAGGAGTCATCACGCCGCAAAACACGAGCCCGGGCGCCCGCGCTTCTTGCGGGGCGGCTTCGAGCGGCTCCAAACCCGTTCTTGCGACGTCGCTCCGGCTGCTAGACTCCGTCGAACAGAGGAGGAGTCGCATGACCGAGTTGGCGGAACGCATAACGGTAGACCCCGAGCAGTGTGGCGGACGTCCCTGCATCCGCGGCATGCGCATCCGGGTTAGCGACGTCCTGGATCTCCTCGCCGGTGGGCTCTCTACCGAGGAGGTACTGGAAGAGATGCCGGATCTGGAGCCGGAAGACATCCGGGCGAGCCTGCGCTTTGCCAGCAGGCGGCTTGATCACCCCATAGTGGCTGCTTGACCTTCTGGATCGACGCGCAACCCTCTCCATATTTGGCACAGTGGCTCTGTTCCGAGTTGGGTATCGAGGCAAGCCCGGTCCGCGAACTCGGTCTGCGCGATGCGGGGGATCGCGAGATCTTCCTCGCCGTGCGGGAGGTCGAAGCCGTGATCGTGACGAAAGACAGCGACTTCGTCCTGCTCCTCGAAGAGCTCGGACCTCCTCCACAAATCCTGTGGATTACCGTCGGCAACACCTCCAACGCTTACCTCAAAAGGGTTCTCTCCAAAAGTCTCGCACCGGCCAGAGAGCTCTTGAACCGTGGCGAACCACTGGTCGAAATCTCCGAACGCGGTTGAGAAGAGCCCTCGGAACGATCCACGAGCTTGAGCACCTCCGCCCTTTTCCGAGAAACCTCGAGAGGCGGCTCCGACAGATAGTAACCTCGACAAAAATTCCTGGAAGAAGGGATCAGGTAGCGCGTATGACGACGTTCCTGCCTACTTGGAACCCGAACAGATGCGACTGGGAGGATCGGCGAGAGCTACTGGAGCGCATCGCTCTTACCCATCGTTCGTGTTGTCGATACCTGGCGGTAGGTCGCCACGGAGTATCCGAAGGGATCTCCGGTATTCGTCGGGGGTGACTTCGCCGCGGGCGAGGCGCTCGCGCAGGATCTCCTCGGCCGGGTCCCTGCGGGTGTCGGTCCCGCGGCCGTCACGCCGGCTCGGGAAGAGGCGCGTTACGATCCAGACGACGAACGCCCCGAAGCCGATCCACAATAGGAAGGGCACGAGCACCCAGGGCCCGAAGGACATCCCGTCGTCCCCGTCGGCCCACGGCGGGCCCCCGCCCCAGTCGTGCCCGGACTGGGCGAGGAGGAGGCCCGCGTTCAGGGTTTCGGTCAGGGTGTGCAAGGTGGTCGGGCGGTCCTTACGCGCCGGGCTCGCGGTTCGGGTCGGGTCTGTCGTCGGCCTCGCGGACGTAGTCTTCGTAGTCTGCCGGGCCGTCCCCGCGGAGGGTCCTCAAGGCCCGCGCGTACTCTTCAGCGCTCGTCTCGCCGCGGGCGAAGCGCTCGCGCAGGATCTCCTCGGCCGGGTCCCTGCGGCCCCCGCCGGGGAAGCCGCCTCCGCCCTCGCGCAGCCTCGGGACCAGGCGGAACGCCGTCCAGGCCAGGCCGCCCAGGATCAGGACCCAGAAGAGGAGTGCGAAGGGGAAGAACAGTCCAGGACCCCCGTCGAAGTCTCCGTGCAGCAGCGCTATCGTCTCCATCTCTCTCGTCGCCTCCTTTTTGGGTTCGGTCCACCTAGCCTACGGCGGAGCCCGGGCCGCGTTCTCATCGTGGGGTCAAGATCCGGTAACGAACCTCAAGATCCGCTCAAGCCGGTCCGGTCCGCCGCCGGCAGCGTGAAGCGGAACGTGGCCCCGCGCCCCACTCCGCGGCTCTCGGCCCGGATCCCACCACCCATCGCCCCGACGAGCGCCCTGGAGATGGACAAACCCACCCCAGAGCCGCCGGCCGCCCGCGAACGCGACCTGTCCGCCCGGTAGAACCGCTCGAAGACCCGCGGCAGGTGCTCCGGGGCTATGCCCTCCCCGTTGTCCGCGACCGCGAACGCGACCCCGCCGGCCTCGGCGCCGACCTCGATAGTGACCCGTCCGCCCGGGGGCGTGTGACGCAGGGCGTTGTCCAGCAGGTTCGTGAGGACCTGGATCACCCGGTCAGCGTCGGCCAGGACGGGCGGGGGATCTCCAACTTTCCCGGTAGCTAGCTCGACGCCCTTCTCGTCGAACAGCGGCCGCATCCTGCCGGCCGCGCGGTTCACCACGTCCCCCGGGGAGATGGAGGTTACGTCCATCGGGAGTTGGCCGGCTTCGGCGCGGGAGAGTTGGCGGAGGTCCCTGACGAGGCGCTCCATGCGCGTGGTCTCGGCGTAGAGGAGGGAGAGGGTCTCTTCGGAGGGTTCGATCGTGCCGCTCATGACGCTTTCGAGGTAGCCGCGGAGGGTGGAGAGGGGGGTGCGGAGCTCGTGGGAGACGTCGGAGATCACCTCGACCCGACGCCGCTCGGCCTCCTCCAGCGCCCGCGCCATGGCATTGAAGCCTTCGGAGAGCTCCGAGATCTCGTAGTACGCGTCCCCGGCCGGAACGCGCTCCCCATAACTCCCGGCCGCTATGCGCCGGGTGGCGTCCAGCACGTAACGCAGGGAACCCACGATCCGGCGCGAGACGAGCAGGCTCGCCGCCGCCGCCGTCGCCCCGGCGGCCAGCCCGGCCACGAGCAGCGAGAGCAAAAGCGCCTGCCCCAGGGTAAACCCGGCCGCGTCCCCGAGAAAGAACGGCGCCACCAGCAAGACGGCCGTGAGCACCGTCAGCGCCACCACCGCGGCGACCAGGAAGTGCGAGACGAAGAGCCTCTGGCCGAGCCCGCCGCCCATCCCGCGCGGAGACTGTCTCGCCACGCTCACGTTCCGCCGCGAACGCTTCACGAGGGGCGGAACCTGTAGCCGACGCCGCGCACGGTCTGGACGTAGCGGGGGTCCTGGGGGTCGTCGCCGAGTTTTTTGCGGACGTTGGCGACGTGGACGTCGATGACGTGGTCGCTGCCGAAGTAGTCCCCACCCCAGAGCATCTCCAGGAGCCGGTCCCGGGCGAACACCACCCCCGGCTCGGAGGCCAGCGCCGCGAGCAGGTCGAACTCCATCGCCGTGAGCGCCACCGCCTCGCCCCCGAGCCTAGCCTCGCGCCGCGCGGCGTCCACCGTCAGGTCCTCGAACCTCATGGGCGCGTCCTGGTGCGTGGCCGCGGCGCCGCGCGGACGGCGGAGCATCGCCCGGATGCGGGCGACGAGCTCGGCGGGAGAGAAGGGCTTGGTGAGGTAGTCGTCGGCGCCGGTCGAGAGGCCGACGACCCGGTCCACCTCGTCGGCGCGCGCGGTCAGCATTATGACGTATGCGTCGGAGGAGGTCCGGATCTCACGCAGCACCTCCATCCCGCCGAGGCCCGGGAGCATCCAATCCAGGACGACGACGTCGGGGGCGACCCGGCGGGCGGTCTCCAGCGCCGACGGACCGTCGAGGGCCTCGTGCACCTCGAAGCCCTCCCTCTCCAGGTGCAGGCGCAGGAGGTTCACCAGGTTCTGCTCGTCCTCGACTATTAGCGCGCGGATCGTCATGGCTTCTCCGGGGACAAGTCTAACCGCTCCAGGCCCCCGGACCCCCGCGCTTTACGAGATCTTGACGCCCGTTACAAAACCCTGAGCCCGGCTTGAGACGACGCCGGGCCGATCGTCTTAGGGTCGACGGTGACACCAAGACGGGTGTCCACGAGACGCAGAGGAGCCAACCGTGAGGAAGAGAACGATAGGGAGGATGATCGGCCGCGGGCACGCGGCGCACGGACACCGCC
>CAXUFZ010000314.1:0-4359 GCA_964250345.1 uncultured Rubrobacteraceae bacterium
GCCGGTAGACCTGGCGGCTCCTCGCCGGGCTCTCGCGGGCGCGCGCGGGGCGGCGGGCCGAGCGCGCGGCCGAGGGGGTCGTGGCGGGCTCGCTCGGGGAGTACGCCGGGCGGATGGAGGCCGGGGAGCGCGACCCGGCGAGGACCCACATCACGCGGGCGCACAAGCCGGCCTCCGAGACCGAGCTCAGGTTCAGCCGGGTTGCGGAGGCGTGGGCCGCCGTCAGCGTCAGCCTCATGCTCGTCATCTTCGTCGCCATCGCCCTCTTCGATCAGGAGCACCTGATCTCCCTGCTCGTCGCAAGCTTCGCCTTCTTCGCGTTCTTCGAGGCCGGCTTCAAGGGCCGCCTCGTCAACCTCGTCGCCAGCGTCAACATCGGGCTCGCGGCGGCGGCCTCGCTCGTCCTGCTCTACGAGTTCTTCTGGGAGCTAGTCGTCGCGGCGGTCCTCATCGTCAGCCTCTACATCCTCTACGACAACCTCAGGGAGCTCCGTAGGTAGGTTCTAGGGGCGGTGTTCGGGGTGGGGTCCCAACCACGCGTCCCTCGAACTTCTGAGCTTTCGCAGGGGGCGACCTCGAACCTCGATCCTCAGAAGCGCCGCGGGTCTGTCGGCGCGAGATTGGGCATCCAGCTAGAATGTGGGTTATGGACCGCACGATCAGGGTGGTGGTGGCGAAGGTCGGCCTCGACGGCCACGACCGCGGCGCCAAGATAATCGCCCGGGCGCTGCGCGACGCCGGGATGGAGGTCGTCTACACCGGCCTCCACCAGACCCCGGAGCAGATAGTCGAGACCGCCGTCCAGGAGGACGCCGACGCGATAGGCGTCTCCATCCTCTCGGGCGCCCACATGACGCTGGTGCCGAAGATAGTGGAGGGGCTCAGGGAGAACGGGGCCGAAGACGTCCTCGTCTTCGTCGGGGGCACGATCCCCAAGGGCGACGTCGCGAGGCTCAAGGAGCTCGGCGTCGGCGAGGTCTTCACCCCCGGGACCCCGACGAAGAAGGCCGTCGAGTACGTCGAACAGGCGGTTGGGTAGGTTTTTAGGCCTTTAGGTTCTTAGGCTTTCGGGTCTTGAAGTTCGGAAGGACATGGCCCGTCGAGTACCGGGCGGCGCCGAAAACCTGTAACCTTAAAACCTAATACCTCAAAACCTAAAAACCTTGAGAAACGGAGTTTCTTATGGACTTTGTGCGCGTGCAATACGAGGAGGGTGGGATCTCCATCCTGACCGTGGACCGCCAGGAGAAGCTGAACGCGCTGGATCCCCAGGTGGTCGAGGAGATCGGGCAGGCGTTGCTGGAGTTGGAGGCCGAAGGGCCGCGGGCGATTATCGTCACGGGGGCCGGGGATCGGTCGTTCATCGCGGGGGCGGACATCGCGGCGATGGGCGCGATGAGCCCGCTGGAGGCGAAGCGGTTCTCGGAGATCGGGCACGCGGCCATGGCCCTCCTGGACCGGAGCCCCATCCCCACGATTGCCGCCGTCAACGGATTCGCCCTCGGCGGCGGCTGCGAGGTCGCGCTCGCCTGCGACATCAGGATCGCCGCCCAGAACGCACTGTTCGGCTTCCCCGAGGTGGGCCTGGGCATCCTGCCCGGGATGGGAGGGACGCAGCGCCTGCCGCGCCTGATCGGCCCCGCCCTCGCCAAAGAACTCATCTTCACGGGCCGTCGCATCGACGCCGAGGAGGCGAAGGGCATGGGCCTCGTGAACCGGGTGGTCGGCCAGGGGGAGGCGCTGGACGCGGCCAAGGAGCTTGCCGCGGAGATCACCGCCAACGGCCCCGTCGCCGTCCGGCACGCCAAGGCCGCCACGAACCGGGCACAGGACGTCGACCTCATAAGCGGCCTGGAGTACGAGGCCGACCAGTTCGCCCTGCTCTTCTCCAGCGAGGACGCGCGGGAGGGCATGGGCGCCTTCGTCGAGAAGCGCAAGCCCGGCTTCAGGGGGCGCTAGCACGGTCCGGGAGACCGGGATCCGGGTCCGCTACGCCGAGATCGACGCCCAGGGCCACGTTAATAACGCCAACTACCTCTCCTACTTCGAGGTCGGCCGCGTCGAGTGGCTGCGCGAAGCCGGCCTCTCCTACCGAGAGATGGAGTCGCGCGGCTTCGGCTTCGTGGTCGTCGAAGCCCTCGTCCGCTACCGCCGCGCCGCCTACTTCGACGACGAGCTGACGCTTCGGACAGAACTCGCCGACCTCAGCAAAGCCTCCCTCCGCTTCGAGTACGTCGCGCTCCGCGGGGAAGAGGAGATCGCCACCGGCCACACCCGCCACGCCTACGTGGACCTCGCCAGCGGAAAACCGCTGAGGATGCCGGGAGATCTGGCTTTCCTGGGCAACGTCTAGTGGAAAGGTTTTGGGGTTCCAGGTCGCCTCCTTCGGAAGCTCTCGGGTTCTTAGGGTTGGATGTCCGGGACCCTGCCTCGCTCACGCACCCCTGAAAGCCTCAAAACCTCACTTCGCGTAAGCCCGGCGGGCGAGGGCACCGGCGAGGCCGAGCGGCAGACCCGTTAGCGCGGCGAGGCCGAAGAGGAGGGGGAAGGCGCCGCCCTCCGCCAGGGGTGCCGCGAGGACGGTGGCGAGGCCGCTGCCGACGAAGAGGGCGGCGGCGAAGAAGGAGATGACGGTGGCGCGGGCTCCGGGGGCGACCTCGGTGGCCCAGTTCTGCAGCGTGGGGTGCATGAACGCGAAGCCGCCGCCGACCAGGAAGGCCGAGACGGCGATGCCGGAGAAGCTCTGGCTCGCGGCGCCCGCGGCGTAGCCCGCGGCCAGGAGCGCTCCCCCGAGCCCGATCGCGGCGCCCTTGCCGCACCTGTCCGCGGCGCGGCTGGCGGCCCTGGCCCACACGAGCGTCGCCACCCCGAAGCGCCCGACCGCCAGCCCCGAGACGGCCGCGCCGTAGCCTTCGGCTTCGAGGGCGGGGGCGAGGTAGGTCAGGAAGCCCAGGATGACGCCCCCCTCCACCAGCGCGAGCAGCACGACGAAGACGGCCCACGGGCTCTTCAGGAAGTGCCCGATCCGCTCGATCGCCCCGGCCTCGCCGTCCTCCCTCTCGGGCTCCGGCAGGCGGCGCGCGAGCAGCAGCCCGAGGACGAAGGAGGCCACGACCGGGATCGCGAAGGCCAGCCGCCACAGATCCAGGTACGCCGCGAGCCCGGCCCCGGCGGTCGCGAGCCCCGTCGCCACGCCGGAGGAGGCGAGCTGGTTGCCGAGCGCCCGCTGGCGGGAATCCATCGGCACGACGTCCCCGATGTAGACGAGCGAGGCCGGTATGACCCCCGCGAAGAGCCCCCCGGCGAACGCCCGCGCCACGACGAGGACCGCGAGGTTGGGGGCGAACGCCGAGAGGAGTCCGGGCAAGAGCGCCAGGACCAGGGCAAGCCGGATGACCTGCGTCCGACCGATCCTGTCCGAGAGCATCCCCCACACCGGCTGCATCAGCCCGTAGAGCAGGAAGTACAAACTAGCCGCCGCCGAGACTTCGGCGAGCGAGACCTCAAGGTCCGCCGCTATCGTCACCAGCATCGGCGCGATGGTGAAGCGGTCGAACGTACTCAGGAACGCCGCCGCCATGAGCAACCGCAGCCTGCCCCTGAGCCCCGCGTAGTCCTGCTCCACCGTCTACCCGTCTGGTCGGAGAAGAGAGAGAAGATCCACGACGGCAACCCTACGCCAGTCGCCCCGGCAGAACAACCGCCGGAGGCCCGCCGTTCGCGCATATTGCCCGCCAGATCCCGAAGCGCTCTGCTAGACTCGGCCCCCGTGACGCCCTCCATCGAAGACCACGCCGACGACCTGCTGGCGGCGACCCTCGCCGGGAACAACACCTCCCACGGGGGCGAGAACAACCTCTACAAGATGCGCCTCATGGTCGATGGCGACCCCAACAACACCTACGGGATGGAAGAGCTCTTGCGCGGCGTCACCTTCGAGGAGGCCTACGACGCCGTCTCGCGCCAGCTCGGCAACCCGCCGGACAGAGACGAGACCCCGGGCCGGGGACGCATCAACCCCTCACGCACGGCCGAAGAGCTGCTGAAAGCGGGCGAACGCATCCGAACCGCCGCCAAAGCCGGGAAACGCTTCGTCTTCGGGACGGGACACCCCGGCGCCCTGCTGCTCTACTACATGGAGCTCGCGAGTTGGGTGCAGAGCCTCGGCGGCGAGGTCCTGACCGCCGCGCCAGGCGGGCGCTACGACCGCCGGGAGGCGCCCCTGGACTGGGCCGGCCCGGTGGCTACCCTGGGCGACCGGGCCGGCCTCTTCCCCACCCACAGCCCCGACCCCATGCGGGACATCCTCGCATCCGTCGGCCCGGTCGCTCTCGTCGTCGCCGCCCACCGCGTCGCGGG
>CAXUFZ010000315.1:0-4333 GCA_964250345.1 uncultured Rubrobacteraceae bacterium
AGCCACACGTCCACCAACTCGCGCACATCGCCTCCCTAACGTAGCGTGACATCACTATGACATCATAATAGTGTCACGTCAAGGCAGGTCGTCGCTGTGCTGCTCCAAGAAGTCGAGAGTAGTGAGTAGAAAAACCCGGTGACGAGCGCTATCAGCCCTTACTACTCTCTACTCTCCATTCTCTACTCTCCGGAGCGCAGCGACTAGGCGCGTCGGGGGAAGCGCGAGAAGTCCGGCGGGCGTTTCTCTTTGTAGGCGTCGCGGCCTTCCTGGGCCTCTTCGCTGCCATAGAAGAGGAGGTTGGCGTCGTGGGCGAGTTGTTGGATGCCGGCGAAGCCGTCCTCGTGGGCGTGGAAGCTGGCTTTGAGGAGGCGCAGGGCGAAGGGGGAGCGTTCGAGCATCTCGCGGCACCAGGTTACCGTCTCGGTCTCGAGGTCGGCGAGGGGGACGACTTTGTTTACGAGGCCTATTTCGTAGGCTTCGTTCGCGTCGTACATGCGGTTGAGGAACCACATCTCTTTCGCGCGTTTCGGGCCGACGAGTTGGGTCAGGATCGAGGCGCCGTAGCCGCCGTCGAAGGAGCCGACCCGCGGGCCGACCTGGCCGAACTTCGCGTTGTCCGCGGCGATGGTGAGGTCGCAGACGACGTGGAGGACGTGCCCGCCTCCCACCGCGTAGCCGGCGACCATGGCGACGACGGGTTTCGGGCAGCGCCGGATCTGGACGTGCAGGTCCGTGACGTCGAAGCGCCCGACCGAGGCGCCCCCCGGTGTGCGCCTCGGGTCGTCCGGGGAATCCAGGTATCCCGCGTCCCCGCGCACCCTCTGGTCCCCACCCGAGCAGAAAGCGTCCGGTCCCTCGCCGGTCAGGATGATGACGCCTGTCTCGGGGTCCTCGCGGGCGTCTTCGAGGGCGCGTTGCATCTCCCTGACCGTCAGAGGGCGGAAGGCGTTGCGCACCTCGGGGCGGTTTATGGTGATCTTGGCGATCCCATCCGCCTTCTCGTACCTGATGTCCTCGAACTCTGCGGCCGGTTTCCACGCGGTATTAGTCATGGCGCGGATTATATGGCCTGGGAAGGGCCGCGCGTCACCGTCCGCCATTCCAGGTTTCTACGTCCAGACCGGGAACCCGCGCGAACTCGCGCGCGTTGCCGGTGATCATCGTGAGCCCGTGCGCCAGGCACGTGGCCGCGAGCCAGAGGTCGTGCGGGCCGATGAGCCGCCCCTGCGACGTCAGTTCCGCCCAGATCCGCGCGTGAGCGCGGGCCGTGGCGAGATCTACCGAAAGCAACGGGAAACGCTCGAGCACCGCCTCCACGAACGCCGCGCGCCGCGACCGGACGTTCGAATCCCCGGCGCGGTGAACGCCGTGGAGCAACTCGCTCGCGGTGACCGCGGACAGGAAGAATTCTTCGTCCTCCCGGCCAGCGAGACGATCCTCCAGGCTGGCGCGTCCGCGCTCGTGGGCGATCAGGACGCTGGAGTCGATCAGGACCCCCAAGGGTCCCGAACCTCGGTAGAAGATAGGCCGCTTCTCGCCATGGCGAGATCTTCGGCAAACTCCGCCGTCTCGTCCTCAGACAACCGGGGTAGCGAATCGAGCAGCCCCGGCAACTCGCCCAGACGCCTGCCCGCGGGAACCGGCCCGAGCTCGGCCACGGGCTTGTTCCCCCGCACGAGCACGAAACGCTCCCGCCTGTAGGCCACCCTGTTGACGTACTCCGCGAAGTGGCGCGCGATCTCCGTTACGGACCGTGCCTCGCCCATAGCCGCTACGCGTCCGTCCTCAATCTCATACAATCATATTATCAGATCGATGGTCCACGCCAGCGGGCGACCGATTCGGCTTCACCCGGCGGGGGTGGGAGGCGGCCCGCCGACGAATCTTCGAAGCGTCGCGAGGTACGCGGCCGGCGCTTCATCGTGTACGTCGTGTCCCGCGCCGGGGATGGTGACGGCACGTACCAGCGGGCTCGCGTCCGTCATGCGCGAGGAGATGTTGACGAACTTCTCATCAATCTCCCCTGCGATAGCGAGGGTCGGGACCCGAAGGACGGGCAGCTCTTCCCACAGCGACGGCTGGCTGCCGGTGCCCATGCCTCTGAGCGATTTTGCCAGCTCCGCCGGATCGTTCTTCCGTCGGGCCTCGATGGTGCGCCGGAGCAACGCCGCGTCTCGTGCCATCGGGGCGAAGAGCGGCTGACCGTACCAGTCGTTCAAGAACTCCTCGAAGTCGCCGTGCTCCAGGCGTCGCGCTTTCTCTTCGTCGGCCTTGCGGCGGGCCGCCCGCTCCGCGCCGGTCTTTAGACCGGGCGAAGATGACTCCAGGAAGAGGCCGGCGTAGCGGTCCGGGTGGCGGAGGGCGAGGTACAGGGCGAGGCGTCCGCCCATCGAGTAGCCGACGAGCGTAGCGTGTGGGATCTCCAGCCCGTCGAGCGTCCTTAGAATCGCCCCAGCCGTGCCTTCCATGGTGTACGTCTCATCCGGCAGGCTGGTCGAAGTCCCGTGGCCCGGGAGGTCCACGGCCACGCATCGGAAGTCGTGTTTTAGCGTTTCCGTGACGCCGGTCCATTCGGACTTCGAGCCCATGAAGCCGTGCAAGAAGAGGACGACGGGCCGGGATCTCCTCCCGGTGACCGCGAGGCCGAGCGGGCGCTCCGTCTCCGGGATCAAAGGTCGGGGGACTGGACCCCGTGGTCGCCTTCCGGGTGCCGGGGCAGGCCGTCGTCGATGTCGTAGTAGTCCCCCGCGTCTTCGACGAAGATGTGGGCCGCCGTCTGCAAGCCTGTCGGCGGGTCGAGCGAGCCGGCCATGATCGAGACACGCCCGCCCGAGACGGCCTCCCAGAACAGGCTGGCCCCGCAGGCCTGGCAGAACCCGCGCCTGGCGGTCGCGGACGACTCGTACCAGCGCAGCCCCGCGGATTCGGTCAGCTCCAGGTCTTCCCGACGCGCCGCCGTCGCCGCGACGAAGTGGCCGCTGGTGCGGCGGCACTGGGCGCAGTGGCAGTTGACCACCGCCCGAAGCGGGCCCCGCACCTCGTAGCGGACGGCGCCGCAGAGACAACCGCCGGCCGCCGGGACCGAATATGGGCCTTCCCTCACCGCGCCTCCCCTGGCTCGTCCGACCGCCACCCTCGCTATCCTACCGGGTCCGGAGAGCGGGTCCCACCTCGAATTGTCTCCCAGGTTAGCCTGTGTTCTTCAGCGTCGGAGTAACCGCGGAGTTTGGGATCAGGGCTCTCCCACCCCGGCGGTCACGGCCTCGACGAGCCGTCGATGGACCGCGACGTTCTCGCCGCGGTCCGTCGCGACCTCGATCAGGGCCGGCCCTTCGTTGGAGCGGGCCGTCCGGTACGCGGAGAGGAATTCTTCCGGCGTGGCGGGGTTTTCGTAACGGATTCTGAACATGGCCGCCGCGGGCTCGAAGTCGACGCCCTGCGGCGTGCCGAAGTACGGCTCGAAGAAGTCCTCGTGACGCGAGACGGGCAGGAAGGAGAAGATGCCGCCGCCGTCGTTGTTCAGAACGACTACGGTGACGGGCAAGTCACGCAGCAGGGCGAGGGAGTTCAGGTCGTGCAGGAGCGCCAGGTCCCCGATGAGGAGGGTCACGGGCCCCCCAGAGCCGCGTGCGTAGCCGGCGGCGGTCGCCACCGTCCCGTCGATACCGCTCGCGCCCCGGTTCGCGGCGACGGGGATCGGCGCGCCGTCGGTCGCCGCGAAGGCGTCGAGGTCCCGGATGGGCATACTGCTCGCGACGACGATGCTATGGCCGTTAGGGATGTCACGGGAGACGAGACGGGCCACCAGCGGCTCGTTCAGACCGTTCTTCCCAACGAACGAGCGGTCCAGGGCTTCTCCCGCCTCGCCGGAAGCCTTTGTCCAGGCCTCCATCCAAAACCTGTTCTTCTGCGGAGGATCTTCGGTGGCGGCGCGGGAGAGCGCGTCGCAGAAGTCCGTGACGGCGACCTCGACGCTGTGGGTGACGCGGTGGGCGGGGTCGAGCCTGAAGGGGTTCTCGCGCACGACGACGTAGGGGTCCGGGCCGCCGCGCGCCACGAACCGCTCCAGGCGTTTGCTGCACGACCGTCCGCCGAGGTGCAGCACCGCCTCCGGGGCGTGCGCCCCCGCGAACGTCTCGGCGGCGAGCAGGACGTCGTAGATGGCGGCGCTGCCGGTGCTCGCGCCGAGGCGGACCTGCGAGCCGACATCGGGCAGGAGCGGCCACCCCAGGGCGCGGGCGAGCCGCGCAACGGCCTCGCCCTGCCCGCGGGAGGCCAGCCGGCCCGCGACGACGAGGCCGCGTTCGACCGGGCGTAGCTGGTCCCAGAG
>CAXUFZ010000316.1:0-3421 GCA_964250345.1 uncultured Rubrobacteraceae bacterium
GCCACCCCCCACCACCCCCCTGACCCCCGCCGCAACCCCCCAACAACACGCCCGCACCACCCAACGACGCACCGACGCCCAACGCGCCCTTGATAAAATTCCGACGCGAGATACCGGTCTGGGCCAGACCTTCGGCCGAACGGCCGTGTTTCCTCTTCAACGGGGTTACCTCCTGTTCCTCTCCCGCTCGAACTGTCCCCGTGTAAAGGTTCTCGTAAACGTTTACGCAGCCTAGCAGCGACGCTGCGGGGGTGTCAAGCAGTCTCGACCCCGCGTCCGCGTTACGACGGTCGCCTTCAGGGTAGGACGGTTCCCCGAGGAACGCCGCACGAGCCCCTTATCGTTAGCGTGGCCTCCAGGGAGACGGATCTCGCGTCGCCGTCCTCGCCCAGCAGGCTGAGGAGCGTGCCGGCGGCGATGGCGCCGAGCTTTTCGGTGGGCTGGGCGATGGCCGTGATCGGTGGGTCCAGGAGCTCGAACCAGGCGATGTCGTCGAAGCTCGCGATGGACACGTCGTCCGGTATGGCGTGGCCTCCCTCCTTGGCGGCCTGCAGGGCCCCGAGGCACATGAGGTTGTTCGCGACGAAGATCGCCGACGGCGGCCGGGGCAGCGACATGAGTTCTCGCATGGCCCTGCGTCCGCTCTCCCTCCTGAAGTCCCCGAGCTTGAGGTACTCCGCGGGGAGGCGCAGCCCGCGGGTTTCGGCGGAGTTCAGGAACGACTCCAGCCGTTCTTTGCCCGGGATCACCTCCCTGGGACCCGAGATCACGGCGAGCCGCTCGTGGCCCAGCCCCACCAGATATCCGACGAGCTCGTCGACCGCCCCCCTTCCGTCGACGCGGACCGTCGGCACGTCGAGGTCCTCCGTCGCCCGGTCCACGAACACCACGGGCACGCCGGCCCTGGCGAACTCGCCGAGCTGCGGCGACCTCTTCCGGGCCGGGCTGATGACGAGCCCGTCCACCCGCTTTTGGAGCAGCACGTCCAGGTAAGACTCTTCTTTGGCCGGGTCCTCCTCCGCGTTGCACAAGATGACGCTGTAGCCCCGCTCGCTGGCGGCGTCCTCAACCGCCCGGGCCACGGACGTGAAAAAGGGGTTCATCACGTTCGGCACCACGAGACCCAACGTCCGCGTGGTCTCCTCCCTCAACGAGCGCGCCAGGGCGTTGGGACGATACCCGAGGTCCCGGACCGCCACCAGCACCCGACCCCGAACCCCCTCGCTCACAGGGTCTTTCCCGCTCAAGACGCGCGAAACCGTCGCGATCGACACACCCGCCGCTTTCGCCACGTCTTTGATGGTAGTACCCGCCACCTTCGTCCTTTTTAGAGTCCTACTGGGAGACGTAAAGGTTTACAGAATACACGGCGGAGGTCAAGGCACGTCCTCGCCAGGGGCCACGCACGTTGTGCTTCAAGACACAAACTTTGACAACGTCCTATCCTCTAAGCTTAAATTGGACCAGGGAACGGGCGCCAGGGGGTAGCGTTCGGCGGTAAGACTGGGGAAAGGGATGAGGGCACACATAGAGTCTCTCAAGCGTTACCGGGATGCTCGACATCCCTCTTCGTTTGCACGTGCGCGGTCGTGGCCTTTCATTCTCCTTGAGATGCATGACGTTCGTGCCCGGCCGTTCGACAAGTAGACAGGAGGCCCTAAAATGGCAGTAACCGCGGCCCCGCCGACCGACGCCCAGGCGGACCTCGAGCGCAAGCCGTTATTGACCTTCCGGGCTATCCTGCTGATGAACTTCGGGTTCTTCGGCATCCAGTACAGCTTCGGGTTGCAGCAGACGGCGATCTACCCGATCTACCAGCTCCTCGGGGCTTCGCCGGAGGAACTGCCGCTCCTCAGCCTCGCGGGCCCGATGACCGGGTTGCTCGTCCAGCCGCTCATCGGGGCGATGAGCGACCGGACGTGGAGCGACCGGTGGGGACGGAGAAAACCGTACTTCATCATAGGAGCAATAGGCTGTTCGATCTGCCTGTTCATCTGGCCGTTCGTGTCCGTACTGTGGCTCGCCTTCCTGATGCTGTGGCTGCTCGACATCTCCAACAACACGGCCATGGAGCCCTACCGGGCCTTTATCTCCGACAAGTTGCCCGAGTCGCAACTGGCGCGCGGGTTCCTCACGCAGAGCATGTTCGTCGGCGCCGGCGCCGTCAGCGCTAACCTTTCCATCTTCGTCTTCCAGCGTTTGTTCGCGGGCGGTGCCGCCCGGGGACTTCCGACCTGGGTATTCTGGGCGTTCTTTATCGGGTCGTTCTGCTCCATCGCGACGGTCCTGATCTCCGTCCTTTCGACCAAAGAGATTCCGCCGACCGAAGAAGAGCTGGCCGAGCTGCGTTCGCAGCCCTCCGGCCCCACCGCCTACGTGCGCGACATCGCCAACGCCGTCCGGGCCATGCCCCTGGGCATGCACAAGATCGGCGTGGTCTTCCTATTTCAGTGGTACGCGATCGTCATCTACTGGCAGTTTGTGTCCGTGAGCATCAACGAGACGGTGTTCCGGGGGGATCCGGACGCCGCGCAGGGCACGGCGGCTTACCAGAGGTTCGAGGACGCCGGCGGCTTCGTCGGCGCGATGAACGGCACGTACAACTTCGTGACCATCTTCGCGGCGCTCGCCCTGATCGGGGTGGCGACCCGCTTCGGCGCCAAGTGGACCCACGCGGTAGCCCTCGGCTGCGCGGCCGTGGCGATGATCTCGCTGTCCACGATCGGCAGCCAGTACGTCCTCCTCTTGCCGATGGTCCTGCTCGGCATCGCCTGGGCCTCGATGATGGGCGTCCCCTACATCATGGTCGCGAGCATGGTGCCGAAAGAACGCCTCGGCGTTTACATGGGCATCGTCAACATGATGATCGTGGTGCCCATGCTCATCCAGACGTTCACCTTCGGCTGGATCTTCGAGAACGTCCTCGGCGGTCTGGGCACCAACGCCCTGATCTTCTCCGGCGTGCTCTTCGCCATCGGCGCCGTCGCCATGCTCTTCGTGAACCCGCCCAGGGAGACCGAGGAGTCCGAGATCATGCCGCTCGGAGCCCCCCGCCGCATCGCCAACGTTTACAACCGCGTGGTCGTCGGCTCCGACGGTTCCCCCGCCTCCCTCGTCACCGTCGGCCACGCGGCAGGCGTCGCCTCCGCCGCCGACGCCGACCTGTTCGTCGTCTCCGCCTACAACCCCGGGGCCGGGTCGGGGTCCCAGACCGGGGGAGCCGGCGGGCACCGGGAGCTCTACGGCGAGGAAGCCGCTAGAGAGGCTATCCAGAAGTCCATCAGGGAGCTCAAGAAGGAACGCGCCCGTACCATCGACTACCAGATCGTCCCCGGCGACCCGGCACAAGCCCTCCTGGAAGTCGCCGGCTCCGACCCCCGTAACCTCATCGTCGTAGGCAACCGTGGCCGCGGCGCCGAGG
>CAXUFZ010000316.1:3431-4318 GCA_964250345.1 uncultured Rubrobacteraceae bacterium
CCCCAGAGAGGTGGTAAGGAACGCGGTCTGCAACGTCATGGTCGTCCAGACCGGCGTAGAGGACCGGCGCGTCGAGCACTACGAAAGGCCGCCTGGACAGAGCGATTAGATGGAAGTCTGATCGAAGAAGGTCGCGTCTGGAAAGAGAACGGGCGCGACCTTTCCTATCCAAACCAGGAGAGGGTACAGGGAGCTAGGAAACCAGATCCACTTCGGCATCGACGGTCACCCTCACATCCGGATCACGCCCTTTCGCGGCGGTTTTCGACCAATTCGGGCTCTCGTTCGTCCGGGGCGTACCGGCCCGGTTGCGGTACGTTTTGCAACCCGGTTCCGTGGGGTGTGTTCGACTAAAGCGCGGCGCGGGCTGGGCGCTGCCGCGCCCGTGCGACCGCCCACTCCTGCGAGAGCGCTTCTGCTTGCTCGAGCATGGTCTGCGTAACCTGCTCCTGCTTGTCCCCAAGGCACGCCTGGCCACGCCCACGAGCGACACCGTAGGGCCCTCTACCCGGGGCCTCATGCCCGCCGCATGTGCGCGTCCCCGAAGGCGTTCCTGTACTTCAGCCCGTAGCCGACGGCGCGGTCTGTGCCGATGTGGGCGAACCACACCAGGGCCACGGCGACGGCGAGCGGGGGCCCCGCCGGCAGGCCGAAGGCCGCCAGGACGGCCGGAGGCGGGTAGGAGTGGAAGGCGTTGTAGGCCGCCGCGCCGACCCTCGGGCCGGCCAGGTAGCCCACATCGACGCGTCGGGCGCCAAAAGGAGCAGCGCGAACAGCCACCAGCCCCCCCCGTCCAGCCAGTACAGCAGCGCGCTCCCGGCCAGCATCACTGCCCCCTCGGCCCTTAGCATTACCGCCGGACGTGCCAGCAAGAAGGACACGGAGGT
>CAXUFZ010000317.1:0-4317 GCA_964250345.1 uncultured Rubrobacteraceae bacterium
GCCGGAGAGTAGTACCACGCGTTACGAGAGGCACGACCGGCCGATCTTCGAGTCGGCGGTCGCGGATCAGTGCCCGGACTGCGAGATCTTGTACTCCAACGCCGACCAGGACGCCTCCAGGCAGCAGCAGCAGGCCGAGGCGGCCATCACCAACGGCGCCGAGGTCCTGGTGCTCGACCCGGTGGATGCCGAGAGCGCGTCGGTCATCGTTGACCGCGCCAACCAGAGCGACATCCCGGTCCTCTCCTACGACCGGCTCGTCCAGAACGCCGACCTCGACGCCTACGTCTCGTTCGACAACGAGCGGGTCGGGCAGCTTCAGGGTCAGTGGATGACGGAGAACGTCGACGAGGGCGGCACCATCGTCATGATCAATGGCGCCCCCACCGACCCGAACGCCGGCCTCTTCAAGCAGGGCGCGCACAGCGTTATAGATCAGAGCAGCCTCGAGGTCGGGGTCGAGTACGACACCCCCGACTGGAGCCCGGAGGCGGCCCAGAGCGAGATGGACCAGGCCATAACCCGGCTCGGGGCGGAGAACATCGACGGCGTCTACGCGGCCAACGACGGCACGTCGGGCGGCGCCATCGCGGCCCTCAAGGCCGCCGGCGTGGACCCGCTCCCGCCGACCACGGGCCAGGACGCCGAGCTCGAGGCCGTCCAGCGCGTGCTCGCCGGGGAGCAGGGCATGACCGTCTACAAGGCCATCCAGGAAGAGGCCACGACGGCGGCCGAGATGGCGGTCGCGCTGCTGGAGAACGGGGAGCTGCCGCAGGGTCTCCAGACCACCGGCGTGGACAACGGCCAGGAGGACGTGCCCTCGGTGCTCCTCGATCCGGTGGTGGTGACGGCGGAGAACATGCAGGACACCGTCATGGCCGACAAGTTCTACCGGGTGGACGAAGTCTGCACCCCCGACTTCGAGGACGCCTGCCGCGAGGCCGGGATCACGGGCTAGATGACGGACGCCACGAAGACGGCCGAGGCCCCCCTGCTCGCCCTCCGGGGCGTAAGCAAGAGCTTCGGCCCCGTGCAGGCGCTCACCGGCGTGGACTTCGAGGTCCGCGCCGGTGAGGTCGTGGGGCTCGTCGGCGACAACGGCGCCGGCAAGTCCACCCTCGTCAAGACCATAGCCGGCAGCCACCGGGCGGACGAGGGCGAGATCCTCTTCGGGGGCGAGAAGGTCGAGATAAACGGCCCGCAGGACTCGAGCGCCCTCGGCATCGCCACCGTCTACCAGGACCTCGCCCTCTGCGACAACCTTGACGTCGTGGCGAATCTCTTCCTCGGGCAGGAGAACATCGCCGGCGGCGCGGGCCGGGCGGCGCGCTGGATGGACGAGCCCCCGATGGAACGGAGATCCCTGGAGCTTCTGGACTCGCTCTCGGTGACGACCATTCGGAGCGTCAGGACCCCGGTCGCGGCGCTCTCGGGCGGCCAGCGCCAGTCCGTCGCCATCGCCCGTTCGTTGCTCGGGGAGCCGAAGGTGGTCTTGCTCGACGAGCCGACGGCGGCCCTCGGCGTCGCCCAGACGCGGCAGGTGCTCGACCTGATCCTACGCCTCAAAGAGCGGGGCCTGGGCGTCGTGGTCATCAGCCACAACCTCGCCGACGTCTTCGAGGTCACCGACCGCATCGTCGTGCTGCGGTTGGGTGGGGGGGTGCGGGAGTTCGTCGTCTGGCCCGCCACCCGCGACTCGGGGGGCGGGGCCACCACGGGCGCGGTGTTCGGCGCCGCCGGGGGTACCCCCGGGAACGCCGGCGCAGACGCGCGGGAGGGGGCGGTATGACCGCGACGCGGGAAGGCGCGCAGAAGGGCGCCGCCGGGGAGCAGGCGGAGAAGGGCGGCTTCTTTACGAGGGCCTTCGGGCGTTTGGGGCCGGGCGGGCTCGGTCCGTTGCCGGTTTTGCTCGGGCTGGCGGCGATCTGGACCGTCTTTACGCTCGCCAACCCGCGCTTTCTCTCGGCCGTCAACCTGACTAACATGATGCTCCAGATCGCCGCGGTCGGCACCATCTCCGTGGGGATCGTGCTGGTCCTGCTGCTTGGCGAGATAGACCTCTCCGTCGGCTCGGTGAGCGGGTTCGCCGCGGGCGTCATGGCCGTGCTGAGCGTGAACAGCGCGGTGCCCGCCGTACCGGCGCTCATCATCGGCGTGCTGGTCGGCGTGGTTGTCGGGTTGTTCAACGGGTTCGTCGTGACGAGGTTCCGGGTCCACTCGCTGGTCGTGACGTTGGCGGGGCTGCTCGGTTTTCAGGGGGCGTTGCTGTACGTGCTCGGCCCGGCCGGGACGGTGAACCTGCGCGACCCGATCATCACGGGCCTCGCCGGCACCTTCTTCCCGCCGGTCGTGGGCTGGGCGGTGGCCGCGCTGGTCGTCGCCTCCTACGCTGCCTCCGTGCTCCTCAGCCGGCGGGGCGCTCTGGCGGCCGGGCTCGAGCGTCCCCTCGGTCCCGTGGTGGTGCGGATCGTTGCGGTGGCCGTGGCGGTCGTCGTGGTCGTGGCCGTCCTCAACGCCGACCGGGGGCTCCCCCTCGCCATCGTGATCTTTCTCGGGTTCGTCGTGGGCTTCCACCTGCTCACGAAGAAGACCCGCTTCGGACGCTACCTGTTCGCCATCGGGGGGAACGCCGAGGCCGCGCGGCGGGCGGGCATAAAGGTCGAGCGCGTGAGGATCGCGGCCTTCACCCTCTGCTCGACGCTGGCGGCAGCCGGCGGCCTCCTGGCGGCCTCGCGCCTCCTGGCCGTCAACCAGGCCTCCGGGAGCGGGGACATCCTGCTCAACGCCATTGCCGGGCCCGTGATCGCCGGCACCAGCCTGATGGGCGGCCGGGGCTCCGTCTGGTCCGCCTTGCTCGGGGCCCTGGTCATCGGCTCGATCTCCAACGGCATGGACCTTTTGGCCTTCGACTCCTCGATAAAGTTCATGATCACCGGCGCCGTCCTCGTCGTGGCCGCCACCATAGACGCCGCGAGCAGCCGCCGCCGACGCGCGACGTAGCGCGACCGAACTTCAGACGCGATCTGGTGGCGTCGGGGTCTCCGGCCTCGACGCCACCGTACGTTCGTCCAAAGAAACGCACTGCCGGGCGTGCCGCGTCTGGACCGCCGGCCGGGGAAGGGACCGCGAAGATGGCCTAGAATCCCTCTGAAGTTCGTCGTCGGGCGTTATCGAGGGAGGCGTTGTGAAGCTCTCGCCGCAGGAGCAGGAGAAACTCATGATCTTCACCGCCGCCGAGGTCGCCCGGAGGCGCCGCGACCGCGGCCTGAAGCTCAACTACCCCGAAGCGGTGGCGCTCATAAGCGCCGAGATCCTCGAAGGCGCCCGCGACGGCCGCTCCGTCGCCGACCTGATGAGCTTCGGCGCGACGATCCTCTCCCGCGAAGACGTCATGGAGGGCGTCCCCGAGATGGTGGACGAGGTCGCCATAGAGGCCACCTTCCCCGACGGAACGAAGCTCGTCACCGTCCACGACCCCATCGTGTAAGGCGCATAGGGATGCCGGATGGCCCCGCCCACCATCAGGCCAACCTCGCGGCGCGTTTCGTGCTGGAACTCTGCGCGCTGGGGCGTTGTTCTGTTGGGGACTGTGGGCCGGCGATGGTGTGGCCGGCGATGGTGTGGCCGGCATAACGCTCGGCCTCGGCGCTGCCGGCTGTCCCGTGCTCGGCGGTTCTCTCTTCGCGCTGGCGGGCGTCAACCGAGCCCTGATCGAGGTCTGGCGCCAGGACGCGAAGATGAGGGAGATGTCCTGGCGCCGATGGTCCTTGCCGGGGCTGGGGTCGCCGGATGGCCCAACACGCGGACTTATCGCCGGCATGTTTTTGGCGTCCGGGCCAAAGACGGCCCTGGGTGTCACCCTCCTAAAATGTGCGTCCGGGGTCGGCAGAGGGTCTCGCGTCCGCGGTAGATCCGGTAGTTGCGTCGAGGATTCGTACCTACCCGGTCCCGGTGAGGAGGAAGGTTTTGGCTTACGTCATTACGGAGCCGTGCGTCGGCGAGAAGAACGAGGCCTGCGTCGAGGTTTGCCCGGTGGACTGCATCTACGACGCGGGCGCGCACTTCGTGATCAACCCGGAGGAGTGCATCGACTGCGGCGCCTGCGAGTCCGAATGCCCGGTCGACGCCATCTACCCCGAAGACGAGGTCCCCGACGGGATGAGGTCCTACGTCGACGCGCAGGCCGCCTTCGACTACTCGGACCTGGAGCCGGGGTAGGACTTTGGTCGAACTCAAGGGGAGGACGCTCGAAGAGGTAAAGGCTTTGAGTCGGGACGATGCCGTCGAGCTGATGCGTCAGGCCGGGGTGGTCGGGGC
>CAXUFZ010000318.1:0-4258 GCA_964250345.1 uncultured Rubrobacteraceae bacterium
TCGCCGCTGCCCCGGGCGCGGTCGGCCTCCGCCACCACCCGACCGCGATCCTCCGGGTGCACGCAACCCGCCCACACCCCCCGGTCCGAGACCCACTCCTCCGGCGAATACCCGACGAGGTCCCGGATCCTCGGGCTGACGTACACCGCCGAACCGTCCCCGTTCAAGTCGTCGACGTAGACGACCGCCGGCACCCGCTCAACCAGCGCCCGATAAGAGATGCCGACCCCCCGGACGGCCTCGCCCGAGTCCCGCGGCCCGTTGTCGCCATGGGTAATAATGTTCACCAGCCCCGTGCCGCCATGTTACCGACCCCGCCCCGCAACCGTCAACGGTTTGTAACTTCCGAAACAATCGTGAGACGCGATGGACCCTATAATCCTGCCCGTTACAGGACACGGCTAAGTCGTCTGTGCACCTATCTATGTTGGACACATACGTTCTCTTCGTATACAATTCTCGGTTATGCAACGAAGTCCGCACCTCTCTTGGTGTGCGTGCGGTGATTAGCGATCGAGGAAGGTGCGGTTTGAGGCTTAGTGGGCGTACGGCGGTAGTGACGGGGGCGGCCCGGGGCATCGGGGCGGCCGAGGCCATTCGGCTGGCGCGCGAGGGCGCCAACGTCGCGGTTTTGGATCTGTCGGCGGAGGCCTGTCAGGAGACCGTCGAGGGTGTCGAGGCGGCAGGGGCCGAGGCGTTGGCCGTTGCCTGCGACGTGTCGAGCGAGCAGCAGGTTCAGGCGGCTTTTGAGGAGATTCACAACCGTTTCGGGCGGGTGGATATTCTGGTCAACAACGCGGGGCTTCTCAGGGACAACCTGTCGTTCAAGATGAGCGAGGACGACTGGGACAAGGTGCTCGACGTGCACCTCAAGGGGAGTTTTCTGTGTTCGCGGGCGGCGCAGAAGTACATGGTCGAGCAGGAGTACGGCAAGATCGTGATGACCTCGTCCATCGTGGCGCTCGGGAACAAGGGCCAGGCCAACTACTCGGCGGCCAAGGCGGGGCTCCAGGCGCTCGCCAGGACGCTGGCGCTCGAGCTCGGCCGGTTCAACGTCACCGTCAACGCGGTCGCGCCCGGTTGGGTCGAGACCGAGATGACCAAGGAGGCCGCCGAGCGCGTCGGCATGACCATGGAGGACATGAAGGAGCGCTTCGCCAAGAACATCCCCCTTAAACGCTTCGGCCGCGTCGAGGACATCGCCAACGTCGTTGCCTTCCTCGTCTCCGAGGAAGCCTCGTACATCAGCGGCGAGACCATCTACGTCGCCGGCGGGCCTTCGAGTTCGGTGATTTAGAGCTTTCGAGGCTTCAAGGCCTTGAGGTTTTTAGGTAGGGGCGGCGTTTCCCGGCCGGGGAGCGTCGCTTCTGTTTGGGCCCGTTCCGGTCTCGGAAGTCGCCGCCGGTAGTGCATAGAGCGGTCCAAGATCTCAAAACCTGAGAACCTGAAAGCCTCGAAACCTACGGGTTGAGAACCAACTTTCCGGTCGTTTTGCGGCCTTCCAGGTCCGCGTGGCATTCGGCGGCCTTCCGGAGCGGGTAGGTGGCGCCGATGGTGAGTTCGAGGTCGCCGGAGGAGATCCAGCCGAGCGTCTCTTCGAGGCTCGGGACGAAGAGGTCGGGGCGCCGCATGATGTTCACGAGCCAGAACCCGACGACGGACTGGTTGCCGGTCATGAGGGCGGCGGGGACGAGGCTGCCCCGGTCGCCGCTGGCGGCGCCGTAGACGACCATGCGGCCGAAGGTGTTCAGGCACTCGAGGTTCTTCTCGGGGAAATCCGCGCCGACCATCTCCAGGATCACGTCGGCCCCGTCGCCATCGGTCGCTTCGCGGACCTTCCCGGGCCAGCCGTCGTCGGTGTAGTCGATCAAGACATCCGCGCCGAGGGAGCGGGCGAGCTCTAACTTCTCTTCGCTGCTCGCCGTGGCGATGACCTTGCCCGCGCCGAGCAGCTTCGCCATCTGGACGGCGAGGGTTCCGACGCCGCCCGCCGCGGCGTGGACGAGCACGCTCTCGCCTTCCTCAAGCGCGCCCGATGTCTTGATGATGTGGTAGGCGGTGAGGCCCTGCAACGGGACGGCGGCGGCCTCGTCGAAGCTTAGGCCCTCCGGGATCGGGATCAGGGACGAGGCGGGTGCCACGGCGTACTCGGCGTAGCCTCCGGTATCCAAAAGCGTGACGACCCGGTCGCCTTCGGAAGCATTCTCGACGCCGGGGCCGACCTCTGCCACGACGCCCGCCACCTCGGAGCCGGGGGTGAACGGGAAGCGCTGGCGCGTCAGGTACTGGTCGCGGCGGCGCATGGTGTCGGCGTAGTTGACGCCGGCGGCCTTGACCTCGATCAGGATCTCCCCCTCGCCCGGCGAGGGACGTTCGACGTCCACGTATCCGAGAACCTCGGGCTCTCCGACCTTTTCGGCCACGATAGCTTTCATCTGTGCCACGTGCGCTCCAGTCTTTGTCGTCGGATGGTCTAGCGGAAGCTCTGGATGCCGGTTACGGCGTTGCCGAGTATGAGGGTGTGGACTTCGTCGGTGCCTTCATAGGTACGGACGCTCTCCAGGTTTGCCATGTGGCGCATCGGCGGGTGGTCGAGGGTGACGCCGTCGCCGCCGAAGACGGTACGAGCCTCGCGCGCGACCTCGATGGCCTCGCGGACGTTGTTGAGCTTGCCGAGGGAGATCTGCTCGGTACGCAACGTGCCTTCGTCCTTCATCCTGCCGATGTGGAGCGCGAGCAAAGTACCTTTCTCGATCTCGATGAGCATGTTGACCAGCTTCTGCTGCACGAGCTGGAACGAGCCGATCGGACGTCCGAACTGCTCCCGGGTCCCCGCGTACGCGAGCGCCGACTCGTAACAATCCCTCGCCGCGCCCATGGCGCCCCAGATGATCCCGTAGCGGGCCTCGTTCAAGCAGGCGAACGGACCTCCCAGGCCCTTGGCCTCGGGGAGCATGGCGCTCTCCGGCAACCTCACGTCTTTGAAAGTGACGTCGCACTGGATGGAGGCGCGCATCGAGAGCTTCGGGGTGATGTCCGTGGCGGAGAAGCCCGCCGCGTCCGTCGGCACCAGGAAGCCGCGGACCGGGTTCTTCTCCTCGTCCGTACGGGCCCAGACGACGGCGACGTCGGCGATGGTCGCCATCCCGATCCAACGCTTCTCACCGTTCAGCACCCACCCAGAACCTTCCCTGCGGGCGAAGGTCTTCATGCTCGCCGGATCGCTCCCTGCGGTCGGCTCCGTCAGGCCGAAGCATCCTATCGCCTCGCCCTTTGCCATCCGGGGCAGCCACGCTTCTTTTTGTTCCTCGGAGCCGAACTTGTGGATCGCGCTCATGGCGAGGGAGCCCTGGACGGAGACGAAGGTACGCAGGCCCGAGTCGCCGGCTTCGAGCTCCATGCAGGCTAGGCCGTACTCGACGGCGCTCCGGCCGGCGCAGCCGTAGCCTTCGAGGTGCATCCCGAGCAGGCCGAGCTCGGCGAACCTGGGAACGATCTCCTTTGGAAAGACGGCCCGGTCGAACCAGTCGTTGACGTTCGGCTTGATCTCCTCGCGCACGAAGGAACGCACCCGCTCCCGCACCGCGAGCTCCCCTTCTGAGAGGTGCGCCTCGACGTTCAGAAAGTCGTGCCCGAGAGGCCCCTCCGGCGCCCGCCCGTTCTTCCCGACCTCTGTGCGTGCCGCGGTCATACGCCCACCTCGACCAATCGTCTCGACTGCCTTCTCCGGTCGGGGGATTATCCCATATCGCCCGCCGCCCGGGCGCGGAAGCTCTTACTGCCGTCCCTGGCCCGGAACGCGGGCCGGGGTTAGACTGACCGCATGGACGAACCGCGCCGGGTCCCATTCGACGAGCTTCCCTGGGCGGACGACGGTCCCGGCGTTCGGGCCCGCGAGACGGAGATCGTAGGGGCGCGGTGGGCCGTCGTCGAGTACGGCGCGGGGGCGTCGCGCGAGGACTGGTGCGAGGAGGGGCACCGCGGGTTCGTCGTCTCGGGTGGGATCGAGTACCACTTCGACGACGGCCGCGAACCGCTGAGGGCCCACGAGGGAGAAGCCTTCTTCCTGCCATCGGCGCGGCGGGGGGCCGGGGCGCACCAGGGCCGCAACCCCGGGTCCGCCCCGACGCGACTGTTCCTCATAGACGACGCCTGATGCTCCCGCTCGAAGGCCTAACGGTCCTCGACCTGTCGCGGGTGCTGGCCGGCCCCTACGCGACGATGACGCTCGGGACCTTGGTGCGGACGTCCTCAAGGT
>CAXUFZ010000319.1:0-2242 GCA_964250345.1 uncultured Rubrobacteraceae bacterium
GTATCTCATAGCCCAAACCCCGGGAGTCGGGAGTCGCAAAACCGGGAGAACCCGCGGTCCGCCGACTCCCCACGGGTTGCGTGGTCCCCGCCCCCCTGTGTAGGGGCGGGTTTCAAACCCGCCCGCGCCCCAAGACCCGCCGCACGACGCCGAACGCCGCCGACACCGACCGCCGCGCGACCGCGCCGGGCCGTCGCCGCAGCCCCCGACTCCCGACGAACAGCAGCCGCGAACACCAACCCCCCATCCGCCATCAGTTATCATCCGCGCGTGATCCCGCGTCTCCGCAAAACTTTCGGCGGCTTCGACCGCAGGGTCTACCTGTTGCTCTTCGCGATGGTCGCGTTCCGGTTCGGGCACGGGCTGTACTTCCCTTTCTCCTCGATCTACTTCCACAACGTCCTCGGCATCCCGCTCTCGCTGGTCGGCGTCGGCCTGGCCCTCTTCGCGGGCTCCAGCGTCGCCTCGGGCCTCGTCGCCGGCCCCCTGACGGACCGCTACGGCCGCAAGCCCACGATGCTTATAGCCCTGGCCGGCTCCTCGACGAGCTTCCTCGGCTTCGCCCTGGTGGACGGCTTTGCCGGGTTCCTGATCGTCTCCGTCGCCCACGGCCTCGTGGGGTGGTCGATGTTCGAGGCGGCCCGCAACGCGATGGTCGCCGACGTGACCGTCCCCGGCGCCCGCTCCCGCGCCTACGGCCTCGTCCGCGTGGCCCTCGGCCCGATGACCGCCGGCCTCGCCGCGGCGGCGGGCGGCCCTGGCGTCTACCCGAGGCGCTTCATAGGCACCGCGCTCCTCACGGCGCTCGTCGGGGCCGCCCTCGCCCTGACCATCCGCGAGTCGCTCCCGGGCCGCGGGGAGACCCCGGCAGACGCCGGCGGTCGCGGGCGGGGGCTGCGCGAGGCGTTCGCGGACGGGCCGTTCGTGGCGTTGCTCGTGGTCGGGGTGCTGCTCTATTACGTCTTCACGCAGGACTGGCAGGCGTTGCCGGTGTACGCCAAGAACTTCGTCGGGGCGACCGACGGGCAGATCGGGTTCTTCCTGGGGGCCAACGGTCTCATGGTTATCTTGTTCCAGCTCCCTGTGGCGTCCCTGATCGACCGCGGCTCCAAGGTCGTCGCCCTTCTCGCCGGCGCCGCCCTCTTCGCCGCCTCCTCCGCAACCCTCCTCCTGACAAACTCCTACCTCGGCATCCTCCTGGCCTTCGTCTTCTTCTTCACCCTGGCCGAGATGGTGCTGGAGGTCGCCGGCGCCGCCCTCGCCGCCGAACTGGCGCCCGTTCGCCTCCGCGGAACCTACCTGGGCCTCTTCGGCGCCTGCTTCGGCGCCGCCTGCGGCGTGAGCCCCATCGTCGGCGGCGCGCTCTTGCAGGCCGAGTTGCCTGGCGTCATATGGACGATCCAACTTGCGGCAGCGGCGCTGGCGATCGTCGGCCTCTTGACGTTGACGTTTTTACGGGATCGTCCGCGCCCGAAGGGACGGTAGCGCCGGGTTTGCCGGGCGATTCCGGGTGGAGGGGCCAGTTTGTTTTGTGCATCTCCGGGCGCGGGCGGGTTTCAAACCCGCCCCTACAAAGGTTTTAGGGACGACGGTTCCCGGTTTTGGGCGCGGTGGGTCCTTCGGATGGGGTGTTCGTCGGGGTACGGTCCGCGTCCCGGGACGGAGAGGGGATCCGAAGGACGCGGCGTGTCGTGCCGGCGGGCGATCGTCACCCCCACACGGAACGAAACCAACCCGAAGGCGAAGACCGGGATCGCCGGTTCGATCCACCGACCTGTAGGGGCGGGTTTGAAACCCGCCCGCGCCGCGGGGCGACGCCGGAGAACACCGATCCCCACCAACACGAACTCCCCGCGACCACGACCGAACAAACCGGGAGGCGAAGCCGGCGTGCTAGCGCTCCGCTGCGCGGAGCACCAACAGCGCGAGGTCGTCCCTCGGGTAGCCCTCCTGGAACTCGAGGACGGCTTCGCGGAGGTTGGCGGCGAGGTCGGGGGCGGGCTCTCCGGCGTGGGAGGAGAGGAAGTTTCGGAGTCGCTCTTCGCCGAAGAAGCCGCCGTCGGGGGAGCGGGCTTCGGTCACGCCGTCGGTGTAGAGGACGAGGGCCTCGCCTGGCATGAGGCGCAGGGAGGCGTCGGTGAGCTCGGCGTCCTCGAAGACGCCGAGGGCGCGGCCGGGGCAACAGACCTCCTCGACCGCGCCGTCGGGGCGGGCGAGGAGCGGGGCCGGGTGGCCCGCGCGG
>CAXUFZ010000319.1:2297-4235 GCA_964250345.1 uncultured Rubrobacteraceae bacterium
GGTCCTCGGGGAGCTGGCGGAGCATGGCCCGGTTCAGGGTCGTAAGCACGTTCGAGGGGCGGTCGTTCTGCATGATGACGGCGCGGACGGTGTAGCGGACGAGGGCTGTGACGGAGGCGGCTTCGGGGCCCTTGCCGCGGACGTCGCCGATCGTGCAGACCCAGCCGTCCTCTACGGTATTTATGACGTCGTAGAAGTCCCCGCCGACCTCGTTGGCCTCGCCGGCGGGCAGGTACTCGGCCCCGACCTCGACCTTGGGGATGACGGGCAGGTGCGGCGGCAGGAGGCTGCGTTGGAGGACGCGGGCGATCTCGCTGCGGTCCCGGTAAAGCCGCGCGTTGTCCACCGCGAGCGCGCAGCGGTAGGCCAGGTTCTCGGCGAGCAGGAGGTCCTCCTCGTCGTAGCGGCGGTCGGGGTCGGAGGAGAAGATGGTCATGGCTCCGAGCGTCCTGCCGCGCGCCACGAGCGGCACGCTCATCATGGATCGGGGGTCGAGCCGACGCAGAAGCTCGCGGTGCTCCCCCTCCAACTCGCGCTCGAAGAAATCGCGGCCGGGCATCTCGGCGAGCAGCACGCTCCGCCCGGTCCGCAAGACCTCGGCGGTGCTCCCCGGGTCCTCCTCGCCGAAGGCCCGGACCTCCGAGAGCCTATCCAGAAGCCCCTCTTTCCCCGGGTCGGCGTGGGCGGCGGCGAGCTGGCGGACGGTCCCGTCCTCCTCCACGACGTCGAGCAGGCACCAGTCCGCGAGGTCCGGGACGACCAATCGCGTGGCCCGTCGCAGCGTATCCTCGTAGTCGAGCGAGGCCGCGAGCGCGGGACCCGAGGCGGCTAGCAGGGCCAGCCGCCTCCGCGCCGCCACCGCCTCGGCCCGCGCGAGCCTCTCCCTCACCAGCAGGAGGTCGCGCTCCTCCTCGACCTTCTTCCGCCCGCCGATGTCCTCGACGACCGAGACGAAGTAGCGGGGCTCGCCGGCGTCGCGGACCAGCGAGACCGTCAGGTTCACCCATACGAGGGAGCCGTCCTTCCTCACGTAGCGCTTCTCCATCGCGTAGGTCTGGAGCTCGCCCCGCAGCATGGCCCGGAACTGGTCGAGGTCCTTCTCCAGGTCTTCGGGGTGGGTGATGTCCTGGAAGGTGGCCGCGATGAGCTCGTCTTCGGCGTAGCCGACGATCTCGCACAGGCGCCGGTTCACCCGGAGCCAGCGTCCGTCGAGCCCGACCTGGGCGGCGCCGACGGCGGCGTGCTCGAAGGTCGCCCGGAAGCGCTCCTCGCTCTCGCGCAGGGCCTCCCCGACCCTGCGCCGCTCCGTGACGTCGTTCTGCACCCAAAGAAAGTTGGTGAGCCGCCCCCCCTCGTCGCGCACCGGCGACACGAAAAGCTCGTTCCAGAATGGCGTCCCGTCTTTGCGGAGGTTCTCCAGAACCACCCGGCACTCCCGACCCTCCGCCAGCGCCGCCCGCAGTTCCTCGATCTCTGGCTGTCCACGGTCCTCGCCCTGCAAGAAGCGTCGGTTGCGTCCGATGACCTCGTCGGCCGGGTAACCCGAGATCCCCTCGAACGCCGGGTTGACGTAGACGATGGGGTCGTCCGGCAGCCTGGGGTCCGTGATGACGATCCCGTTCGAGCTCGCCTCCACCGCCCGGTCCAACAGACGCCGCACCTCCTCCGGGGTCGAAAGCCCCGGCGTCCCGCGTCCGGTCGATGAAAAAGCAGCGTCCAAGGACCGCATTCTACAGACCCGACCGCGCTTCCTCACGTCTAAACCCGCTGATTCTGGGGTATGTTAAGGTGCGCAACGCAAAGGTGAACCAAGAGAGGAGAAGAAAGTTATGGCCTACGAACTGCCGCAGCTGCCCTACGGCTACGACGCCCTGGAGCCCACGATCGACCAGGAGACGATGCACCTCCACCACGAGAAGCACCACAACACCTACGTCG
>CAXUFZ010000320.1:0-4230 GCA_964250345.1 uncultured Rubrobacteraceae bacterium
GTCTTCGACGGTCCGGGCCGCCCCCTCCGGCACCCGGTAGCGCTCGGCGTGCATCTCGTGCTCCTCCAACCGCTCCACCCTGACCGGCAAGAACGTCCCCGTCCCGACGTGCAACACGACGCGGGCGACCTCCACCCCCGTCTTTTTCGCGTCATCCAAGACCTTCTCCGTGAAGTGGAAGCCCGCCGTCGGGGCCGCCGCCGAACCGGGCTCCCTGGCGTAGACGGTCTGGTACCGGTCCTCGGCCTCCGACGTGGCCTCGATGTACGGCGGCAGCGGCATCCGTCCGTGCCGCTCCAGCAGACCCAACACGTCGTCGGCGCGGACGGCCCAGCGTCCTTCGCCGAGGTCCTCCGATAACCGGACGCTCTCCCCGCCGGTTTGCAGGATCAGACCGGCCTTGAGCCGCTTGCTCGGGCGGGCCAGGACCTCCCAGGCGCCGCGTTCGGGGCCGAGGTCGCGGAGGAAGAGCAGCTCCACCCCGCCGCCGCTCGGCTTGCGAACCTTGAGGCGGGCGGGCAGCACCTTCGTCTCGTTCAGGACCAGGGCGTCGCGAGGGCGCAGAAACCGCGGGAGGTCGCGGAAGGTGTGGTGCTCGATGGTGTTTTTCGCCGCGTCGACGACCATGAGGCGGGAGGCGTCGCGGGGTTCGGCGGGCTTTTGGGCGATCAAGGCTTCGGGAAGCCCGTAGTCGAGCTCGGAGGTGAGCACGCTAGCGGCGGAGGATCACGTTCAGGACGACGGTCCCGACGACGGAGAGCAATATCATGAGCCCCACCGGGAGGTAGACGGTGAGGTTGCCCCGGCGGAACACGAGGTCCCCCGGCAACCTGTCCAGACCGATCCGCCCGAGAATCAGAAACAGACCTCCGAACACCAGTAACATCAACGCCCCGCCGATGAGCAGCTTTCCCACGCTTTCGAGTCCCATACGCGCATTCTACCGCCGATCCGCCGCCGTCCATCTCCACCCGGCCGACGCGCGAACGCGGCCCGGTTGGCCCCCGGGAGGAATATTTGCGACAGGCGGATAGCGGCGAGACTTTTGCATGGCGGTTGTGCTAAATTGCCCTTAGTTTTGTGTCTTTGTGAGCAAAGAGAGGGGAAAGTGGATGCGTAGGGCGAGGTTTGCCATCGTGGGCGCGTTGACGTTGGCGGTGGTGTTGGGGTTGGCCGCGGTCGCGGTCGCGGCGCCGCCGAACAGTTCGGAGAGGCTCCGCGCGGCGGTGACGCCGACGGGCATTCTCCAGCACGAGTTGGAATTTCAGGAGATCGCGGACCAGAACGGCAACAGCCGGGCGTCGGGGACGCCGGGGTACTACGGGTCGCGGATGTACGTGGCGCGGGAGCTCCGTCAGGCCGGGTACACGGTGAGGATCCAGCCGTTCGAGTACCAGCGCTTCGACGAGGGGGAGCCGGCCGAGCTCGAGCTCACCCAGCCCGAGCAGCGGTCCTACCGGGGCGGCACGGACTTCAACATCATGGAGTACTCCGGCGCGGGCGAGGAGACGGCCAGCATCCAGCCGGTCGACGTCGTCATACCGCCGGGCCCCACCCCCAGCTCGAACACCAGCGGTTGCGAGGACGAGGACTTCGCGGGCTTCACGGCCGGCGACGTCGCGCTCGTCCAGCGCGGCACGTGCACGTTCGGCGTGAAGGCGCTCAACGCGCAGGAGGCCGGGGCCTCGGCCGTCCTGATCTTCAACGAGGGCCAGCCGGGCCGGCAGGAGGCCCTTAGCGGCACCCTCGGGGGCGCGGGGTTCGAGATACCCGTCCTAGGTACCTCCTTCGCGGTCGGCCAGGAGCTCTACACGCTCGACCAGCAGGGCGACGCCGAGGTGCGCGTCTTTGCTGATGGCTCCATAAAGACGACCACGACGAGCAACGTGATCGCCAGCCTCCCAGGCGGGAACATGAGCCGTACGGTCGTCGTCGGCTCCCACCTCGACTCCGTCCCGGAAGGCCCCGGCATCAACGACAACGGCTCGGGCTCGGCCACCATCCTGGAGATCGCCCGCCAGATGGCCCGCCTCGACGTCAAGCCCAACAACAAGGTCCGCTTCGCCTTCTGGGGCGCCGAAGAGTCGGGCCTCCTGGGCTCCACGTACTACGTGGACCAGCTCCCCGAAGAGCGGCTGAACGAGGTCATGGTCAACCTCAACTTCGACATGGTCGGCTCCCCGAACTTCGTCCGCTTCGTCTACGACGGCGACGGGTCGGACACGCCGCTCGCGGGCCCCGACGGCTCGGGCAAGGTCGAGGACATCTTCACCGACTACTTCGACTCCCAGGGCCAGGCCAGCGACCCCACGGAGTTCAGCGGTCGCTCGGACTACGGGCCCTTCATCGAGGCCGGCATACCCGCCGGCGGCCTCTTCTCCGGCGCCGAGGGGATAAAGACCGCCGAACAGGCCGCCACCTACGGCGGCACACCGGGCGTCGCCTACGACCCGTGCTACCACCAGGCCTGCGACGACATCGACAACCTCAGCATCCGGGCCCTGGGCGACTTCTCGGACGCCGCCGCCCACGCCACCTACTACTTCGCCAAGACGAAGGAACCCGTGACCGACGGCGCCGCGCAACCGACGGGCAGGGCGAAAGACGCGCCCATGACCTACCTGGGCCCCCACACCCAAAGGTAGCCGACAGGCCCGGAGAACCTTCAGAGGGGCGGCCACCAAACCGCCCCTCTCCCGCGACCTGGGCCAAACTCGGCCACAAACAGCGCACCGTGTGGCTGCGGCGGCGCATGGCAGAATCTCCCTGAGATCACGGACCTACCCGGATCGCCGGAAAGTCCCCAAAGCGGCCCACTTTCGCTTCCGCGCAACGCTTCCCGTAGAGAGGAGCACGGAAGGGGAGCCGTGTAGACGCCGCCTACGACCGGGTGCGGCTCGATGGGGGCTTACAGCAGGAGGTCCGTCAAGAGGCCGAGCAGGACGGCCCCGCCCAGCCCCACGCCGACGTAGAGCGCGAACACCCGCGGCCGTACCACGCCCCACACGGCCGCCATGGCAGGTATCGTGGTCACGGGACCGGCGATGAGGAAGGCGATCGCGGCGCCCGGGCTCATCCCGTTCTCGAGCAGCCCGGAGACGATCGGCAGCGCGCCGTACTCGTTTAGGTAGAGGAGCAGACCCACCAGAGCCGCGACCGGCACCGCGAGGGCGCTCCCGCCGCCTACGACGCCGGCTATCGCCTCCTGCGGCACGTAGAACAGTATGAGCGCCTCGATGGCGAAGGCCAGGAGCAACCACCTGCCGAGGAACCAGCTCTGCGCGAGCACCTCCCTCGCGAAGCGCGGGCGGTCGAGCCCCCGGACGCTATCGACGGCCTGCCCGAACCGACCGGCCTCCCTCCGCGGGCCGGCATCGGGACCGCACCCGACAACCCCGCAAGCCGTCGCTTCGGCGGCGTCCGGCGCGTTGTTGGCCGTGACCGCGGCCTGCATGGGTTCCCGGCCGACGGCGACCAGGGCCGGTTGCCGGGGGTCCGCCGCTCCGCAGCACCCGTCGTCCATGGCTGCTTCGCCGTCCCCGTATCTCTCGATCACGCCGCCCCGCAGCACCTTCCCGCCTACGACACCCCCGCGGACGAGCGCGAGCGTCAGGTAGCCGGCCCCGAGGCTCAAGGCCAGGGTCGAGACGAGGCGCGCGACCGCGAGCGGCCAGCCGAGCATGCCGACCGAGAGCGCGAAGACCTCGGGGTCCATCGTCGGCGAGGCGACCCAGAAGGCCATCACCGGCGCCAGCGGCACGCCGGCCACGAGCAGCCCGGCCACCAAAGGCACCACCGTGCAGGAGCAGAACGGGCTGAAGGCCCCGACCGCCGTGGCGAGCAGGATCGCGACGCCCACCCGGGCGTCGAAGGCGCGGCGGATCGCGCCGTCCAGCCTGAGCGTCCTGACCAGAACACCCAAAGCAACGCTCAACAAGAAGACCGGCAGGATGCCCCACGCGGCCTCCGCCACGAACCCCGCAACCCGCGCCGACTCGCCCACAGCCTGCTGCATCATTCGTCCTCCCCAGGAGACGGCCCGATCAAGCAAACGGGCAACCGCACGGGGCGAGAAGTTCCGTCACCAGCGCGTCCACGGCGGCGCCCCCCCGGTATCGCGCCACCGAGACGCGGTGGTTGCCGTCCTCGACGAAATAGGCGTCGCCCACCATGTAGAGTTACACCCGCCGCAAAAACTTACCCAAACCCCACCCCCCAATCACCCCCTCC
>CAXUFZ010000321.1:0-4211 GCA_964250345.1 uncultured Rubrobacteraceae bacterium
GAGCAGGACCATCTGGCCTGCGCGGAGAGCGTCCAGGGCCGCCGCGACGGGCGGGGAACGCGGGCCTTCGGGCTCGCGGGCGGCGGCGCCGTTCGGGAGGGGGAAGAGCTGGGTCACCGTTGCGCCTCCAGTACCTGCTGCCAGGTGGCGAAGCGTTGCTCGCCGTAGACCAGCGGGGGCGGGTCCTCGTCCAGGTCCGCGTCCTCGACGCGGCCGACAAAGACCCAGTGGTCCCCCGCCTCCACGGGTCGGTAGACGCTGCAGGCGACGTGGGCCGAACAGTCTTCGTAGAGGACGGGGCCGCCGGGCGACCCGTTCGGCGGGCCGTGGGCCAGGTCGCCGAACTTCTCTGGGCTCTTGGAGGCGAAGCGCAGGGCCACCTCCTCGTGGCCGGCGGCCAGGAAGTTCACGGTGAAGGCGCCCGAGTGCCGGATCGCCGGCAGCGTCGTGGATTCCTTGTCCACGCAGACCAGGACCAGCGGCGGGGACATCGAGACGGAACAGAAGGCGTTGACCGTCAAACCCTGCGGGACGCCGTCCTCCCCGTAGGCGGTAACGACCGTCACGCCCGCGGGGAAGCGGGCCATGATGCTGCGGAAGACGTCCGGGTCCACCGGGCTTCCGGGGCCGGCGTCGTGGTCCAGCCCGGCAGGCTCTTCGCGGTTCGCTTCGCGGTTCGGCATTCCTGCGTTCTCCTTTCCGGCCGGCGGGGCCGTCTGCGGTCTCTACGCTCGTTGGGGTTGGCCGTACTCGCGCAGGATGCGCGCGCGCTCCTCCTCGTCGTCGAAGATGGTCTCGGTGTCGAAGCCGACGCCGCCCTGCTCCCGGGGGAAGGCGTTGACGATGCCCTGGTGCTTCTCCGGCAGGGCGGCGTAGAGCTTGGCGGCCTCGTCGGGGGGGAGGACTTCTAGCTCGTCCTTTTCGCCGTGGCGCTGGACAAAGTAGTCCGCGTTGTTCGCGCGGAACAGGAAGACGGAGTCGTCGTCCGAGGCGATCAGGCGCGACAGCGCCGTCCTGTAGCGTTCGCCGCCTACGACCTCGTTCATGCTCTTGGGCTGGGCCATGGTCTCTCCTTAGTTGTCTCGGGACAACGATTCGCGCCGGATGGTCGGGCCGGCGGCTCCGACGAGGCGGTCGGTGGAGCGTTCAGCGAACTCGACGACGGAGGTGGCGAGCTGCCGGAGGCTCTCTACGACGCCGCCACTTACCAGAGCGCCGTTCTCGTAGTCCTCGTTCTTGGCGTAGACGGCCCCGGGCAAAGCGTGGGCCTGGAAGAAGCCGATCAGGGGCTTCAGCTCGTGCTCGATGGCGAGGTAGTGGTGGTCGCTGCCGCCGGTGGCGACGAGGCCCACGGGCTTTCCGTGCAGGGCGTCGTTGGGGATCAGGTCGAAGACGTTCTTGAGTATTCCCGTGTACGTCGCCCGGTACATCGGGGTGCCCACGATCAGGGCGTCGGCCTCCACGATTTTGTCTATGACTTTCCTGGTGTCGCCTTCGTAGCGGGCCGGGTCCCTACCGTCGCAGAACTGGACGTCGTAGTCGCGGACGTTGACGATCTCCGTCTCGACGGACGGGTAGGCGTCGGCGACGTGCTCGACGGCCTTCTCGATGGCGAGCAGCGTCTTCGACCGCTCGGTCGGGCTTCCGGACAGACCGATCAGCTTCATGCCTTTCCTCCCTTTTCCCGTTTACTCCGCCGCCGTGCGGACCCGCCGGTGCTCGGAGCCCGGATGGTCCCCCTGCAGCCGCTTGACGCCGGGCCCGTAGATGTTCTCCCGCAACGTGCTTCCCCCGTAATCGGTACGGACCCGTCCCCGGCGTCGCAGCTCGGGCACGACGTGCTCCACGAAGTCCTCGAACGTGCCGGGCGTGGTGACGTAGGCGAGGTTGAAGCCGTCCACCCCAGCCTCGTCCACCCAGCGCTCCATCTCGTCGGCGATCTTCTTGGGCGAGCCGACGGCCACGGGCCCCCGACCCCCGATGCCCACGAACTCGGCGATGTCTTTGGGGGTCCACTTCCGGGAGGGGTCGGCTTTCGTGAAGGCGTGGACCGCGGAGCGCATGGCGTCGTTCTCGACGTACTCGAGCGGCTGGTCCGGGCGGTACTCCGACATGTCGAGCCCGCTCCACCCGCTGAAGAGCGCCAGCGCCCCGTCGTAGGAGACGTAGGAGACGTACTCCTCGTACTTCTTTTGGGCCCCCTCGTCCGACGCGGCGACGATGGGCGTCAGCATCGAGAAGAACTTGAGGTTCGTGGGGTCGCGGCCCTCCTCTGCGGCGAGCCTGCGGGTGTCGTCCACGTACTGGCGCACGACGGCAGGGTCGTAGGCGTTGGTGAAGATGCACTCGGCGTGCTTGGCGGCGAAAGCCCGGCCCCGGGGCGAGGCCCCGGCCTGGTAGAGCACCGGGGTCCGCTGGGGTGAGGGCTCCGAGAGGTGTATGCCCGGCACGTCGAAGTACTCGCCGGCGTGGCCGATGGGGTGGACCTTGGCCGGGTCGGCGAAGACGCGGCGTTCCCTGTCGCGCAGGACGGCGTCGTCCTCCCAGGAGCCCTCCCAGAGCTTGTAGCAGATCTCCAGGTACTCCTCGGCGAGCTCGTAGCGCTCGTCGTGCGGGACCTGGCGCTTGAGCCCCAGGTTGCGGGCCGCGCTCTCCAGGTAGGACGTCACGATGTTCCAGGCGACGCGCCCGTTCGTCAGGTGGTCGAGCGTGGACATCCTACGGGCGAAGGCGTAGGGATGCTCGTAGGTCAGCGAGACCGTAACGCCGAAGCCGAGGTGTTCGGTGACGGCGGCCATCGCCGGGATCGCCAGCGACGGCTCGTTCACCGGCACCTGCACCGCGTCGCGCACCGCGGCGTCGCTCGACCCCTGGTAGACGTCGTACACGCCGAGCACGTCGGCCAGGAACAGGGAGTCGAACCCGCCCCCCTCCAGCAGCTTCGCCAGGTCCGTCCAGTAGTCCAGATCTTTGTAACGGTACGCCTGGTCTTCGGGGTGGGCCCAGAGGCCCGGGGCCTGGTGGACCACGCAGCCCATGTCGAAGGCGTTCAGGTAGATGCGGTCTTCGGGCAATGCGGCCTCCTCCGTGTCGTCCGGTCCCGTGGTCACGTCCGGCCTCCCCCGGGTACGAGGGTTCCCTCTCGCTGTCTGTCCGGTTGCGCGTCGACGTCGCTCTTGTGGGTCTCGTTCAGCCCGTAGGAGCAAACGGCCGCGACGGCGGCCAGGGCCGCAAGGTAGACGGCCACGGACGTCGCGGTGCCGGTCCAGGCGAGCAAGGCCGTGGCGATGAGGGGGGCGAGGGCGCCGCCGAAGATGGAGCCGATCTGCACCCCCAGAGACCCGCCGCTGTAGCGCAGCCGCGTCTCGAACTGCTCGCAGTAGAGCGTCGGTTTCGGCCCGAGCGCGACGCTAACGGCGACCATCGAGGCCGCGTGCCCCACGACCATGAGCGCGAAGACGCCGGTGTCGAGCAGCCAGAACAACGGGAAGGCCGTCAAGCCCATCAGGACCGCGCCGGCGATGTAGACCGGGCGGCGGCCGAAGTTGTCCGAGAGGGCGCCGAATACCGGGATGGTGAAGAGGCAGGCGACGCAGGAGATCAGGACTATCGCTAGCGCCGCGTTCCTCCCGACGCCCTGGCCGGACAGGTACGACGGCACGAACGTGATGAGCGTGTAGAACGTCGCGTTGATGACCGCGAACGCGCCCGCGACGTACGCCACCTGTTTCGGGTACGTCCGCAGCACCTCCGAGACCGGCCGTGCCGCTTCGGTCTGCGTCTCCTTGACCCGGGAGAACGCTGGGCTCTCCATGAGGGACAGCCGGATCCAGAGCCCGACGCCGACGAGCAGCACGCTCAGGAGAAACGGCACCCGCCAGCCCCACGCCGCGAACTGCTCGTCGGAGAGGGGGGCCAGGGCGAGGAACGCCAGGTTCGAGAGCACGACGCCCGCCGGGGCGCCGAGCTCGGGGAGGCTCCCGAAGAAGCCGCGGCGGCCGGCCGGGGCGTGCTCTATCGCCATCAGGGCCGCCCCGCCCCACTCCCCGCCGATCGCGAAGCCCTGCACGAAGCGCAAGAGGACGAGCAGGACGGGGGCCCAGACGCCGATGGTCTCGTAGGTGGGCAGCAGCCCGATGGCGACCGTGCCGGCGCCCATGACGAGGAGCGTCAGGATCAGCATCGCCTTCCGCCCCACCCTGTCCCCGAAA
>CAXUFZ010000322.1:0-4191 GCA_964250345.1 uncultured Rubrobacteraceae bacterium
ACGCGGTGATGCGCCGCTCGAAGCCCATGATCCTCGACCCCCTGCAGGGCCACCCGGAGGAGGATCGCCGCATAGACGACCCCAACGTGCACGAGACGATAAAGGAACTCGCCCAGCTAGACGGCGCCTTCGTCGTCTCGAACGCCGGCGTCGTACTCTCGGCGGCCCGCTACATCGACGCGGCCTCCGACAGCCTGGACCTGCCGCTCGGCCTCGGCAGCCGCCACATGGCCGGCGCCTCCATCTCCCTGCAGACGAGCGCGGTCGCCGTTGCGGTCTCCGAGAGCTCGATGGTCAGGGTGTTCGACGACGGGGGGCTGGTCTCCGAGATCGTCCCGGAGCTCTGGATGCTCGACGGCTACCGCGGCCGACTCGAAGGCGAGACCTCCGCCCGCCGCGAGGACGACGTCACGGTGGTCGGTCGTGCGGACTAGCCCGGCGGATATCCTCGACTTCTGGTTCGGCCGCGAGGACGAGCCCGGCTACGGCGAGTTCCGCGACGCCTGGTTCCAGAGGAACGACGAGTTCGACGCGGAGATCCGCGACCGCTTCGGGGACGTGTACGAACACGCCGCGGCGGGCGACCTGAACGACTGGCGCGAGGAGGCGGAAGGCTGCCTGGCGCTCGTCATCGTGCTCGACCAGTTCCCGCGCAACATGTTCCGCGGCGACGCCAGGACCCACGCGACCGACGCGCAGGGGCTGGAGACCGCCGAATACGCCGTCGACCGGGCGCTGGATCGGGAGCTTCCGGCCCTCCAGCGGATGTTCCTCTACATGCCGTTCATGCACAGCGAGAGCGTCGAGGACCAGCGCCGCTCGGTCGAGTTGTTCGGGCTGCTGGCCGAGCAGGGAGGGCCCGACGTCGTCGAGTATGCCGTCGGGCACAAGGAAATCGTGGACCGTTTCGGGCGTTTCCCGCACCGGAACGTCATCCTCGGGCGCGAGACGACGCCGGAGGAGGCGGAGTTTCTGACGCAACCGGGGTCGTCGTACTAGGATGACGGTCTTCAGAGGGTTCGGGGAGGGGGAACGGGATGGCGACGCTTAATCCGCCGTGCGACGAGGGGGTCGTCCGGTCGGGGCGGTCCGGGGCGCCGTGCGGGTCGTCGTCGGAGCCGTGGGTGCTCGCGGCGACCATCATCGGGTCGGCGATGGCGTTTATCGACGGGACGGTCGTCAACGTGGCGTTGCCCCAGATCCAGCAGCGCCTGAGCGCGAGCGCCGTGGACGCGCAGTGGATCGTGGAGTCTTACGCCCTGTTTCTGGCCGCCTTGATCCTGGTCGGCGGCTCCCTGGGCGACCACTACGGCCGGCGCCGGATCTACTCTTTAGGAATCGTCGTGTTCGCCCTGGCGTCGGTGGCGTGCGGCATCGCCGTTACGCCGGGTCAGCTCATCGTGGCGCGGGCGGTTCAGGGCGTCGGCGGGGCGATGCTCGTGCCGGGGTCCCTGGCGATCATCAGCGCCTCCTTCAGCCAGGAGCGGCGCGGCCGGGCCATCGGGACGTGGTCGGGCTTCTCCGGGATCACGGCGGCGCTCGGGCCGGTCGTGGGCGGATACCTGGTCGAGAACGTCTCGTGGCGGGCGGCCTTTCTGATAAACGTGCCGCTGGCCGTCGTCGTGCTGCTTATAGTGGCGCGGCACGTGCCGGAGAGCCGGGACCCGGACGCGCGGCGGCTGGATATACCGGGGGCGGTGCTCGCCACGGTCGGGCTCGGCGGGGTGGTGTTCGGCCTGATCGAGTCGCAGAGCAACGGCTTCGGCGACCCGCTGGTCCTGGTCTCTTTTGTCGTCGGGATAGCGGCGCTGGTGGGCTTCGTCGTGGTCGAACGGCGCTCGGGCGAGCCGATGATGCCGCTCTCGCTGTTTCGCACGCGCAACTTCACGGGGGCGAACCTGTTGACGCTGCTGCTCTACGCGGGGCTGGGTGGTTCGCTGTACTTTTTGCCGTTCAACCTGATCCAGGTCCACGGCTACTCGGCGACGGCCGCAGGGAGCGCATTTTTGCCTTTCATCGTCATAACGTTCCTGATGTCGCGCTGGGCTGGCGGGCTCGTCACCCGCTACGGGGCGAAGCTGCCGCTCGTGATCGGGCCGTCCATAGCCGCCGTGGGTTTCCTGCTCTTCGCCCTCCCCGGCACGGACGGCTCGTACTGGACCACCTTCTTCCCCGCCATCTGCGTGCAGGGCCTCGGGATGTCGCTCGTCATAGCCCCCCTCACGACGACGGCGATGAACTCCGTCACCGGCCGCCACTCGGGCCTGGCCTCCGGCGTGAACAACGCGGTCTCGCGCACGGCGAGCCTGCTCTCCATTCCCGTCCTCGGCATCTTCGTCTTTCTGGCCTTCTCCGCCACCCTGGACGCCCGGGTCGAGAACCTCGACCTCCCGCCGCAGGCCCGACAACAGCTCGAAGCCGAGAAGGTGGACCTCGGCGGCGCGGAGGTTCCGCAAGGCCTGGACGCCGGCACCGCGAGGGCCGTGGACGAGGCCATCGCCGGGGCCTTCGTCTCCGGGTTCCGGGTGGCGATGTTCGTCGCGGCCGGCCTCGCCGTCCTGAGCGCGCTTGCGGCGGCTTTCATCATCGAGGGCAAGGGGAGCGCCGCCCAGACGCAAGAAGCCGGTCAGTCCGAAGCGGAGGCAGCCCCGGCGTGAGCATCCCGGAGGTGGAGACCGTCCTGGAGTGGCACGACGCCCTGAACGCGGGCGACGCGGACCGCCTCGTAGACCTCTCGCACCCGGACGTAGAGGTCGGCGGCCCGCGCGGGGGCGGCCGGGGCGAGGCGCTGCTGCGGGAGTGGGTGGAGCGCGCGAATGTCCGGCTGCGTCCCGGGCGCGTCTACGCTTCGGGGGGCGCGGTCGTCGTGGAGCAGGAGGCGGTGTGGATGACCGCGGACGAGGGGCGGCCGTCCGACAGCCAGACCGTCGCCTCCGTCTTCCGGGTGGCCGACGGGCGGGTGGTGGCCGTGATCCGTCACGGCACTTTGGAAGAAGCCCTGGAGGCTGCGGGGCTCGACGGTTCGGATGAGGTCTAGCGAAGGGAGCACATTGTGGCCACAAACTGCACGCACCTCGACCAGATAAGAGACGTGGAGCCTAGCGCCCAGGGGTGCGAGGAGTGCCTCCAGATGGGTGACGTCTGGGTCCACCTGAGGGAGTGCCTGAGCTGCGGCCACGTGGGTTGCTGCGACAGCTCAAAAAACAAGCACGCGACAAAGCACTTCCAGGCCTCCGAGCACCCGATAGTCAAGTCTTTCCAGCCGGGGGAGGATTGGATCTGGTGCTACGTCGACGAGGTGGTCATGGAGCCGAGGTAGACGCCGTGCCCACGATGATCGTGCTGGTGGAACTGAAGGAAGGCGTGAGCCCGGAGGACTACGAACGCTGGGTGCTCGAAGACTACGCCCCGGCGGCCCGGGAGTTGCCCTCCGTCTCCGACTGGCGCAACCATCGGGTAACGGGCCAGCTCGGCTCGGACGCGGAGCCGACCTATCGATACATCGTCACGCTGGAGGTTGAGGATCTGGAGGCGCTCGGGCGGGACATGTCGGGCGGGGAGATGGGCCGGCTTTTGGACGAGTTGCACGGGTACGCCGACGTGACGCAGCTCGTGGCGGAGAGGTTTGCGTAGGGAGATGGGGGTAGAGCTTGGGTGAGATCGGGGTAATCTTTCTTTTGTTGGCGGCGGTTGCGGGGTTGGCGACCATCGCCAACAGAATTCGGATTCCGTACCCGATCCTGCTGGTCATAAGCGGCCTGGCGCTGGCCTTCGTGCCGCCGAGCGTGCTGCCCCGCTACGAGCTGGACCCCGAGATCGTCTTCGTCCTGTTTCTGCCGCCGCTGCTGTTCGCCTCGGCCTTCTTCACCTCCTGGCGCGACTTTAAGAGGAACGTGCGCGCCATAAGCCTCCTCGCCGTCGGCCTCGTGCTCGTCACGGTGGTGGCCGTGGCGGCGGTGGCGCACTACGTGGTCGACGACCTTTCGTGGGCGGCGGCCTTCGTGCTGGGCGCGGTGGTCTCCCCCACCGACGCCATCGCCGCGACGGCCATCGCGCAGAGGCTCGGGGTGCCGCGCAGGATCGTCACGGTGCTTGAAGGCGAGAGCCTGGTGAACGACGCGACGGGGATCGTGGCGTACAGGATCGCCGCCGGCGTGCTGGCCGTGTCGTTCGTGTTCTCGTACCTGGGGG
>CAXUFZ010000323.1:0-4183 GCA_964250345.1 uncultured Rubrobacteraceae bacterium
TCGACCACGTGCCTCACGAGGGCTGGAGGGCCCGCGGGTCATCGCGGAAGAAGGACGCCATGGACGTCATGTGGGCCCTTAGCAACCCCGTCCCGTTCGACCGCGAAAACGTGGGCGAGGTCAGGCTCCTTCGCGTGAAAGACCGCGAGGGTGTGCTCCCGCACGACGTCACATTCAGCGTCGGCGGCGGGGAGCAGGGGTTCCTCTTCGCCCGCTCCAGCGGAACTGTCGAGGAAACCGATGAGGACGGGATGACCGACTCCGCCCGCCGCCTCCTGGACTACCTCGAGGGCCGCGCGGGGGAGGGCGCCGCGTGGAGGGAAATCGTGTCCCAGATAGGTTCCAAGGCCACGGTGTCCAGGGCCCTCTCGGAACTGGGCTCGCGGAACCTCTTCAGGAAAGGTCACAACAGGTACTACCGACATCCCCCCGCGGAACCCGAAACCCCCGTAGACGAGCCGAATTCGCAGAGGTTCCACCGGGTTCCACGGGGTTCCACGGAACCGACGGAACCCGGCCCACCACGGGAGGTTCCACCGGGTTCCACACCCCTTAGGGGTGGAACCGTGGAACCGAGGGCGGAACCGGCTCCCAAAACACCCGAGAACGGAACTTCCGAAGAGGCGCTCGCGAGGTTCCTCTCTGCTCCGCCCTCGTGGTGGCTCCGACAAGCCGAAATAGTGCTGCGGGAAGGGTCGCCGAGCAGGCTAGTCGCGCCTCTCGTGAGCAGCACGGCCGCGGAGGTGCTCGGCGACCCTCGACGACGCACCGAAGCCAGCACCGCCGTCGAAGCAAAGCTCCGGGAGATGGGGGCAACGTGAGGGCCGCTACGGTACTGATGTCTGCGGGGAGTTGCTGGATCCTCGCCCTCTGCGCGGCGTGCCGAACGAGGAGGATGATGCCCTCGAGTTGGAAGGTCTGCCTCCGCTGTGAGGAGAGCCGCTCCCGGCGGGCCTCGGCGGAACGAAGCCCATGCGTGGAGGTTCCGGCCCTCCGGCTTCTCCGCGAGGCCCGGGGCCTCACCGTCGCGGGACTCGCCCGTTGCGCCGGGGTGGACTACACGACGGTCATGCGGTTAGAGGGGCGCGGGAGAGCTGCCAACCGTCAACGGGCGCAACGCAAGACCGCCGAGAGACTCGCGGACGCCCTGGGCGTCGGGGTAAGGGAGTTGTCCGGGTGCCGGGCGAGGAGGGCGGTGTGAAGAAGACAGTCGGGAAAGAGGGAAGGGAAGGTATCGGGATGCACACGAACGAAGAGCTGGTTGGGATGGCCGGGCTCATCAACGAGGAGCACCGCGCCTGCGAGCGCGCGGTGGCGTCCGCCGTGGAGCACGCCATACGTTGCGGGGAGATGCTGGACGAGGCGAAGTCGAAGCTGGGACACGGCGAATGGTTGTCCTGGCTGGGCGCGAACTTCGCTGGCTCCCGGCAGACCGCCGACGTGTACAGAAAGCTGGCGGCCAACAAGGAGCTGCTAGATCGCCAGCGTGCTGGCAATCTCAGCATCCGCGCCGCGCTGACGCAGATCGAGGGAACGGGGGAGAGCGGCGGGAAGCCCTACGCGACCCTAGTACGGCCCACCGCAGGCGGCGTCGAGATCGTCCAAGAGCTCCGCACCATGGAGGAATACGCCCGCTACCTGGGCTACCGTGTAAACCCCCCGCTGGTGGTGGACGGGGAGTTCCGCGACCTGTTGCCGCCGCTCTCCCCCGAGGAGTACGCCGGACTGGAGCGCAGCCTGGCCGAGGACGGCTGCCGGAAGCCCATCGTCGCCTGGGACAACACCGTCCTCGACGGGCACGCCAGGTACGAAATTTGCGTCCGGCGGGGTATCAAATACATGGTGCGGGACGTGGAAATGGAGGGCCGCCTCGCCGCCAAGATCTACATCATCGACGCGCAGCTCAACAGGACGAACGTGAGCCCCGTGGAGAAAGCGCATTTGAGGGAAGAGGCGGATGCGTAGCGGCCAGCGGGAGCGGCCTCCAAGGATGCAGCGCGTTGTTAACGGAAGTCAAGAGGGTGAGGCCGCGCGGGCGCGAGTAGCTTTTCTGGAGACGTCTTTGAGGGCGTCCCCGGCCCAGAAGAAGTTGGTGATGGAATCGGAGGGGGAGAGGGGAGCAGAAAGGCGATGACTGAACGGAACGGACGGACGGGGGGCGGCGACGAAGCTGCCTCGGAGGCCGCCGCCGGGCTCGTGGCCGGGCTCTCGGACGAGGCCGCCCGGCACGGCTACGAGGTCTCCGCGGTGATGCGCCTCGCGCCGGAGACCGGGGACGGCGGACGGGACGCGCTCGCCGGGGCGGTGCGGTACCTGGCCGCCCGCTGCGACGGGGCGGTCGAAGAGGACGGGATGGGCTTCAACCGCTTCGACGCCCCGCTCGGGCGCTCGCTCGCGCGGAAGGATCCGGCCGGTTGGACGCCGCGCCAGAGGCGCGCCGCGTGGCGGATGCTCGCCAAGTACCGGGGGCGGCTGGGGGATGCGGGCATGGACTACGCCTCCATCCCCGAGCCGTCAGCCCCGGAGAAGAGCGCCGAGGAGGGGCTCCGCCACCGCGTCCACGCGCCGGAAGGCGGCGGGTTCGAGGTGTCTTTCGCGGGCTACGAGCCCGCTTTGGTGGCGCGCGTGAAGGCCATCCCCGGACGCAGGTTCGACGGCGCCAGGAAGATTTGGGGTATCCCGGAGCGCGCCGAGGCCCTCGAACCGTTCGTGCGGTTCGTCGCCGAGACGGGCATCGACTACTCCGAGGCGGTGGTCGAGCGCATCGGGCGGCTGGCCGAGCGGGCGGAACGGGAATCCCGGGAGCGCGAAGAGAAGCGGGAAGCGTCGCGGGCGGCGGATGCGGACGTCGAGGTCGAAGGACTGGGCGGGACACTCAGGCCCTTCCAGCGCGCGGGCGTAGCATACGCGCTGCGCACGAAGCGTTGTTTCGTGGCCGACGAGATGGGACTCGGCAAGACCGTGGAGGCGCTGGCGACGGTGCAGGCGGCCGGGGCGTTCCCCACGCTCGTGGTCTGCCCGGCGAGTCTCAAGCTCAACTGGGCGCGGGAGGCGCGACGCTGGCTGCCGGGACGGCGCGTAACGGTGGTCGGGGGCAAGGGCTCCGACCACGACCCTGACGCCGACATCACCGTCGTCAACTACGACGTACTCGGCAGGCACGAGGACGAGTTGGGGGCTCGCGGGTTCCAGGCCATCATCCTCGACGAGAGCCACCACGCCAAGAACCAGAAGGCCAGGAGAACGAAGCTATGCCAGGAGCTCGCGAAGGGCGTCCCGGTCCGGCTGCTGCTCTCCGGCACGCCGCTCACGAACCGCCCGCAGGAGCTCCTCAGCCAGCTCAAGATCCTCGGCCGCCTCGACGACCTGGGCGGGTTCTGGCCGTTCGCGAAGAGGTACTGCCAGGCGTACAAGAGCAGCTTCGGGTGGGACTTCTCCGGCGCTGCGTACCTCGACGAGCTCAACGAGAAGCTCCGGGCGACGTGCTTCGTGAGGCGCACTAAGGCGCAGGTCTTGAAGGAGCTTCCCGCCAAGCAGCGCGCAGTCGTGCCCGTCGAGCTCGACAACCGGCGCGAGTACGAGCGGGCGTACAGGGACGTGGTGCGGTTCCTCGGGGAGGCCGCCGAGAACGACGAGAGGCGCGTCGCCGAGGCCGTCGAGGGGTGGGCCGAGGAGCACGGCCGCGAGCCCGACGGGGCTGAGAAGCGGCGCATCCGCGCCGGGGTGAGGAACACCGCCGAGGCGAAGGCCGAGCGCGCCCGCCAGCTCGTTGAGGTCGAGGCGCTCAAGAGTACTGCGGCCAGGGGTAAGCTCGAGGCCGTCGCCGGGTGGGTGGAGGACTTCTTGGAGAGCGGCGAGAAGCTCGTACTCTTCGCTTGGCACCGCGAGGTCGTGAACGCCCTGGCCGAGCGCTTCGATGCTCCGCGCATTACGGGCGACACGGACGCTGAGGCCCGGCAACAAGCAGTGGACCGCTTCCAAAGTGACCCCGAGACGAGGCTCATCGTGGCGAACATCCGCGCCGGGGGCGTTGGCCTGACCCTGACCGCCGCCTCGAACGTCGCGTTCGTGGAGCTCGCCTGGACCCCCGCCGAACACGACCAAGCCGAAGACAGGTGTCATCGCATGGGCCAGGCGGACTCCGTGACGGCCTACTACCTGCTCGCCGAGGACACCATAGACG
>CAXUFZ010000324.1:0-4183 GCA_964250345.1 uncultured Rubrobacteraceae bacterium
CACCGAGATCCCGCCCACGAGCGGGCCGAACAGGATCAGGGAGAACTGCACGGACCAGACGGTCTCGGTCCACAACCATATCCCCACCGGCAACCCGTCGTAGACGACCCAGGCCAGCGCCCCGACGAGCAACGGGAACAGCCACAGGCACAGGCTGCGCCTGAACTCGATGGAGAACATCGCCAGCCCGACGCGCAGTTTGTCCCGTGCCCCGTCACCAACGGGCGTAAGAGCCGCCCTCGGGACGGCGCTCATTCTCGCTCCTCCGCCGCCTCGCGCGGGCCGTGGAGGCAGGCGAAGCCGAAGCCGGCGGCGAGCAGGAGGAGGGCCACGGTCCAGGAGAGCACGTCCTGGCCCGGCTGCATCTGCCAGGCCCAGGGGGCGAATGAGTCGTCGGGCCGCCGGGCCGCCAGGTAGGCGCCGATGCCGAAGGTGGTGGGTATGGTCCACGAGAGCCTGGCGCCGGCCAGCCACGCCGTGAGCAGGGCCATGCCGGAGAAGCCGGCGAGGTTGCGGAGGAGTGCCGGCAGCGGGTCGGGCCACGCGCCCGCGAGGTCGAAGGTGAGCAGGACGGCGGCGAGGAGGACCGCCGCCGCGGAGAGCAGGCCGGCGAGGTGGCAGAGGCGCAGCGGCGGCAGCGGACGGGCGACGGTACGTTCCACGTCGCCGAACGGCGAGCTCGAGCCGGCCGAGATCACGCCCGCCGCCGCGAGCGTGACGAACGCCAGAAGCGGGACGAGGGCCCCGCGCCCCACGCCCACCTCGGGACGTGAGATCAACCACGCCGTCCCCGCCCAGGAGCACGGGGCCAGCAGCGCCACCACCAGCAGCGTCCAGCCAGCGCGCCTGGACCTCAAGTACAGGGTCAGGAGACGCACGACGGAGGCGGGGGCCACGTCCCGGCCCGTCGCCCACGAACCGAACCTTTCCGGGGAGGCGAGGCCGCCGGGGCTCTTCATCGCGGGGCCTCTATGGCAGGTCCCCCAGCGCGACCTTGCCGGCTCGCAGGTCCGCGAAGTTCTCGTCCAACCAGGCCTTACGTTTCTCTGGGTTCAGGTCTGCGAACCTCCGCACGAGGTCGCCCGTGTTCGCGCACTGCTGTTGCGAAAGCTCCGAAGTGCGGCTGCCGCTCCGTTCGAGGAGCCAGCCGATGACCACCTCCTGGCTCTCGCGGGCAGGCTCCAGGATCCACTCGTTCGGACCGATCCCCATAGAGGCGTAGTCCTCGCCGAGCCCCCCGCACCGCCTCTTGTCTTCCGCGGTGGGCTTGATCTTCGGCAGCGGGGGGCCCACGTAGGACCTCTCCATGTCCCGAACCAGGCTCTCGGCGATGCTGCTCTTGAGCCATCCGGTCTCCATGTACGCCGGGCCGGAGATGCTGACGAACGTCGTGCCTTTCCGGTCCATGCTGTCGGGGACGGTTATGTTGCTCCCCATCTGGAGCACGCGCGTTGGCGCTCCGGGGACGCCGACCAGGGGTCCCGAGACCTCTTCCATCGCGGCGGCGAACTTCGGCAGCAGGCTCGCGTGGGCCGGGTGGACGCAGACCGTGATCCCGTCGCCCTCGCACACGGGCTCGTAGGGCGCCGTGTCGGAGAGGGAGGCGGTCACCCGCTGGTCCACGCCGACCGAGGCCACGAACCCCACCGTCGCGACCCCCACGGACGCAGCGAGCGCGACCCAGGAGGGCCGGCCCCGAGGGCCTTGAGCGCAGTAATGGCGAGCGAGATCCCGATAACGCCCAGCAGCCAGAGCGATTGCTGCCCGGCGACGGGCGGGATGCTGTTGAATACTTCCCGGTAGACCAGGCTGTTCGGCGCGGGCGTGAGCAGCTCGTAGTTCGTCCGGGTCGAGAGGCCCAGCGGCAGGATCTGCGCCGCGAAGAGCCCGATCGCGACCAAAGGCGCGGTGAACCGGCTCGGCAGGCAGCGGCCCGCCGCGTAGCCGACGGCGGAGTTGGCGATCACCCCGAGGATCGTGACCAACAGGTAGCCCGGCAGCGGCCCGCCCCAGGTCGCGTTCCACCACGTCGGGACGAAGAGCAGGACGGTGAGCCCGGCGTAGACAGCGAGGCCCCAGAGCAGCGTCCCGCCCCAGACCGCCAGGTCGCGCAAGACGGGCGAGCGCGGGGTCACGCGGAGCATCTCGTCCATTCCGCGGCGACTATCCCGTCCGGCCACCCACGCGCACAGACCGCCGATCAACGGCCCGAAGAAGAGGACGGTCTCCCTGACGGCGCTGGTGGTGTCCAGCCACACGTACACTTCGAAAGGGCGGGACGTGAGCGCGAACCACACCGCCAGGCCGAAGATCAGTGGAAAAAGCGGCAGAGCCAAGCTTCGGCGGGCCTCCAGACGCAGCGTGGAGAGGAACGCGCTCAAGCGCCCACCCGCGAGCCCGAGAGCACGGAGACGTAACCGCGCTCCAGCGGCGAGTCGCCGACGGCGTTGCCTTCGCCACGTTGCGTCAACTCCTCTGGCGTGCCGCGGAAGACGATGTTGCCGGCGCTCATCAGGGCGACCTCGGTGCAGGCGGCGCCGACGTCTTCTACGAGGTGGGTGCTGACGACGACGGTGCCGCGCTCGCCGAGGTTCCGGATCAGGGCTCGGAAACCCACCCGCTGCTCGGGATCCAGGCCGGCCGTCGGTTCATCGAGTAGAAGTAATTCAGGTTCGTTCACTATCGCCTGGGCGATGCCGACGCGCCGGATCATGCCTCCCGACAACGTCTTCATCTTGCTTTTGGCCCGGTCACCCAACTCCACGCGCTCGATAGCCCGCGCGACGGCGGGCCTGACCTCGCCCTTGGGCATCTCTTTGAGCAGCGCGAAGTACTCGACGAACTCGAAGACGGTGAAGTTGGGGTAGTAGCCGAGGGACTGCGGCAGGTAGCCGAGGCGGCGACGGAAGGCGCGGCGCTCGCCGGGGTCGGAGGGGTCGAAGCCGAGGAGGCGCAGCGAGCCGGCCGATGGCTCGATGGCGGTGGCGAGGGTCCGCAGCAGGGTCGTCTTCCCGGCACCGTTGGGACCGAGCAGGCCGAAGACGCCGGTGCCGATGCTCAGGTTTACGTCCGCGAGCACCTCCGTCCGGCCGAAGCGGCGGGAGACCCCGGCCGCCCGAACGTTTATCCCCATGAGAGATCCCTCCTGTTCCCACTGGTGGCGTAGAGCGCGAGCGCGACGAGGCCCGCCGTCGCGGCGAGGTAGAAGGGCATCATCGCGGCCGACTCGACGGCGAACGCCGGGTCCCTGGTGCGGGCGAAGGCGGACGTCACGACCAGACCCCAACTCAGGAGCGCGACGAGCACGCCGGCGTTGGCCGAGCGCGCGAGCGTGGCCGCCGCGAGGGCGAGCGCCGAGACGGTGGTCATCGGGACGAGCCAGCCGAGCGTGAGCCCCACGGTCGCGGCCGTGAAGAGCGAGGCGACGAGGCCGAGGGCGGCGTTGAGGCCGAAGACGCACAGGGCGCGGACGAGCAAGACCATCCGGTCGGAGGTCGCCATCGTGCGCGAAAGCTCGAAGGCCGGGTCCACGCCGGGCCCGTAGGCGTAGGCGATGCCGGCTCCCGCGAGGGCCGGGGCGAGCAGCGCCGCCCACGGGTCGCCGGAGACGGGCGAGAGAAAGACGCCGGCCGCGAGGACCGCGACGCTCGCGAGGACCCACGACAGGAACAGGGACGGCGTCGTGACGAGCGCCCGGGCGAGGGCCGGCGAGCCCAGGAGCCGCTCCGCCGTCCTCTCCGGCCAGGACGTCGGGGTGGCCCAGGCCTCGGCGGCCACGCCGGTCCAGACCTTCTCGAGGTCGACGTCGAGTCCGGCGAGGTTGGCGCGGGCCTGGCAGTCGTCGCAGTCTGCGACGTGGTTGGCGTCGTCGGGGTGGTGCATCATCGGTACTCTCCTTGCGCGAGCGCCGCCCGGAGGAGGCGCCGTATCTTGAAAACGCGGCTCTTTACGGTTCCTTGCGGGATGCCGAGGGCCGAGGCTGCATCGGCGACGGAGCGGTCCTCCACGAAGATCATGCGCGCCAGCTCCCGCTGCGCCCCGCCCTCGGGACCCAGCCCCGCGAGCGCCCGGTCGAGGTCGGCCCCCGTCGCCGCCATCGCGGCGGGGTCCTCGGAGGCGGCGGGCTCCAGGTCTATCTCAGGCCGCCCGTTCCGGCGGGCCCAGAGGGCGGCCTGAGATAGAC
>CAXUFZ010000325.1:0-4178 GCA_964250345.1 uncultured Rubrobacteraceae bacterium
CCCCTCGTGCCGTGTCCCGGCGGTGGGGAGGGCCGGACGCTCTACTTCAAACCCGAGAGCCTGCAGCCGACCGGTGCCTTCAAGCTGCGGGGCGCGTACAACAAGATCTCCTCCCTGAGTGCCGAGGAGCGCGCCCGGGGCGTCGTCGCCCACTCCAGCGGCAACCACGCCAGGGCCGTCGCCTACGCCGCGCGTGAACTCGGCGTAAAGGCCGTCATCGTGATGCCGAAGAACGCGCCCCGCGTAAAGCTCGACGCCACGGCGGCGCTGGAGCCGGAGCTGGTTCTCGTCGGGCCCGGCAGCGGGGAGCGCGCCAGAAAGGCGGAGGAGCTCGCCGGGGAGCGCGGCTACGTGCCCGTGCCGCCCTACGACGACGAGGTCCTCATCGCCGGCCAGGGAACCGTGGGGGCCGAGATCCTGGACGACCTGCCCGACGTCGGGACCGTGCTCGTGCCCGTCAGCGGCGGCGGCCTCATAAGCGGGGTGGCCGCGGCGATCAAGCTCGTCAGGCCCGACGTCAAAGTGGTCGGGGTGGAGCCCGAGCTCGCCGCCGACGCCAGGGAATCGTTGAGAACCGGGCAACTGGTCGAGTTCCCCGCCGAGCAGGTCGCCCAAACCGTGGCCGACGGGTTGCGCGTGCAGAGGCTCGGCGAGGCGCCCTTCGAGCACGTCCGGGCCTTCGTGGACGACATCGTCGCCGTCTCTGAGGGGGAGATCCTGGACGCCATGCGCCGGATGGCCCTCCGCGCCCACCTCGTCTCCGAGCCCAGCGGCGCCGTGACGTTCGCCGCGTACCTTTTCCACCGGGAAGAGCTCCCCGAGTCAGGTCCTACGGTCGCCGTAGTAAGCGGGGGCAACGTGGACCCGAAGCTGTTCGCGGAGGTTCTGGCCGGCTGAAACCCCCGGGAGTCGGGAGGCGCTCGCCTTCGGCTCGCTTCGGGAGTCGGAAAACCCCTGGCGGTTTGCCAGGTGCGGGAGAGGTTTAGCCGGTTCGGTGTCGGTCAGCAGTTTTGGGGGCTTCGAACCGGGTTTGTTGGGAGGGTCTATCGCGGTGTTGTCTCGACGGTATCGCCGATGCGCAGGGTTCCGAACGAGGAGTGGATCAGGTTCCGCCCGAAGATGACGCCGCCGCCGTTCCAGCGGCGGTATGTTGCGAGCGTTCGCAGGGGTTCTTTGCCGCGGTCGGCGGTCTGCTGGTCGGTCATGGTGATCGCGCAGCGGCGGCACGGCTCGGCCACCCGGAAGACCGTGCCGCCGATCCGGACCTCGCCCCAACCGTCCTCGGCGTAGGCCTCGCAGCCGCGCACGACGAGGTTGGGCCTGAAGCGGTTCATGGGCAGGGGGCTCTCTAGCCGGCCGTTCAAATCTTCGAGCGAGGCCTCCGAGATGAGCAGGAGGGGGAAGCGGTCGGCGAAGCTGGCCCGGTCGCCGTCGGCCGCGTACCTGGAGTCCACGGGCCTGACGTCGTTCTCGGGCTGGCGGACGAGCCGGTAGTCCCCGCCCAGGAACTCCCCGAACCAGCGGTCGGCATCCTCCCCGGCAGGCGCGCCGCGCTGGGCGTCGCCCCACACCTCGACGTCGATGCGCTCCTCGTTCCCCTCGAACGGGACTTCCAGGTCGGGCATGTCGGGGTCGGGGGCGCGGACGGTCAGGTGGTCGTCGTTTATCTGGACGGAGATCAGGGCCATCCGCGGGACGGAACGCTGGGAGACGAACTTGCCCCTGCCGTCCACGAGCATCCAGCGCCGGTCGTGGCGCAGACCCGTCGCGGCCAGCTCGGCGCTTTCGAGCGGGATGCCGCCGCAAGACTTTATGGGGTAGACGTGTAGGCCGCTCAAGACCGGGGTCGCGTCGCTCAAGATCCTCCCGTACGTTCCAGCCGGAGACGAACCAGATCCGCGAGGGCTGCCTTCTCACCTTCCGGCATCTCAAGCGCCCCGGCAGTCTCCAGCATGATGGCGGCGTGTTGCTGCTCCCCGTAGGGCGTGCCGGGCGGCAGGGGGACGACGTGCCAGTGAACGTGCGCGTTGCCCTGGTTCGAGCCCAGCGAGAGGACGTACACCCGCTCGGCGCCCACCTCCTCGCGCACCGCCTCTGCGACGCGGTAGACGATCCTTTGTAGGTTCAGATACTCCCCGACCGCGAAATCCGCCGTCGCCTGCTCGCGGTGCTCCTTCGGGGCGACGAGCGTGTAGCCCCGCTGCGTCGGCCACTTGCTGAAGAACGCGATCGTCCGGTCGTCCTCGTAGACGAGGTGATGCCCGGCGAAGTCCGGGTCGCGGTTCACGATGCCGCAGACGAAGCACGGGCCGTTGCGGGCGCGCTCGTGGTAAGCGTCCAGGTCGGGCAGGTATCTCTCCGGCGGTCTCACGGTCCACATCATCCGCCGAAACGCGGTTCCCTTCAAGCCTCCAGCGCCGGGTCCCGACGGTCCGCGTCGCCGCGGTTCTGCGGGAGCTGCCCGGCGGGTGGTTGTCAGGCGCCGGCGCGGACCCCCTCCTTCATCTCGGCGATTTTTTGCTGCACGATGGTCACCACCTCTTCGACGGGGACGATCCGGCTCTCGCTCTCTCTACGAAGCTTTATCTCGACGCCGCCGTTGCGGAGGGAGCGGGGCGTGAGGGTCAGGCGGATGGGGACCCCGATCAGGTCGGCGTCCTTGAACTTCGTCCCCAGGCTCTCCCGCCGGTCGTCGTACAAGACCTCGACGCCAGAGGCCCGCAACTCCTCGTAGAGCGCGGCGCCGGCCTCTTCGTCCGCGGCGACCAGGTGGACCTGGTACGGCGCGACGGAGATGGGCCAGGCGAGGCCGTCCCCGTCGCGGTGCTCCTCCGCGATGCAGGCCAGGAGCCGCCCGACCCCGATGCCGTAGGAGCCCATCACGACGGGCTTGCGTTCCCCGTCGCGGTCCAGAAAGTAGACGCCGAACGGTTCGCTGTAGCGGGTGCCGAGCTTGAAGATGTTGCCGACCTCGACGCCGCGCTCGGCGCGCATGGGGGCGCCGCACCGGGGGCAGGCGGAGCCGTGCCGGGCGGCGGCTATGTCGGCGACGACGTCGGCCTCGAAGTCCCTGCCGGGGTTGACGTTTAGGAGGTGGAAGCCCTCCTCGTTGGCGCCGGCGACGAGGTTGGGGGAATCGGGGATGGCATCGTCGGCGACCACGAGGGCGTTCTCGATCCCGACCGGGGAAGCGTAGCCGGGTTCGGCCCCCGAGGCCCGGATCTCCTCTTCCCGCGCCGGCCTGAGATCGTCCGCCCCGACGGCGTTCGCCAGCTTGGTCTCGTTCAGGTCCACGTCCCCGCGCACGACGGCGAAGACGAGCTTCTCCTCGCCTCTGACGGTGGCGATTACGAAGACCGCCTTGGCCGTGCGGGACTTCGGGATCTCTAGCAGTTCGGCGAGAGAGTCGATGGTGTCGGTGCCGGGCGTGGGGATCTTCTCGACGGGCTTTTGTTCTTCGGGTTCGGGCGGGGGCTTGCGAAAGTCGGCTATCTGGCGGTTTGCTTTGTAGCCGCAGGAGTCGCAGAGCAGGATCGTATCTTCCCCGATGGGCGAGAGGTACATGAACTCGTGGGCCAGGCTCCCGCCCATGATGCCGACGTCCGCGCCGACAGAGACGGCGGGCAGGGCGCAGCGGTCGAAGATCCTGAAGTACGCCCGGTGGAGCCTCTGGTACTGGCGGTCCAGACCTTCCTCGTCCCTGTTCAAACTGTAGGCGTCCTTCATGGTGAACTCGCGGGCCCGGATGAGGCCCGCCCTCGGGCGGGGATCGTCGCGAAACTTCGTCTGGATCTGGTAGACGAGCCCGGGCAACTGCTGGTAGGAACTAACTTCTCCGGCGACGAGGCCGGCCACGATCTCCTCGTGCGTCATCGCCAGCACCATCGCCCGCCCCCGACGATCCCGCAACCGCACCAGCTCCGACCCCACCCTCTCGTACCTCCCGGACCTCTCCCAGACCTCCGCGGGATGCACGACCGGCATCGAGACCTCCTGCCCCCCGCAAGCCTCCATCTCCTCCCGCATAATCCCCTGAACCTTATCCAGAGACCTCCTCGCCAGCGGCAGGTAACTAAAGATCCCCGCCGCCAACGGCCTCACGAACCCCGCCCGCAACAACAACCCGTGCCCCGCAACCTCCACCCCCGCCGGAACCTCCCGCAAAGTCCGCCCAAAAA
>CAXUFZ010000326.1:0-4090 GCA_964250345.1 uncultured Rubrobacteraceae bacterium
GATGTGGTGGCGGTTGAGGCTGTCGATGAGGACGAGGATGATGTTCATACGGCCGCCCCTACGAGGGTCATGGGTCGTGCGGGGTTTGGAGGACGGCGGGCCACCCGGTCTCTTCGATTCACGACTCCCGATCCCCGACTCCCGTCGAACGGCGGTACCAAACCCAGCACAAACACCCTCATCACTCCTTGATCGCCCCGCCGGTCAACCCGGCCACGATGTACCGGTGGGCGAGGGCGGCGAGGATGACGAGCGGGATGGTTGCGACGGTGGCCGCGGCGGTCAGCTCGCCGTACTGGACGGAGTAGTCTTGCATGTAGTTTGCGATGCCGACCGTGACCGTCTGGGCGTCGGGGGTGAGCGTGAGCGTGAGGGCCATCAGGAAGTCGTTCCAGGCAAGGATGGAGACGAGGATGGTTACCGCCGCGACGCCGGGGGCGGCCATCGGGAGCATCACGCGCCAGAAGGCGCCGCCGCCGGTGCAGCCGTCCACGAGGGCGGCGTCCTTCAGGTCGTTCGGGATGCCGTCGAAGTAGACCTTGAGCAGGAACACGGCGAAGGGCAGGTTGAATACCGTGTTGACCAGCACGAGGCCCACCGTGGTGTCCACGAGCCCCAACCCCGTAAGAAGGCGGTAGTAGGCCGGGACCATCGCCACGGGCGGGACTAGCTGGATCAGGAGCGCCGCGCCGAGGACGGCCAGGGTCAGGTACGTCGGCCAGCGGTAGCGGCTCAGGCTGTAGGCTGCAAGGGAGCCCACGGCCACGCACAGTATGGTGGTGAAGACGACGACCGTGAGGCTGTTGAAGATGAGGGCCGGGAAGGCGGAGGAGAAGAGGGTACCGTAGTTGGCGAGCGTCGGGGTTGCCAGGCCGTCGAGGGCGGTTATGTCTTTGGCGAGCTTCAGGGAGCTCCAGGTGAGCCAGGCTATGGGGATCAGGGTGACCACCATCGCCACGACGAGCGCGGCCTCGGTAGAGATCGAACCGGCCCGGCTCCGGAATCGGGCGCCGCGCTGAAGATCTGCGTTCGTGGAAGTCATACGCTTACCTCCTCTGCAAGCGACCGCGCAGGGCGCCGAAGACGGCCAGGACGACTATCAGGAAGGCGACGACCACGAGGCCTAGAGAGGAGCCGTAGCCCATGTCCAGGTGCCCGAAGAAGACGTCGGTGATGCGCGAGCTGAGCACCTCGGTAGACGTGCCGGGCCCTCCGCTCGTGAGGAGAAAGACCTCGTCGAAGACCTTGAAGCCGATGACGATGCGGACCATCGCCGCGGCGAAGAGCGTCGGCAGGAGGAGCGGCAGGGTTATGCTGGCGAAGATCCTCCACCCGGAGGCCCCGTCGACCCGCGCGGCCTCGTAGAGCTGGCGGTCGATGCCGGCGAGGCCGGCCAGGGCGAGCAGGAAGACCACCGGCGTCCAGTGCCAGACGTCCACGGCCATCAGGGTCGGGAGGGCCCACGTCTTGGAGGCGAGCCACGTTTGCGTCGGTAGGCCGAGGGCGGTGAGAACGTGGTTTATCAGGCCGAAGCTCGGGTTGAGCATCAGCCAGAAGGTCGCGCTGATGGCGACCGGGGTAACGATGACCGGCCAGATCAGGACGTTCCGCGCCAGCCTGGAGAGCAGCCGCGCCCGCTCGACGAGCATCGCCAGCGCGGTGCCGAGGACGAGCTGCGCGGCGGTCGTGACGGCGACGAAGACGATCACGTTGCGCATGGCGGAGAGGAAGATCTCGTCCGCCAGCATCGTCCTGAAGTTCGCAAGCCCCGCGAAGCTCCACCGGAAGTCCCCACCGATCGGGACGGCCGTCGAGAACGACATCCTGACCAACTCGACCAGCGGGTAGGCCACCAGGACCAACAAGAACACCACCAGCGGCACCAGCGCCCAGTGCTCGAACCGGATGCCCCCGAAGTTCCTGGATGGTGGTTTGGGCGGCCCGGACGACGTCCGCGCCCCGCCCGGCAGCGTTGCTCCCCTTTGCGCCATTCTCTCTGACCTCCTTCGCAGGTCTCCCGGGTTCGCCTACGAGGCGAGACCTTGCTCCTCCACGAACGCGTTCAGCTCGTCGGCCATGATCCTGTGCGCCTCCCTCGGTCCGTAGACGCCGGAGGCGAGCTCGTTGAGCTTCAGGTCGAGGACCGTGACGACCTCGGCGGCGAAGACGTAGTCGATGCCGCGCCGGATGTACGGGGTGCTCGCGTTGATGGCCTGCAGGGCGCGCTGGCTGTTCTCGTTCTCAACCATCTCCGACTCGTAGACGGTCTTGTTGGTGATGATCCCGCTCGCCTTCGCATACTCTGTCTGGACCTTCGCGCCCACGAAGTAGGAGAGAAAGTCGTAGGCGGCCTTCTTGCGCTCCTCAGAGACGTGGGCCGGGATGGCGTTGATCCAGATCCCGCCCGTCGGCGCGTGCTCCCCCTCCGAAGGCCGCGGCACGACCGTCGCGTCGATCTTGCCCGGAAGCGCCGACTGCTCTGGATCGTCGAACGGCAGGATGGCCGCGGGCGTGAGGTGCGTGTGCAGCGCCTTGCCGGACATCATCAGCGCGATGATGGCCGACTGGGTGACGCTGCCGGTCCCCGGCGGTCCGTAGGAGGCGAGCTCCAGCCACATCTCGGTCGCTTCCAGCGCCGCGTCGTCGCCGATGGTGACGGTCCAGTCGTTCGGCGGGTCGGCGAAGACGTCGCCGCCGAAGCCGCGCAGCAGCGAGAGGTAGTTCCAGTGGGCGCCGTTGCGCTCGCCCCGGATGAGATAACCGAAAAAGTCGCTGCCGAGCTTCTTCTTCGCCGTCTTCGAGGCCTCGATGACGCCCTCCCAGGTTTCGGGTGGGCCTTCTATGTCCAGCTTCTCGTAGAGGTCGCCGCGGTAGAACTCGGTCTCGATCAGGCCGACCGTCGGGAGCCCGAGCACCGTTCCGTTCTCCGAGAAGTAGCGGCTCCCGGCGTCCCACCGGCAGACGCCGTCGTACTCCAGGATCCCTTCGGGCCAGGTGAACCCGGGCTCTACCTCCTCGAACGGGCTGATAAACCCCGCGTCCCAGAACTCGGCGGCCTGGTTCTGGCCGATGGTGTAGAGGCTGTAGTCGCCGGCCTCGGTGTCGGCGTCCACAAGCTGCTTGGAGAGGAGCTGCTCCAGCGGAAGGGGAAGGAGGCGGATCTCGTTACCCGTCTCCTGCTCGTACATCCGGGCTACCGCCTCGTAGCTCGGCAGCCACGGCCCCGTATGGATCGGGATGGTCACGGGGTAGGCGCCCGTGGTCCCCGTCCCGCCGCAGGCCGAGAGCAGGCCTCCGGCGCCCGTCGCCGCCACGCCGAGCGCGGCGCCGCGGGCCAGGAACTCCCGCCGGGTCAGGTCTCTTCGTCCGCCTGGCATGGGTGCATCCTCCTCAACTTCCGTCTGAGTTCTCGAGGTTGGGGTAGACGAGGTCTTGCCAGGAGCCGGGGGCCTCCTGGATCAGGCCGGCGCTCTGCATGAACTCGGCGAACGGGATAAAGCCGTGCGGGGCGGTGTTGAAGTAGACGTTCTCCTCGGTGAGGAACCGCTCCTCGTCGGCGGGATCTATCTGGGAGACCTCGGCCAGCGTCTCCGAAACCCGCGCCGGATCGTCCTGGATAAGCTTCGTCGCCCGCTGGAAGTTGGACCAGAGCGCATCCATGACCTGCGGGTTGGCGTCGTGGTACTCGCCGAGCACCCAGATGCTGATGAGGTTGTGCCGCCCGAAAAGGTCGAAGGAGCGGACGACCGGCCTGGCCCCCCGGTCCTGCTCCTGGAACTGGTACGGCGGCGAGGTGAAATGACCGGCGATCTGGCCGCTCAGGAGCGCCTGCAGCGAGTCCGGGCTCGGCAGCGAGACGAGGTTGTTGTCCAGCGCCCGCGGGTCCCCCAACTGCTCCTCGGCGGCCTTGCGCAGGAGGACGGCCTGGATCGAGTCCGGCGCGACCACCGCGATCTGGTCCTGCGCCCCGAAGTCCTCGAGGCTCTGAAACCTGTCGTCGTTGACCATCAACCACATCTCGATGTCGTTGAGGGCGCTCAGGATCCTCCAGTCGATCCCGGAGTCGAAGCCGACGAGGAAAGGCCCCATC
>CAXUFZ010000327.1:0-4087 GCA_964250345.1 uncultured Rubrobacteraceae bacterium
GGCCTACGGCGACGAGGACGAGGGGTTGGAGGGTCAGGATCTCCTCCCCCAGCAGCCCGGTCGAGGCGTAGGTGACGTAGGCGTCGGGGAGGCCGACCGTTCGGAGGCTGGCCTCCAGGGCGCCCAGGACGCGGGGGCCGACCGGCTGCTCCACGACCAGCGCGAGCCCGCTCGAAGGGTCGCCGAGCGGGGCCGGGTGGCCCAGTTCTTTCATGCGACGGGAGAGGCGGGAGACCTCGTGCGCCGTCTTGCGCCGGTAGTCTTCGGCGGCGTCGCGGGTTTTCTTGTCCTCCGCCGGCTTCGCCTTCGCCCTAGCCACGGGTCGCGCGGCGGACGTGGAGGATGCGCTGGGCGGTGGTGACGAGGGCCCCGGCGGCGACCAGGACGAGGCCGGCCGTCGGGAGGCCGAAGATAGAGGTAACAGAGAGGATCACTACGCGGCCCGCCCGTTCCAGGAGGCCGACCTCGCAGGGGATGCCGAGGCCCTCGGAGCGGGCGCGGGTGTAGGAGGTCAGGAGCGAGAAGGTCATGGCGGCGCCGGCGAGCAGGGCTCCTTCGGGGCGGTCGGCGGTGGCGTAGAAGAAGATCAGGCCGACAAACACCGCCGACTCGGAGATGCGGTCGAGGGTGGAGTCGAGGAAGGCCCCGAACGGGCTCATCAGGTCCGACTCGCGGGCGACCGCGCCGTCGAGGGCGTCGAAGAGGCCGCCGAGCAGCATGACGGCGCCGGCCAGGCGCGCGTGGCCCAGGCCGAAGAGGACGGCCGAGCCGAGCGCCAGCGTCCAGCCGACGACGGTGAGCGTGTCGGGGCTGACGCGCATGGTCGAGAGCAGGCGGACGAGCGGGTGGAGGACGAAGAGGAGGGCGTCTTTGGAGGCTTCCCTGAAGGAGTGGGGCCTGCCGGGCTCGCGGTGTGGGAAGCCCAGGGCCTAGTCTTCCTTTCGGGCCTCGTCGCGGCGGGTGGAGCCAAGGCCGGCGGCCTCGGGGAGCGTGTCGGCCCCCTTCCGTGTGGCCGGCTCCTCTTTCGCCGGTTCCAGCGGGGGTCTCGACCAGCGTTCGAAGGAGAGGGTGGTGCGGAGGTAGCGGATCGTGGCGGCGATGATGGCGACGACGGGGACCGCGAAGATCGCGCCGACGATCCCGTAGAGGGCGGTGCCGGCCAGGGTTCCGAAGAGCACCCAGAGCGGGTGGACGCCGGTCGAGCCGCCCTGAATACGCGGCACCAGGATGTTCCCCTCGACCTGCTGGGCGACCAGGAAGAGGCCGGCCACGATCAGGGCCATCGTGAAGCCGCCCTCCTGCACCAGGAGCGCTATTATGACCGCCGGTATCGCGCCCAGGAAGGCGCCGAGGACGGGGATGATCTCCGTGGCCCCCACCCACGCCCCGATGAGCAGGGCGTACTCCCCGACCGTGAAGAACATGATCGCCCACCCGATGACGCCCATGATGGCGCACAGGAAGATCTGGCCCCTCAGGTACTTGATCAGGGTCTGCTCGACCGCGTGGAAGAGCCCGAGGCTCTGCTCGCGAATGGTCCCCGGGATGGTGCCCAGCACGGCCCGCGTGATCCTCTCCCGCTCCAACAACAGATACACGGCGACGAGGGCCAACAGCAGCAGGTTGAACAGGATCCCGAAGATCCCGAAGACCCCGCCGATGACGCCCGTCGCCACGTTGGCGATCTGGCCGGCCGACGGCGCGTTGCTCCGGATCAACTGCAAGACCCGATCCTGGTTGAGGTCGGCGACGTACTGCCCGACGTAGGGCAGGTTCTGCGCCTGCTCCAGCAGACCGTTGGCCGAGTTCACCAGCTCCTGCGGGTTGCTCACTATCCCCCGCACCTGGCTCACGGCCGGGACGATGATGACGAGCAGCCCCACCCCCACGACGACGATGAGGACCAGGAACACCCCGACGACCGCCACCACCCGCGGAACCCGCAGCCTCTCCAAACGCCGCACGATGGGGTTCAGCGCGTAGGCGAGGACGCCGGCGGCCAGAAAAGTCAGGATAACGCTGCTCACCTGGCGCACGAAAGACACCAGGATCAAGACGCCCAGCGCGAGCGCGATGTACTGAAGGTATGTGGCGACGACCAGCTTCTTGGCGGGCACCCGGCCTCCGTTCTCTCCCGTTCGCGGCTGGCGGCACCAAATATACCCGACCCGGCCCCGCCCGGCGGCCCCGGAGGTTACGGCAAAGTTGCGGCGAGGTTGCGAAAGGGTTTTACAGTCACCCCTCTCCTTTGTATAATCCCCGCCCAGTATGAGAGGGGGAAACGCTCAAGAGGCCCAACATGTTGGGGATCAGCGCCCGCGGGCGCGCCGCGCCGGACGCGACGGCGCCCGGGGAGCGCGGACCCGTCCCGGACGGGGCTCGACGAACGCGCCGGGGAACCCCATCGGAAACCTCGCGGAGCTGCGGGAGGCCCGCCGGGCGGGTCGCAACGCGGGCGTCTACCGGCGGCGGCGCATCATGGCCGTCGCGCTCATCGCGCTCGGCGCGCTGGCGTTGGTCTTCGCGGTGCTGGTTCAGACGCAGGCCTCCGGCGCCGCCGAGCAGGCCGTCCCCATCGACCCGAACAACGCGGGCCCCGACACCGTCCTGGCCGAGACCGCGGACGTCGGCATCTCGACCCCCATCCGGCCGGAGAGCCTGACGGGCCTCGGCTACCACCCGGAGGGCGGGAGCATGGCCGCCCTGCAACCGCGCGGCGAGAACCTCTCCGCCAACGCGCTCCTCGGCCTAGTCTCCAACGGCGAGACGCCCGAAGGCATCCAGTACTACGTCATGGAAGACGCCGGCCGCGACGGGCCCGGTACGGGCGCCCTGGACGTCGGGGCCGGGACGGACACCACCGTCTACGCCCCGGTCACAGGCTCGGTCACGTCCATCCGGCCCGACCCGACCGTCGAGGACGCCAACGTAATCGAGATAAAGCCCGACGCCAACCCCGACATGCGCGTCAACGTCTCGCTGGTGCAGACCGACGGCGGCGCCGGCGTCAACGACCGCGTCACCGCCGGCATGACCCGCCTGGGCGCCGTCGCCGACTCCGCGAAGGTCGTGGACCCCCAGCTCTCCCTCTACACCACCGACGCCGGCAACCACGTCACCATCACGGTCTCCAAGGTCGGCTAGGATCCCCCGCCGCCCCGTCCCGCCGGGCGTGTATCATAGAACCCCATGTTTCTAGGCATATTTCAGCAAGATCCCGCCGCCGCCGTGGCCCTTTTGCTGGGGCTCGTGCTCGGGATAACGGTCCACGAGGCGGCGCACGCCACCTCCGCTTACCTGCTGGGCGACGACACGGCTTACCGCGACGGGCGGGTGACGCTCAACCCCATGTCGCACCTCGACGTGCTGGGCAGCCTGATGCTGGTCATGGCCGGCTTCGGGTGGGGAAAACCGACGCCCGTGATGCCCTCCAAGCTGCGGTGGGGCATCTTCGGCCCCGTCGCCGTCGCGCTCGCCGGTCCGGTCTCCAACCTCCTGATAGTGACCGTCTGCGCCGTGCTGTACCTGCTGCCGGCCTTCCAAGACCCCAGCAGCTACCTGTTCATCAGCGTGCTCATGGTCGCCGGTACCAACGCGCTGCTCTTCGTCTTCAACCTCATACCTATTCCCCCGCTCGACGGGTCGAAGGTGCTCTTCCCCTTCCTCCCCCGCGCCCTCGACGGCTTCGTGGACTTCATGAACCAGTACGGGCCGTTCATACTGCTGGGGATCATCCTGATCTCCTTCGTCACGAACCTGCCCATCATCAGCATCCTGCTCGCCCCGGTGCGCCCCGTTTTGGCCGCCTTCGGGTTGCCGTCGATATTCTGAAGAAAGGTCTTGAGGCTTTCAGAGGCGGTCGGGGGGACCCGGGGAACGGGGCTACGCTCTGATCGGACAGAAGAACACGGTACCGCCTCCGACGAAGACCGCCCGCGCACCCCTCAAGGCCTTGACCCTCAAAACCTGAAAGCCTGACAAAAGAGGGGCAACGCGGTCCGTAGGGAGGGGGGAGAATCTACGGACTTGGCGCTGCCCCAGTCGGATTCTACCCCCTAATGCGTTACGGCGTAACCTCAATCTGAGG
>CAXUFZ010000328.1:0-4084 GCA_964250345.1 uncultured Rubrobacteraceae bacterium
TCATCACGGGGGTTGGGGGGGAGGAGATCTCCGCCTCCGACGAGGTCATAGAGATCGTCAACGCCAGCGACCCGGGCGACACCCTGACGATGACGGTCGAGAACCCGGACGACGGCGAGCGCCAGGTCGAGGTGACGGTCGGCTCCCGCACCGAAGAAGGAACGTAGGATGGCGGGGGACGACCCGAAACGCGCCGCCGCCCGCGCGGCGGTCGAGCGCTTCGTCGAGAGCGGCACGACGGTGGGCCTCGGCTCCGGCTCGACCTCCGCGTTCGTGGTCGAGAGGATCGGGGAGCTGCTCGCCGCAGGAGAGCTCCGCGACGTGCGTGGCATCCCGACCTCGGAGAAGACGGCGGGGCTCGCGGGCGAGGCGGGCATCCCCCTCGACAGCCTCGCCGACGCCCGTCCCGGGGTCGCCCTCGACGGGGCCGACGAGGTCACGGCGGAGCTCACGGCCGTAAAAGGCTGGGGCGGGGCGCTCCTGCGGGAGAAGATCGTGGCCTCCGCCTCCCAGACCGGGCTCGTGATCGTCGTGGACGACTCCAAAGAGGTGGAGGTGCTCGGCTCGCGGGGGCCGCTCCCCGTCGAGGTGGAGCCCTACGGGTGGCAGGTCCCCTTCGAGAACCTCGCCGCCCTCGGCTGCGAGCCGGAGCTACGGATGGACGCCGACCGCCCCGACAGCCCCGAAACCCCCTTCCTCACCGACGGCGGCCACTACACCGTGGACTGCGCCTTCGGCCCCATAGAAGACCCCGACGCCCTGGAGACCGCCATCAAACGTATCCCGGGCGTCCTGGAGAGCGGCCTCTTCGTCGACCTCGCCCGCGCCGCCGTGATAGCCGGCGACGACGGCGTCCGGATCGTCGGGGGGTAGTCCTCCGCGACGCACCCGACGGTTAAGTTTGGCGGAACAACCGGATCCAGGCCGGAAAGAACGTACACACGAACGCGAGGACGAGCATGGCGGCGAGCGTTTTGCGGTCGCGGCGGCGGGAGAAGACGCTCCAGGAGAGCACGACCCAGACCAGCATGTTCGCCGAAGCCACGGCGTAGACCCAGGTCGAGAACTTGTGCTGGTCGCCCACGAAGCCCATCTCCTCGATGGGCGGGAACTCCGTCCCTTCGTCCATCCGCGAGCGCAGCGCCACCACCGGCAGCACGTTCGCCGAGATGATCCCGCCCGCCCACGCCGGCAGCGCCAGCGGGCCGGAGAAGCGCCCCCTCAACAGGTACGTCAGCAGGATCGTCAAGAGAATGTTCGAGGTCGCGCCGACGTAGACCTTGACCGGAAACCGGCCCATGTCGCGCAGGTCGTCCATCTCGTCCAGGCGTTTGGGCCGGGCGTCTCGCATACCGGGGAACTAGCTCCCGGTGGCGCCGAAGCCGGCGCGGGTGCCGGAGCGGCCCCCGGCGGCGCGGTCCCTGTCCACGACGAGCTTGTAGATGAATTCGTACTCGACGAAGACGGTGGCCTTGCCGTCCTGCATCCTGACGCGCAGGTGATCGTCGGCGGTCTCTATGCCCTTGACGTCTTCGTCTTCGACCGTGAAGGTGTCGCGGCGGTCCCAGATCACGAGGTTCGCCTCCTCGCTCCTGGCCTCTTCGACTATCTGCTCCACCAGTTCTTTTCTCATGCTGGATACTCCTCCGTGTAAGATCGTGTTCCGAACGTCCCTCCCATTCTACTTGAGATGGCCGTCTTGGTAGGAGCCAGTCGCCCTCTCGTCTACAATGTCCGGCGGGCTCGGCAAAGACGGAACGGAGGAAGTTGAAGGGGCTCGCGCGGAGCATCAGGGATCTCGACCGGGCCGCCTTCCGGGCGATCTTCGGCGTCAAGTGGGCGCCGCTGACGGCCGCGATGCGCTTCTTCACCCGCGTCGGGACGGCCGGCTTCCTGTGGGGATCGTTCGCCGCGCTGGCTTTCCTCGTCACCGGGCTCCGGCCCTCGCACCTCCTGGTCCCGTGGGCCGCCGTCGCCGGCTCCTGGACGCTCGCCGAGGGCACGAAGTACCTCTTCGACCGGGCCAGGCCGTTCATCTGGGACACGGAGATAGCGCCGCTCACAAAGACGCCCTCTTCCAGCTCTTTCCCGTCCGGGCACTCGGCCACGGCCGCCGCCGGCGCCCTGACCCTGTCGGCGATCTACCCGGCCCTCGCCCCGGTCCTGGCGCTGGCCGGCGTACTCGTCGTCCTCTCCCGCGTCTACCTCGGCGTCCACTTCCCCTTCGACGTCCTCGCGGGCGTCTTGATCGGGCTCGCGACCGCCGCCGCCGCGCTCGCCGTCGCGGCCGTGCTCGCGTGAAGCCGCTTACCGGGGCTTTTCGGGGAGCGCGGTAGAAAAACGCCATGAGCGTACCGCGCTACTACACCGTCGGGGCCGTCGCCCCGGACCTGCGTTCCTTGAAGGCCCTGGACGAGCGTCTCGAAGACATGGGCGTCCCCGGCGAGGCGCACTTGGTACTCGCGCGCCGGCGGGACGAGGATCTCGTCGGGGTGGCGTTGCCGGGGGCGCGCGTCGAGCGGGTCGAGTCCGGGCTCTCGCGGACGCAGCGGTTCGAGCTCTTCAGCACCTACCTGGGCGCCACGGCCGTGAGCGTGTTGATGGGCGCGGTCCACCTGCCGACCGGGATCGTCGTGCAGGCCGTCCTGACCCTGGCCGTCATCGTTGGGCTGGTCCTCTACCGCCGCCGGCCGCAACTGGAGAAGAAGATCCTGCGCCTCGGCCTCCCCGAGCGCCTCGCCGCCGAGTGGCAGGGCGCCTTCCCCGAAGGCTTCGCCCTCTCCCTCGCGACGGTTCCGGCCGACCTCTTCGACGAGGTCCAGGATGCCTTCCTCGAAGACCCGGGGCTCCTGGCCCCCCAGGCCATAGACCGCCGCCCGGTGGTGTAGAAGTCCGACGCCGTCGACCTCCTCAAACGACCTTTGCGGTGGCCCCCTTCGGGTCCGTTTGGCTGCCCGAAGATCGCGCCGGCGGGTGTTAGTTTCGTGTTGCGTCGGTCGGGGCGCGGGCGGGTTTGAAACCCGCCCCTACAAGGATTCGTGGATCGGACCGACGGGCATGGTTTTCGTCGGGGGTGGGTTTGTGTCACGCCTCGGGCGGCGCCGATTATCGCCGTCTGTTTGAGGGGCTTGGGAGAATGTCGCGTGGCGGCGAACTGTTAAGCTTGCTGCATGATCGTCCGCGAATTGTTCAATTCTTTCCTGCTGATCGAGCAGCACGAACACGCCCTGATCTCGGGCGAGTTCGCGCGGCGGTGGGCGAGGGGACCGACGCCGCTGGAGCCGACGCTCTACGCCGTGGACAACCATGACGTCGCCTGGCGCGAGCCGGACCGGGAGGTGCTGTGGAACGAGGCTTCCGGCCGGCCGTATTCCTTTTTGGACTATCCGGTGGGGCCGAAGCTGCCGGCGCAGCGGCGGGGGATAGACCTCGTCGAAGCCCACGACGCTTACGCGGGCTGCCTCTGCAGCATGCACTACGCCCGCTTCCTCCTGAACGCCGACAGGCCCGACGAGGTGCAGTTCCGGGAGGCCGAGATGACGCGGCAGGATCGGCTCCGGGCAGAGATGTCCGGCGAGGAGGTGGAGAACCTGGAACGCAACTTCCGGTTCCTGCGCCTGTGCGACGGACTCTCGTTGTTCATCTGCCTAAACGAGCCCGGGTCGTCGGATTACCCGCCGCCCACGCCGGGCGGTTTCGAGCTCGACGGGGAGCGCTTCGAGCCCGTGTGGGACGACGGGCGGACCTTGCGCCTGGACCCCAACCCCTTCACCGAATCCTTCGACGTCGCCGTACCGTACCGCGAGGTCGGCAAAGATCGCCAACCCGCCGGAAGCGGCGCCATCGAACTCCGGATCTCGACGGCCCAATCCCGTTCCATTGACGCGTACCCCGTGTAGGGGCGGTTCGCGAACCGCCCGCGCACAGAGAATCACGGGAGAACACGACGCTGCTCCACCGCGGCAACGTTGCTGATACAGTAATCGGCGGCATCGATCCATCCGAACAAATCTCTAGAGAGGACCGCATGAGAGACGCATCCTACGAGTTCTTCAAAAAGTTGCTCTCGACGCCAGGGCCGAGC
>CAXUFZ010000329.1:0-4079 GCA_964250345.1 uncultured Rubrobacteraceae bacterium
GTCTTGTCGCGTGTGGGATCGTGGCGTTCTTCGTGGGGCGGGGGGCGCGGGTGTTGGCGACGGTCTCGCGGTGGGATCTGGGGGCGCTCGGGCTCGTAGCGGGGAGTTTTGCCTTGTACGCGAGGCCCGCGGAGTACGTCTTGAACAGCCGGGACCCTGGTGTCTATACGCTCTTCGCCGATCGGCTCGCCCGGACCGGGGCGTTGCTGCACGCGGACCCGTTGCTCGGGCGGATAGCGGCGTTCCATCCGTTCTTGGAAGGCAAGAAGTACCCGGGTTTCTACGTGTACGGGCAGGACCTGATCGTGCCGCAGTTCTTCCCCGGCCCTTTCGCCTTCCTCGGCCTCGGCAACCTTGTCGGCGGCCTCTGGGGCAGCCTCTTCGTCGTGCCCGCGATGGGGGCCCTCGCCGTCGGGGTCGCCTACGCGCTCGGGAGCGAGGTCTTCGGGCGCTGGGCCGGCCTGCTCGGCGCCGCGCTCCTGGCCGCAAGCTACGCCCAGGTCTGGTGGGCCCGACACCCGTCGAGCGAGGTAATGACCCAGCTCCTCGTCCTCGCCGGGCTGTGGTTCGCCGTCCGGTTCGTCCGGGGTGCGGGGCCCGTCACGGGTATCTTCGCCGGGTTGCTACTTGGGGGGGGAATGCTGATCCGGGTCGACGCCTTCCTGGCCGCCGCCGCGCTGCCGGTGCTCTTCGGCCACGACTTCCTCACCCGCCGACCCCTGTGGCGCTGGCTCTACCCCGGTGTCCCGCTCGCCCTCTTCGCCGCCCTGACGGTCCTCTACCTGAACACCGTCGGCGCGCGCTACCTCTACGTCATCTATACCGAACACGGATTGAAGGAAGCCATCTCGCTGCTGCCCTACGCCGCGCCCGTCGCCGTTGCGCTTTTCAGCCTGGTCCTCCTCGTCCGGCATCGTTGGGGGGAGGGTTTCGGCGCGTACCTCGAAGCTCGGGGCCGGTCGCTCGCGCTCGCGGGCGCGCTCTGCGTCGCTGCCGTAGCTTTATGGGCGTATTTCGTTTTGCCCGTGCCGTGGGAGAGTTTGCCCGACGGGTCCAGGGACTTCGACGCGTACTCGACCCAGATCCTGGTCCGCCTCGTCTGGTTCACGACGCCGGTTGTCGCGGCCCTCGGCCTCGCCGGCTTCGTGCTGGCGGCCCGCCGCCTGGACGCCGCGCGGACGCTGCTGTTCGGGGCGTTCCTCGCCTTCGGGGTACTGTACGCCGTGGTCCCGAACGTCGCGCCGGACCTGCCGTGGGCCACCCGCCGCTTCGTCCCGGCGGCGTTCCCTATCCTCGCCCTGCTCGCCGGCCACGCCGCCGTCGAGGTCGGGTCTGGTATCGGACGGCTTTGGAACAAGCGTGTGGGCCTAACCGTCTCTGGCGGCCTCGCGGCGTTGGCGCTGGCGTGGACCGTCTACCCCACTTTGCCGATCCTGACGTTTCAAGAGCTCGACGGGGCGGTCGCCGCCTTCGACCGGGTGAACCGGGAGGTTCCGCCCGCCGACGTCGTCTTCATGGAGATGCCCGAGGGCTACGACGTCACCGCCTCGACCTTCGAGTACCTCTACGACCGCCGGGTGTTGCCCTACGACCGGGACCGGTTCGTGAAGGAGGTGGACGATCTGGAGGAAACGGGGCTTCTAGACGACGCGGTCTACGTCACGACCGACGGCGGTCCCGCGCCGCTGCTGGCCGACTGGGACCTCCGTCAGGTGGGCGACGCGGAGGTGAACGCGCCCCGGCTCGCCGCCGTCGAGAGGCGATTGCCGACGCGTAAAGAGTCCCTGAGCTTGAGTTACAGGGTCTTTCGGATCGAGCCGGAGCGCTGAACCCGCGACCCGCTCGTGTCAGGTTCGGTCGAAGAGGCCTTCGCCGACGTAGCCGCTCGCGGTCGCGCCGGGCGGGCAGGCGAAGAGGGCGCTTGCGGTGTGGCGGATGTACTCGTTGAGGCGGTCGTTGGCGGCGAGTCGCTGCTGGAGGGGGACGAACTGTTTGTGCGGGTCGCGCTGGAACGAGATGAAGAAGAGGCCCGCGTCTAGCTGGCCGCGCTCGGCGTCGAAGCCGTCGGTAAAGGAGTAGCCGCGGCGCAGGATCTTCTCGTCCTCGCTCTGCCGGGCGAGGCGGACGTGGGCGTCCTCGGCGATCAAGGGTTCCCCGGTCTCGTCTTTCGCGTCCAGGTCCACCGCGTCGAACTCGCCCTCCTTGCCGATGGGCGCGCCGCTGTACTTGTGCCGCCCGACGCTCGCCTCCTGCTCGCCGAGAGAGACGCGGTCCCAGACCTCTATGAGCATTCTTATCCTGCGCGCCACGAGGTAAGTACCGCCGGCCATCCACGAGGGCCCCTCGCCCTCGGGGACCCAGACGTAGCGGTCCATCGCGTCCGCGTCCTCGGCCTTGATGTTGTTCGTGCCGTCCTTGACGCCCATGAGGTTGCGCGGCGTGGACTGGGTCTTGCTGGTGCTCGCCGTCCGCCCGAAGCCGAGCTGGCTCCAGCGCACGACGGCCAGCCCGCGCGAGATCCTGACGAGGTTCCTGACCGCGTGGAAGGCGACCTGCGGATCGTCCGCACACGCCTGGATGCACAGGTCCCCGCCGGAACGGTTCTCGTCGAGCACGTCCCCGGTCAGAGGCGGCAGCGGCGCCAATGCCCCTGGCCTCCGGCCCGCGAGCCCGAAGCGGTCGTTGCCGCCGTCCCCGAAGAACGACGGCCCGAACCCGAACGTCAGCGTCAGCCGGGCGGGGGAGAGGTCCAGTGCCTCGCCGGTGTCGTCCGGCGGAACGTACTCGCTGTCGTTCTCGTCCCCGGCCGGCCTGCCCTCCGTCATGCGCGCCGCGGCCTCCGTCCAGGCGCGGAACATGTCGCGCACCTCCGCCGCGTCCTCCGTGACGAGGTCGAGGGCCGCGAAGTGCAGGTGCTCCTGCTGCGCGGTCGCTATGCCGGCCTGATGGACCTCCCTGAACGCGACCGTCTGGAGCTGGGGGAGAGCCGCCGACGCGTCCCCGGCGTCCCTGGCCTCGGCAGCCCCGCGGAGCGTCGCGTGGCCCCCGGCCCCGAGCGCGAGGCCCGCGCCCGCCGCCCCGGTCACGCGGAACAGGTCCCTGCGGCTGAACTTCTTGTCGCTGGAGTTCTCTCTGCTCATGATCCCGTTTCTACCACCGTTCTAGCCTTCTTCGAGGACCTGGCCGACGCGCGAGAGGGGCTCGGCCAGGGCGTCCACCTTCTGGCTCAAAGCGCGGCGGTCGGCCTCGTTGAGCGTCTCGTAGGAGACCCAGCCATCCTCACCCTTCCTGTACTGGTCGAGCTCCTCGTAGACCCCGTCGAAGCCCTCAACCACGTCGTTGGCAAGGGTCAGGTCCTCGCCCGCGACCTCGGGCTTGAGCTCTTCGAAAGCCACCTCCGAACCCTCCACGTTGGACTGGATGTCGTAGAGGTCCGTGTGCGAGTAGCGGTCTTCTTCGCCCGTGATCTTGCCGGCCGACACCTCGTTCAACAGCGCGACGGAGCCGGAGACGAGGTCCACGGGCTCGAGCTCCAACCCCTCGACCTCCTCTTGCAGGTTCGACACGTCCTCCATGAGCCTGCGGGCGTACTGCTCCTGGCCCTCTGTCGTATTCCCGACCCACAGCGACTTCTCGATTCTGTGGAACCCGCGCCACTCGCTGTCGGGAACGTCGCCCTCCCTGGCGTCTATATTGGGGTCGTAGTCCCCGAGCGCCGCGGCTATCGGCTCGATCCGCTCCCACGGCTCACGCGCCGGCCCAAAGAGGCTCTTTGCCTCCTCGAGATCCCCGGCTATGACGGCGTCCGTGAAGTCGCCCGTCCGATCCTCCAACAACTCCACCTGCTCGACGACAAACTCCTCGTAATTGTCTGCCGCCTCGGCCAACTCCGGCGTCCCCCCGACGTCCACGGGGGCCGTCGTCTCCTCCGTGCCCTCGGCGGTCGTCTCAGCCGTCGCGCCGGACCGGGCCGCGTCCCCACCGCTCCCCGAACCCTGGCCCTCCGAAGGCGGGGGCTGGCCGCACCCCGCCACGCCGACGACGGCCAGGGCTGCCAGCAGAACCATCCTCCGCCACCC
>CAXUFZ010000330.1:0-4060 GCA_964250345.1 uncultured Rubrobacteraceae bacterium
CCTTCATCCCGGGGAGAGCAAGGTAGCGTTCGGCCTGTGTGACAGCGCGCCGCATCCTCGCCCCCCGCGATGGTACGCCGTCAGGGTTCGTCAAGAGAGTAGGTTTCATCCGGATTGGAAACCCGTACGCCGCGGAGAAGACCGTCAGCGGTGCCGATCGGTGAAGGTAGTATCGGCCGAAGACGGGCACTTGCGTTATTGGCGGGTACGTAGTAACGTTACTAAAGTATTTCATGGATAACGATAACAAATCCGGTCGCATTACTCAAGAACTGCGGGAGGTGGTCGAATCTCAGGCGCCCGGCGGGCGGCTTCCCTCGGTCAGGGAACTCATGTCCCGGTACCGGGCCGCACCGGCTACCGTTCAGCGAGCCGTGGCACAGCTAGTCGCCGAGGGATTGATAGACAGCAGGCCCGGCCGCGGCAGCTTCGTCGCGGAGCGGCCCCAGGTCAACGCCTCGGCCGACTTTGGGTGGCAAACAGCGGTCTTGGGCGAAAGGAGGGTCTCCGCAGATGGCCTCGACGGGTTGCTCGAGGTACCCCCTCCCGGAGTTATACCCCTGGGCACCGGTTACCTGCCCGAAAACCTTCAGCCTTTGCAACAACTCGCCGGGGCGGCGGGTCGCGCCGCGCGCCGCCCCGGCGTGTGGGGGCGGATGCCGAGCGAGGGCCTGGAGGCATTGAGGATGTGGTTCGCCCGCGATGCCGGGGCCGGGCTGCAGGCGCAGGACGTGCTCGTCACCTCGGGGGGGCAGGCGGCGCTGTCCGCCGCTTTCCGTGCGCTCGCATCGCCCGGCTCTCCCGTGCTCGTCGAATCCCCTACCTACATCGGTGCGCTCGCCGCCGCGCGGGCCGCGGGCTTGAGGCCCGTGCCGGTACCGGCCGATAAGGGAGGGGTTCGTCCTGATCTTCTCGAGGAGGCGTTTTCGTCCTCGGGGGCGCGGCTCTTCTACTGTCAGCCCACCTTCGCCAATCCCCACGGGGCCACGCTTGCCGTCGACCGTAGGGAGGACGTGCTGGATATTTTGCGGACCGCGGGGGCTTTTCTCATAGAAGACGACCCGGCGCGAGATCTGTACCTGGAGAAACAACCGCCCCCTCCGCCGCTCGCGAGCCAGGACCCAGACGGTCACGTCGTCTACGTCAGGTCGCTGACGAAGTTCGTCGTCCCCGGGCTGAGGGTCGGGGTCCTGTGCGCCCGCGGGGCGGCTCGAGCCCGGCTGAAGGCGGGACGCATCGTCAACGATTTCTTCGTCGCGGGTATCCTGCAAGAGACGGCCCTGGAATTTTTGGCTTCGACGGAGTGGAAGCGGCACCTGCGCCGTATCAGGTCCGTCTTGCGGAGCCGCCGCGATGCGCTGGTCGGGGCGATTCGCCGGGACCTTCCCCAGACCAGCCTGTCGCTAGTGCCGGACGGAGGACTGCACCTCTGGCTAGAGCTGCCCGACGAAGTGGATGACGTGCGGGTGGCGGAACAACTCCGAACGGCGGGCGTCGTGGTGAGCGCCGGACGACACTGGTTTCCCGCCGAACCGCCCGGTCCGTTCTTACGCACAAGCTACGCCGGCGCGGAGATCGACGTGCTAACGGAGGGCGTGACCATCCTTGAGCGCGTGCTCAACGACACGGGCTGAGAAATCGCTATTGCCGCAGTTAGCTGCAGGACGTTCAAGTAAAGAGGCCAGCATCGCGCTTGGTTTGTCTGGCCGTTGCAGAACGGCCTATCTCCGAAGCGCGTGAACTTCGCATGGCCTCCGGTCCTTTCCGCAAGAGGCGCCACCGTCATGATGGGACGCTCCCGTAGTCAAGTGGAACAGGCTACTCCGGCGGGCGGTCTTCGGTCCGAGCCTCGTTCGTAACAACGGCGGTCGAGACCAACGCGCGGTAGACCTCCCGGGCCACGTAACGTTTCAGGCGGCGCACCATCTCCCGCTCGCTCCTCCGCTCCGCGGTGCGCTCGGCGACGTACTCCCGGGTGCGTGGGTCGACCCGCATGCGCACCACGCAGGTCAGGTGCGGGGCGCGGTCGGCGTCCCGGTGCCGCCGCCTGAACAGGGGCGGCGCACGATCCTGCCCGAGGAAGCCTCGACCAGAGGGGTGCCCTCCCTAGATTGGTTTTCGTTGGGTCGCTTTCGCATCGGCCGCGATGAAGTCCACGTTTTTGGTCTCGGGCCCCCATGCCGCACCAAGGATCATCAGCAAGCCCCCCGCAGCGAAAAGAACCAGGGCCGTGTACTCGAAGGGGATGAAGCTGGCTAGTCCCGCCTGATAGAAAGCGAAAAAAGAGGGAAGGATGATCGCCAAACTGTAGCCGAGGCCGAAGCCCGTTGCCCGTACGCCGGTGCGGAAGCGTTCTGTAATGTAAGCGGTCGCTATCCCGAACTGAGACACGCCCAGCACCGCGATCGCCGTGGACAGTAGTACGACCGTCGGGAGGTCGTTCGGGGCGACGCTGATGAGTAAGAAGAACAAAGGTGTGCCTACGATTACTATAAGGCCCCCGAGTATCATCAGCAACGTACGGCGTCCCGTGAGCTGACTGAGAGCTCCAGCACCTATGAAGGTGAAGGTGAGCGCGGCCCAGAGGACGAGAAGCGTCACCGTAACGTCTGCGCTTGCCAGCCCGAGTTGCGAGCCGAGGATACCGGGGAGAATGACCGTGATCGTGTTGGCCGACAGCCAAAAACCGCTCATCAGCACGAAGACCTGTAAGAAATTTTTCAGGTTGTTCCCGCTGAGCAACGTCCTTACGGGCGACCGGTTGCCCTCGGACTCCCTGAACAACTCCGACTCCTCGACAAAATAGCGAAAGTAAATTGCCAGTCCGAAAGCAAGCACGGCTCCGATCAGGAACGGTACCCGCCAGCCCCACTGCACGTAAGGCGAGTTCAGATCTCCGGCCGGAGCTATGGAAAGCATCGCAAGCGTGAGCAGGGAGATGCAGACAAAGGCTAATGGGGCACCGCTCTGAATCAAACCGGAGTACAAACCACGCTTCGATCTCGGGCTGTACTCCATGGCCAGGGGGTTCGCCGCCGTGTACTCCCCCCCGAGGAAAACTCCGTTAACGAAGCGCAAAAGGATAAAGACGACCAACGCCGTCGCGCCCAGTTGTTGGTACCCCGGCATCAAAGCCATAAGCAACGTTATGGTGCCGAAACCGACCACGGAGATAATGGTCACGCGCCTACGGCCGATCTTGTCCGCGTAGTGGCCAAAGACCAAGGCCCCCAACGGTCTCCCGACCAGCGTCGAGGCGAAGATCAAACTGGTCACGACCGCGGTAGTGGTCGGGGACAGATTGGGCGACACGAAGTAAGCGATCGCCGGAGCCAACACCACAACAGGCAGGTAAATGTCGAAACTGTCGACAAAGAAACCTACGAAGGCCCCCAACAGGGCTTTGCGACCCTCCGGGTTAAGCGTCTCGGAGCGTCGGTCCTCTAACGTGTCCATCGAACACCCCTGTAGACGCTACCGAAACGGTTAATTCCTTGGTTCCCCTCCGCGCAGGTCCCCTCGCGTTTCCGGCATTCACCAGTCCTCAACACCCCGATCGCCTGCTTCCCCACTCGTCCCCCTTTCCGCCTGCGGAGCCGCCCTTCGCCCTACCCTGCGCCCCCTAGTTGCGTTACTGCTACCCTCACAGTAGCGTTACTGCAACTTGATGTACAGAACGATAACATGCTGTAACCTGTTACTCAACAGTCAGACCGTGTTGGGGTTCAGCTGGACGTCCGCGAGTTTGAATGGACAGAGGACTTGCTCGGGGGAGGAGGTCGGTGGGCATCGCCGACGAGCGGTTGCGGTAGTCGTACCCCTGGATGCTCCTCGGGCGAAGGCTCTACGAGCGTGGCCTGCGCTTGCGGCGTTGGGGCAGGATCGCGATTTGGTTGTCTTTCGCCGGTCAGGAGGCCGCTCAGGTCGGCATCGCCAGCCTTCTTGAGGGGGACGATTAGATGTTTCGCGCGAGCTGGCCTGGCTCGACTCGCTGGTCGACGGGCTGCCCGGGCGCGGGGGCGGAGCCGGTCTTCGGGGCCGTGGTCGGGCGGGCGTTTGC
>CAXUFZ010000331.1:0-4031 GCA_964250345.1 uncultured Rubrobacteraceae bacterium
CATCGAGGGGGGAGGGGTCGACTTGATCGTCAACACCCCCTGGGGCCGCGGGGCGCGCACGGACGGGTACTTGATCCGGCGCAAAGCCCTCATGCACGGCGTCCCGTGCATCACCACGCTGGCGGGCGCCGCCGCCGCCGTCCAGGGCATCGAGGCGAGCATTCGGGGCGGAACCCGCCGCGTCAACTCCCTCCAAGGCCTCTACGCCGCCAGGGCCTGACCCCAGGATGAAGTTCCACCGGGCGAAGATCGTCCACCGCGAGCGCTTCGGCAACCACGCCCTCCTCCGATACCGCTGGGCAGGCGCCGTCCCCGAGCCGGGCCAGTTCGTGATGGTCCGGCCCGCGGGCGACGCCCTGGACCCGTTTCTCGCCCGTCCCTTCTTCGTCCACAACTACGACGAAGAGGTTCTGAGCGTTCTCTTCGAGGTGCGCGGCCGGGGCACGGCGATGTTTGCGGACGAGGACGACGCGGTGCTCGTCAGCGAACCCCGGGGGCGCGGCTTCCGAATAAACGCAGATCCGGTCGCCCTACTCGGCGGCGGGGTCTGGGTCGCGCCGCTCAAGCTGCTCTCCGAACGCCTGGAGCGGTCGGGCGTCGCACACGACGTCTACCTGGAGGTCCCGCGCGACGCCCCGGCGGCTTACGCGGCCTGGATCTCCGAAAACTACCCCGGCGCTAACCTGGTTTCGACCGGAGACCCGGCAAATGCGCCGCAGGAATTATTGGCGCGAATAGGCACCTTGGACGAATACGCCGGGGTCTACGTCAGCGGTGCGCCCGAGACGCTCGTCGCCGCCCGGAACATTTGCGCCGGCCGCGTGCCGGCGCAGCTCGCCGTCCGCGAGAGGATGGCGTGCGCGAACGGCTCCTGTTACGGGTGCGCCGTGCCGGTGAAGAATGGCGATGAGACGACTTACGCAAGGGCCTGTATCGACGGTCCGGTCTTTCTTGGGGAGGAGCTCGCGTGGTAGCTCCCGTCGCCGATCTCGCCGTCGAGCTATGCGGCATAGCGCTTCGTTCGCCCCTCTTACCCGCCGCCGGCACCCTGTCCAGAGAGGCGCTCGGTGGCGTCGAGGGGGTCTACGGGGCGGTCGTGGCGAAGACGGTGACGCCGACGCCGCGCGCCGGCAACCCGCCGCCCCGGATCGCCGAGACGCCGTCCGGGATGGTCAACTCCATCGGCCTCCAGAACGTCGGCGCGGACGCCTTCGTTCGGGACCTGGACGACTACGTTACGGACGTTCCCCTCATCGTCTCGGTAGCGGGCGACACGGTCGACGAGTTCGCCGCGCTGTGCGGGCGCTTCGCCGACGAAGCGCGGATCTCGGCCGTGGAGCTCAACCTCTCCTGCCCGAACGTCGAGCACGGCGGCCTGACCTTCTGCGCCGGGCCGGACGTGGTTGCGGAGGTCGTCGGGGCTTGCCGGGCCGTCCTGGCGGGCAAGCCATTGTTCGTCAAGCTCACGAACGAGGGTGTCGTCGGGAACGCTGTGGCGGCCGAGGAGGCCGGGGCGGACGCCGTTACGGCCATAAACACGGTCCCCGCGCTGACCATCGACGCGGGCGAGCGTCGGGTGCTCGTGCGCGGCGGCCTCTCGGGTCCGGCCATAAAACCCATCGCGCTCAAGGCGGTTCACGAGGTCTCCGGGGCGGTTGGAATACCCGTGATCGGCTGCGGCGGCGTCGTGGGCGGGGCCGACGTGGCCGAGTTCATGCTCGCGGGGGCGACGGCGGTTCAGGTGGGATCGGGCACGTTCGCGCGGGACCCCCACGATGTTCTCGAAGAGTTCTCGGGCTACGTGCGAGAGTCCGGCGGTTCGGCCACCGACCTGATCGGCGCTCTGCGCTAGCCGGACCGTGTGGGGGACCCTGTGGGCGTGGCACGACCGGAGCCGGTGTCACAAGAAGGGAGCGCGTAGATCTGGGAGGCGTTGGATGGGTGGGCGTTATCGCGGGGACCGCGGTGGCGTTGCTGACCGGCCGGTTGCTCCTGGTGGTCATACCGCATTTCCACGGCTTGATCCCTTACAAACAGGGCCCGAAAGGCGGCAACGTGGTGTCCGTGGAGCGTCAGGCGACCGCCGACACCCCGTGGGCGGCGACGGCCGCGGTGTCCCGGACCCTGGCCCACCTGATGGGAGGTCTGGTGACGGGCCGGATGTCGCGCGCCTCGCACGGGTTTAACGGCGCGCTGGTCGGCGTGCGTACCGATGGCGTTTGGTGGTGTAAGAGGAGCGTTGTCCAGCGTCCGGCACGCGGTTTGGACTAGCTTGCGGGGCCGGTGGTATACTGTTGGGCCGATGCTGAGGAGGGCACCAGAACGTACGGTGGATGAGCGTCGCAACGCACTCGAGGAGGCCAATCGGGTGCGTTTCGCCAGGGCTGCCGCCAAGCGGGACCTCAAGAGCGGGGAGCTCGGCATCTACGATCTGCTGATGGATCCTTCCGAGGAGCTTCGGGGCGCGAAGGTCGAGGAGATGCTTCTCTCGATGAAAGGGATGGGCAGGATCAAGGTAACGCGGGTCATGCGGGAGGCGGGGATAAGCCGCTCGAAGACCCTCGTCGGCCTCACCCACGGTCAGCGGGACCGTCTTATCAGGGCCCTCGGGTGCGAGGAAGCCTGATCGTCGTCTCCGGGCCCTCCGGAGCGGGAAAATCCACCCTGATCCGCGAAGCCCTCGACGCGGTGCCCCGGTTGGCCTATTCCGTCTCCGCCACCACGCGGCCCGCCAGGCCGGGCGAGGTGGACGGCGAGCATTACGTGTTCCTGTCGAGGGAAGACTTCGAGCGCTGGATCCGGGAGGGTAAGTTTCTAGAGTGGGCGGAGTATTCAGGGAACCTCTACGGCACGCCGGAAGGCAAGGTGGAAGAGCTTCTGGATCTCGGGTGGTCCGTGATCCTGGAGATAGAGCTCCAGGGCGCGCGGCAGGTGCGCGAGAAGCGCCCGGACGCGGCCATGGTCTTCGTCCGCGCCCCGTCGCTGGAGGAGACGCGCCGCCGGCTCACCGGGCGGGCGACGGAGACGGCGGAGGCGATGGAGACGCGGCTGGCGACGGCCGTCGGGGAGGTGGCCGCGCGCGACGAGTTCGACGCGGAGGTCGTCAACGGTGGGCGCGAACAGGCGCGCCGCGACATGATAAACACTATGGAGAACATAATCGCAGGAGGTAGCGATGCTGAATGATCTCAAGATTGACGATTTGCTCGGGAAGGTGGACTCCCGGTACGGCCTCGTGGTCTCCAGCGCCAAGCGGGCGCGCCAGATCAACGAGTACACTTCGACCCTGGGCCTGAACGACGCCCTGGGCATCCCGGGCCCGCAGGTTCACACCCGCTCCCAGCACCCCCTCACCATCGCCATCGAAGAGCTGCGCCAGGAGAAGCTCGACGTCGGCTTCAGGCAGCCCCCGGAGGAGGCGGACGGCGAGATCGGGGCCGCCGCCGGCGACGACTTCGTAAGCCCCCCCGGCGGCGCCGGTTCCCCCGAAGCCACCGCCGTCGACACGGGCGCCCCCACCGACGACGAGGAAGGCGCGGCCTAGAGCCCGCCCTTGATCCTGGTCTCCGTCGGCCCGACCGCGGGGGCCCTGCAACTGCCCCGCGCCGCCACCGAACTCGCGGCGGCCGGCCACGACGTAGAGATATTCCTGGAGCCCGGAACCCGACACTTCGTCGGGCCGGGCTCTTTCGCGTCCCCGGCGCGCGTCGTGGAGCGGGCCTCGACGACGCCCGAAGCCGTCCTGTTCGCGCCCGCCACCGCCGCGACGCTGGCCCGCCTCGCGCGCGGCCTGGACCTCGGACCGGCGGGCGAGTTCTCTGATCGCGTAAGGACGTTCGCGGCCCCGGATCTCGATCCCGGCACTGCGGCGAACCCGGCGGTCCGGGGGAATATCGAAACGTTGCGCTTGGACGGGTTGGGGGTCATCCCGGGCGGCGCGGACGGCATGGCGGGCGCGGGCGAGATCGTCGCCGGGGTGCTCGGCGGGCTCGGGGGGTCGCTGTCGGGGAGGCGTATCCTGGTCACCGCCG
>CAXUFZ010000332.1:0-4013 GCA_964250345.1 uncultured Rubrobacteraceae bacterium
GCAACATCGCCCGGCGGTGTTTCCGGTCGCGCCGAAGCAAACGGTGCCGTCAACCCGTCGACGCAACATCGGTCCGGTTGTCGAGCTGGAGGTGTTGCGGTGGCGAGCAAGCGGAGGGAGTACTCGCGCACCGCGCCCGAGACCGAGAGCGGCATCGGGCCGATGGACGCTGTCTTCACCAAGTGCGAGCGGTGCGGGCAGCCGATCTACGAGAAAGACCTCCGCGCCCGCTACAACGTCTGCCCCCACTGCGAGTTCCACTACCCGCTCTCCGCCCCCGAACGCGTCCGCCTCCTCCTGGACCGAAACTCTTTCGACGAGCGCGACGCCGGCATGTTCGCCGAAGACCCCTTAAGCTTCGAGGGCTACGACGAGCGCCTCGGCAAGGCACGAAAGAAGACCGGTCTCGACGACGCCATCCTGAGCGGCACGGGCGCCATCGGCGGTCGCCGGCTCGCACTCGCGGTGCTGGACTTCCGGTTTATCGGAGGGTCAATGGGGAGCGTCGTCGGGGAGCGGGTCGCAAGGACCATCGAGCTCGCCCACGCCGAAGAGCTGCCGCTCGTCGTCGTCTCGGCCTCGGGCGGGGCGCGGATGTTCGAGGGCGTCTACTCGCTGATGCAGATGGCGAAGACCAGCGTGGCGCTCTCGCGTTACGTCGAGGGGTCGTGGCCCTACGTGTCGGTGTTGACCGATCCCACGTTCGGCGGCGTTACGGCGTCTTTCGCTACGGCGGCCGACGTGGTCATTGCGGAGCCTGGGGCCAGGATCGGGTTCGCCGGCGCCCGCGTGATCGAGCAAACGACCAGGGAACGCCTGCCAGACGGTTTCCAGACGGCGGAGTTCCAGCGGGACCACGGGATGGTGGACCGCATCGTGCACCGGCTCGCCCTGCGGGGGGACCTCGAACGGCTGCTGGGGCTGCTGGCGTGATCCTGGAGTTCGAGCGCCCGATAAAAGAACTCGAGGAGCGCATAACCGCCCTCCACCGCCTCGCCGGCGACAGCCCGGAGCTGCAGGCCGAGATCGCGCGCCTGGAGGACGCCCTCGAAGCGGCCCGCCGCCGCATCTACGCGAACCTCTCCCCCTACCAACGCGTCCAGGTCGCCCGCCACGCCGACCGCCCGAACTTCCGCGCCTACCGCGACGCCCTGACCGAGGATTTCTACGAGCTCTCTGGCGACCGCCTCCACGGCGACGACCCGGCGGTCCGCGGGGGCTTCGCCAAGCTCCGCGGCGGCGGCCAGAACGTGCTCTTCATGGGCCACGACAAGGGCCCGGACGTGCAGAGTCGCGTCGCCGGCAACTTCGGCATGGCCCACCCCGAGGGCTACCGCAAGGTCAACCGCTTCTACGACCTGGCGGCCCGCTTCCGGTTGCCCGTCGTGATCCTGGTGGACACCCCCGGCGCCTTCGCCGGCCGCGGCGCCGAGGAGCGGGGCCAGGCGTGGGCCATCTCCGCCGACCTCATGGCCCTGGCCCGGCTCCCCGTCCCCGTCATCTCGGTGGTCATAGGCGAGGGAGGCTCGGGCGGGGCGCTCGCGATGTGCGTGGCGGACTACATCGGGATGCTGGAGAACTCCTACCTCTCCGTCATAGCCCCCGAAGGCTTCGCCTCCATCATCTACCGCGACGCCGGCCGCGCGCCGGAGGCCGCCGAGGTCCTGAAGCTCACCGCCAGGGACCTCAAGGCGCACGGCATAGCCGACGAGGTCCTGCCCGAGCCCCTGGGCGGCGCCCACAACGACCCGGAGTCCGCCGTAGAGGCCGTCGGGGAGTCGCTCCAGCGCGTGCTCGTCGGCCTCTCCGACGCCGACCCCGAGACGCTCGTCCGCGCCCGCCACGACCGTTACCGACAGATAGGATCCCACGCCGCCAAGAACGGGGAGAGTAGAGAGTAGTGAGTCGAGAGTAGTAAAACCCTCTGGCACAGACGAAGGAGGTCGAGCGGAGCGGTATGGAGCCCGGACCATTGAGCTTCGAACCCTTCGACCCCGGAGACGCGGAGTCGCTCGTCGAATGGCTCTGCTCCGAGACCTGGCCGTTCCACGTCAGCGCGCGACCGAAACCGGACGAGATCCGCTCCCGGTTGGAGGCCGGCGACTTCACGGGGAACACCCGGACCTTCTGGGTTGTGCTGGACGGGACGGAGAAGGTCGGCCTGATCCGGCTGGAAGACCTCTCCGACCTCAGCCCGACGAGGGACTTCAGGGTGAGAGAGGCGTACCGGGGCAGGGGGATCGGGGAGCGTATGGTGCGCCGGGCGGCGGAGTACGTGTTCACCGCCTTCCCAGACAAGCCCCGCCTCGAAGGCCAGACCCGCGAAGACAACGTCGCCATGCAAAAGGTCTTCGAGCGCTGCGGCTGGGTCCGCGAGGCGTACTACCGCAAGGCGTGGCCCGCGGCCGACGGTTCTCTCAAAGACGGCATCGGCTACGCTATCTTGAACGACGACTGGCGGAGGGGCGAGACTACGCCGGTCCCATCTGAACGGCCGGGCGGGCGACGCCCGCAAACGCCGCAAGAGGCCGAAGACGGTTGAGCAAGGCGGTCCGCACCGAAAGGGGCTACGCTTCCCCCTGGTTCCGGATCGGGGCCCCGGTCACCTTTCTCCTGCTGTGGTCCGGCGGCTTCGCCTTCGCGGCGCTGGGGCTCGAACACGCCGGGCCGATGACGTTCCTCGCGATGCGCTACGCCGTGGTGCTGGCTGTGCTAGCGCCCCTCGTCCTGGCGCTGCGCCCGCCCCTGCCGGACGGGGCGGCGGCGTGGGGCCACCTGCTTGTCGTGGGTTTCGTCGTGCAGGTGGCGTACTTCGGGCTCGTGTACGTCGGCATGGAGATCGGGGTGGCGGCCGGCACGATGGCCCTTGTCGTCTCCATGCAGCCCGTCCTCGTGGCCCTGCTCGCGCCGCGGCTCGCGGGGGAGCGGGTGGGCGCCCTGCGCTGGACCGGGCTCGGCGTCGGGCTCCTGGGCGCCGCGGTGGTGATCGTCGCCCGCTCGTCCGTGGAAGCGCCCTCCACCCCGGGCCTGCTCTGCGCCGCGGGCGGCCTCCTCGCCATGACGGCCGGCGCCCTCTACGAGAACCGATTCGGGATCGGCGGGCATCCGGTGACATCCAACGTCGTGCAGTACGCTGTCGGGTTGGCCGGGACGCTGCCGCTGGCCCTGGTTTTCGAGGACACAAGTGTCGAGTGGACGGCGGGGTTCGCGGTCTCTTTGGGCTACCTGGCGATAGCCAACTCGCTGATCTCCATCACGCTGCTGCTCGCCATGCTGAGGAGGGGCGAGGCCTCGCGGGTATCCGCGATGTTCTTTCTGGTGCCGCCGATGGCGGCCCTCATCGCCTGGGCGCTCCTGGGCGACGCCATGCCCGCGCTTGCCTGGGGCGGCATGGCGCTGGCCGCCCTCGGCGTCGCCGTCGCCACGAGACGGGCGTAGTCCCCAACGACGCCGGAGCGTCAGGTGGGGCTCACTCTTGAAACCTCGCCGTGATGTGTGGGACGCATAGCGGGACCTAAACTGGCGGCGGCGGGGCGCGGGTCCAGCCGTGGACGGCCGGCCAGCCGGCTTCGACCTTCGGGCGTCAGCCGACGGTTATCGGCCCTCGGCTATCAGAACGCCAAACGCTTACAGGACCCATCGAAGGCGAAGCCGTCAGCGGGGGCAAACCGGCCCGCATACCGACGCCACGGCGCCGAACACGGCCACCCATTTTGACGCGGCCTTCCGGCCCGTGTACCGTCTTCGCACGGCCGACGAGCGGCTCGCTGACGGCTACAGATCCGGGGGTACGGCGTTGCAGAACAGGTCGCGGCTTCGCCCGCCCGGAGGGTTCTTCGCGGTGTTCGCCGCCGCATCGTTCGCGGCCGTCGCCGCGGGTTGCCTCGTCGTCGCCCTCGACGGCGCCTCCGCCGGGGCGTGGCTGCCCAACCTCGCCGCGTGGGGCGCGGGCGCGGTCGTGGCGCTGGCCGTTTTCGGTTTCCCTCCGCTCCCCTTGGCGCGCGTCGTGGTCC
>CAXUFZ010000333.1:0-3987 GCA_964250345.1 uncultured Rubrobacteraceae bacterium
ACGGCCGGGTGTACCGCGGGGCGCAGGGCAGCGCCGGGGACATCGGGCACATCTGCGTGGACCCGAACGGGCCCGCGTGCTCGTGCGGCAACATCGGGTGCCTGGAGACCATGGCCGCGGCCCCCGGCATGGTGCGCGAGGCCGCGAAGGTCGCCGATCAGGAGCCCGGCTCGGCCCTGGCCGCCCTGCGCGAGCGGGGCGAGCTCGACGTGGGCGGCATTTTGGGGGCGGTCGCTTACGGGGATCACGCCTCGCTCATGATCCTGCGCCGTTCGGGGCGTTTGATCGGGCAGGCGCTTGCGACGCTCGTGAGCGTGCTCAACCCTTCGCTCATCGTGATCGGGGGTGGGGTCGCGCACGCGGCGGGGCACATGCTGCTGGCGGAGATCCGGAGCGTCGTCTACCACCGTTCGTTGCCGCTCGCGACGCGCAACCTGCCGATCGTCCTCGGCGAGCTCGGGACGACGGCCGGGGTGATCGGGGCCAGCGTCCTGGCGGCCGAGGGCGTTCTGGCGGTGGCCGCATGACGCAGAACGGGGGCATGCCGCTGTTGGCGATGCGGGGCATCGAGAAGAGCTTCGTCGGGGCGAAGGTGCTCCACGGGGTGGACCTGGAGTGCCGGGCCGGGGAGGTCCACGCGGTCGTCGGGGAGAATGGGGCCGGCAAGTCCACGCTGATGAAGGTGCTCGCCGGGGCCCACGCGCCGGACGCGGGGGAGATACTGCTCGACGGGGAGCCGGTGAGCTTCCGGCACGCCCGCGAGGCGCAGGAGAAGGGCGTCTCCATCATCTACCAGGAGTTCAACCTGCTGCCCGAGCGCACCGTCGCCCAGAACGTCTTTCTCGGGCGCGAGCCGCACCGCGGCCCGCTGGTGGACCGCCGGAGAATGGACCGGGAGACCGCCGAGCTTCTGCGGACGCTCGAGGCGGACGACGTGATCCGGCCCGGCACGCTCGTGGGGGACCTCCCCGTGGCCCAGCAGCAGACCGTGGAGATAGCGAAGGCGCTCTCCTTCGACGCGCGCGTGCTGGTCCTCGACGAGCCGACGGCCGCGCTCTCGGCGGCCGAGGCGGAGGTGCTCTTCGGGCGGGTCCGCGCCCTGCGCGAGAGGGGCCTCGCCATCGTCTACATCTCCCACCGCCTCAAGGAGGTCTTCGACCTCTCCGAGCGCATCACGGTCCTCAAGGACGGGCACAAGGTTGGGACGGTCGCGACCGCCGAGGTCGACACCCGGGAGCTGGTGCGCATGATGGTCGGGCGCGACCTGGACCACTACTACCCGCCGCGCGCGGAGCCGGGGGACCTCGGCGAGGCGCGGCTGCGGGTGCGGGGCGCTTCCGGGGGCATGCTGCGGGACATCGACCTGGAGGTCAGGTCGGGGGAAGTGGTGGGCCTCGCCGGGCTACAGGGGTCCGGCAGGACGGAGCTCGCGCGCGCGATCTTCGGCGTCGAGCCCTTCGAGGCGGGCGAGGTCGAGGTGGAAGGGGAGCCCGTCCGCATCCGGTCCCCGCGCGCGGCCATCAGCCACCGCATAGGTTTCGCCACGGAGGATCGGAAGGCCGAGGGGATCATACCGGTCCGGTCGGTGCGGGAGAACGGCTGGCTGGGGCTGCGGGCGCTCGGGGCGAGGCTGCGGCGCGCGCTCGGCGTCGGCGGGGCCGGCAAGGTGGAGGAGTTGAGCCGGGCGGTGGAGCTCAGGGCGCGGAGCCTGGAGCAAGAGGTGCGCTACCTCTCCGGCGGCAATCAGCAGAAGGTCGTGCTCACCAAGTGGCTCGCCCTCGAGCCCAGGGTGCTCATCTTCGACGAGCCGACGCGCGGCATAGACGTCGGGGCCAAGGCCGGCATACACGACCTTATCCGCCGCCTCGCCCGCGAGGGGCTCGCGGTGTTGATGATATCCAGCGAGCTTCCGGAGGTGATCGGGATGAGCGACCGCATCGTGGTCCTGCGCGGCGGCGGGATCGCCGGGGAACTCCCGGCCGGGGCTAGCGAGGCGGAGATCATGCTGCTCGCCACCGGCGAGGGCGAGGCCGGCCAGCCGGAGCTGGCAAGGCAGGAGGGGTCTTGAGCGCCCCGGCCCAGGCCGACTCCCGCGCCGGCGCGCTCGGCGGGCTGCGGCGCGCGCTCGTCGGCTCGTCGGCCGGACCCATCTTCCTGGCGTTGGCCCTGGTAATACTCATCTCCGCGATCATAAGCGCGGGGCAGGGCGAGAACTTCTTCTCCGGCGCCAACCTGCGCGACATGCTCGTGCGCTCCGTGGCGCTCGGCATCGTCGCCGCCGGGCAGACCCTGGTGATCGTGGGCGGCTCCCTCGACCTCTCCGTGGCCTACCTCATCAGCGTCTCGACCATCGTCGCCGCGACCGTGATGGGCGGGCAGGCCGGCGCGATACCGCTCGGCATCGGGGCGGTGCTCGTGGTCGGGGCCGGGGTCGGCCTGATCAACGGGCTCATCATCACCAAGCTGCGCGTGAACGCGTTTATCGCGACGCTCGGGACGGCGCTCATCATGCGGGGCGCGCTCGACGCCAACTTCGAGGGAGCCTCGGGCGAGGTACCCCGCGAGTTCGGGTTTCTGGGGTACGGGAGCGTCGGGCCGGTCCCGATCAGCGTCATCGTGCTCCTCGCGGTGGTGGCGATCGTCTATTTCTTGCTGCGTTCGACCCGCTTCGGGCACCGGCTCTACGCCGTGGGTGGAGGCGAGGAGACGGCCCGGCTCTCTGGCGTCAGGACGCACCGAACGCTCATAGGAGCGCACGTGCTCTGCGGGCTCGGGGCGGCGATCACGGGCCTCTTCATCGCGAGCCGCCTCAGGGCCGGCGACCCGCTGGTGGGCCCCAACGGCGGCTACGACCTCGAGTCCATCGCGGCGGTCGTCGTAGGCGGTACGGCGCTCGCGGGCGGGAACGGGGGCGTCATCGGGACGTTCGGCGGCGTCCTGATCCTGGCCGTCCTGGACAACCTGTTCAACACGCTCGAGGTGAACGCCTTCCTCAAGGACGTGCTCCGCGGCGTCATTATCATCGCCGCCGTCGCCCTCTACGCCCTGCGGCGCCGGGGGAAGGCGTGAGCGCCCAGGGAAGCGCCCAGGGGAGCGCCACCGGGGCCGTGCCGACCGCGAGCCGCCGCGAGCGGGCCGTCCGGGCGCTGCTCTCGATCGGCCCGATCTTCGTGGTGCTCGCGGTGCTGCTGTTCTGCACGACGCTGGTCTCGCCGTTCTTCCTCAGCCCGCCGCTCTTCCTGTCTTTCCTGGCGCGTTCGGCACCCTTGATGGTGCTCGCCGCCGGGACGACCTTCGTGCTGGTCTCCGGCGAGTTCGACCTCTCCCTGGGCTCGCTGGTGACGGTCGTGGTCGTGGTCGCCGCCCGCCTGAGCGAGGGCGAGGCGTCGCGCACGTGGTGGATCCTGCTCGTCCTCGCCGGCCTCGGGGTGCTGGTCGGCCTCGTCAACGGCGTCGTAACCACCAGGCTGCGGGTGCCCTCGTTTATCACGACGCTCGGGATGCTCCTGATCCTGCAGGGCGCGGTCTTTCTGTGGACGGGGGGCGCGCCGACGGGCGAGCTGGCCGAGAACCTGCGCGAGTTCGGGCGCGGCAGGATAGACGACCTCCCGGTCATAACGTCGCTGCCCTACGCCGTGCTGCTGCTGGTTGCCGTGGGGGCCGTGGCCACGTACCTGTTGGGCGGGTCGGACTTCGGCCGGCGGCTGTTCGCCGTTGGGGGCAACGCCCGGGCGGCGGCCCTCTCCGGGGTCAACGTGGCGAACGTCCGGACGCTGGCGTTCGTGGTCTCGGCGCTCTCGGCCGTGGCGGCCGGGGTCCTTCTCGCCGGCATCGGCGGCATCTCGGCGCAGGTCGGGATCGGGCTGGAGTTCGAGGCCATCGCGGCGGCGGTGCTTGGGGGCGTGGTCCTTGGCGGCGGGCGGGGTCCGTGCTGGCGGCGATGGCCGGCGCCCTCTCGCTGGAGACGCTCTTCACGCTGCTCAACTT
>CAXUFZ010000334.1:0-3984 GCA_964250345.1 uncultured Rubrobacteraceae bacterium
GTCGCGGACCGCCTCCATCATCTTGTCGTCCCTGGCCAGGCAGTAGACGACGAAGCCGTCCACGGCGGCCCCCATGACGGCATCCGGGTCCCGGCTGCCCGAGATCGAGCCAGGGACGAGCAGGAGCCCGAGCCCCGCCTCCTCGGCGGCCCGCGACAGGCCCTCGAAGAAGAGGACCGCCGCCGGGTCCGCGAAGGCGTAAGAGAGCCTGTCCGCGTACAGGACGCCGATGGCCCCCGCCCTGCCGCGCCGCAAGCCCCGCGCCGTCGGGTCCGGCCCGGAGTATCCGAGCCGCCGCGCCGCCTCCAGCACCCTCCCCCGCAACTCCTCCGAGAGCTGGTCGGGCCGGTTGTACGCGTTCGAGACCGTCGCCGGCGAAACCCCGACGTCGGCCGCCACCTCCTTCAAGGTGGCCCGCTTCCCTGATCTCCGGTCTTCGGGGTTGACGCCCATAGAACCCGTATGATACTTTCCTTAAACGATTAAGTAAAACGATTCAGAAAGACGGCAAGGCATGGTCGAGTTGATGACGTGCGGGAGCAGGTGGAGTGGGATTACGCCAGGGCCCGTAGGAGGGCGCTGGTCGGTCGGCTGGCGGCGTGGGCGCGGCGGCGGTGCGCGTCGTTGTGCGCGTTCGACGAGGCGAGGCGGGAGCGTGGGGCGGTGAAGCGGCGTTACCTGGGGAGGAGGACCGTCGAGGTCGACCGGGTGGTCGGCAGCGTGGGTCGGTGGCGGGACTTCGACGGCGGGTGGGTGGACCTCGCCCTTCGGACGGGGCGCGACCTTCCGCCGGTCGTCCTGTACAAGCTCGGGGACGCGTACTACGTGCACGACGGCAACCACCGCGTCAGCGTGGCGCGGTTCGAGGGGGTGGCGATGATCGAGGCCGAGGTCACCGAGTTCTTCTCCCGGCGCGCGGGGGCCGTGGGGGTCGCCGGGTGAGCGGCCGACCCGACCCGCGTCTCCGGTTGGCCCGGGCGTCCGTGATCGGGGTTTTCTCCGTCAACGGGTTCCTCATGGGGACGTGGCTGGTAAGGATACCGGCGGTGCAGCAGGGGCTCGGGCTCGGCGAGGGGTTGCTCGGGCTGGCGTTGCTCGGGAGCGCGGTCGGGGCGCTTCTGGCGATGCCGAGCGTCGGGGCGCTGGTGTCGCGCGCCGGTAGCCGACGCGTCGTCGGGGCGACGGCGCTCGCGCTGTGTTTTGCCGTCGTTCTGCCGGCCGTTTCCCCAAATCTCGTCGTGCTGTTCGTCGCCATCGCGCTGCTCGGTGCTGCCAACGGCGGTCTCGACGTGTCGATGAACTCGCAGGCCGTCGCGGTGGAGAAGGGATACGGGCGACCGATCATGTCCTCCTTCCACGCGGCCTGGAGCTTCGGGGGCCTCGCCGCCGCGGCCGTCGGCGGCCTGGTCGCTTCCCTCGGCATCGGCCCCCTCCCCCACTTCGCCGCGGTGGGCGCCCTCTCCCTCGTCGCCTTCCTCCTCGCCTACCGGAACCTCATGCCGCCGGGCGCGGACGCCGCCGAGGACGGCGCCCCGGCCTTCGCCCGGCCGACGGGGGCCCTGCTCGGCCTCGGCATCCTCTCCTTCTGCGTCCTGCTCGGCGAGGGCGCGATGGGCGACTGGTCGGCCGTCTACCTGGACACCACCCTCGACACGGGCCCGGGCTTCGCCGCCCTCGGCTACGGCGCGTTCTCCCTTGCGATGGCCCTCGGCCGCCTCTTCGGCGACGGCCTGACGCAGAAGCTGGGAGCGGCCCGTCTCGTCCGCGCGTGCGGGCTCTTGGCCGCCGTCGGCCTCGGCGCGGCGCGCGCGCTCGGCAACCCCCTCTTCGCGCTCGTCGGCTTCGCCTGCGCCGGCGCGGGCTTCTCGATCGTCTTCCCCCTCGCCCTCAGCGCCGCCGGCCGCGCCGAGGGCGTCTCCTCCGGCCCGGCCCTCGCCGCCGTCGCCACCGCGGCCTACACCGGGTTCCTCGTCGGCCCGCCGACCATAGGCTTCGTGGCAGAGCTCACGGGCCTCGGGGCGGCGCTTTACCTCGTCGTCGGCCTCAGCATCGCCGTGGTCTTTCTGGGCGGCGCCGTCGCCACCGGGAGCGGCAAGGCCCGCTAGCCCGTAGAATCCAACGCCACCATGTAGGGGCGGTCTCCGATCCCGCCCACACCGACCGGGGGGAAGCGTATGTCCGAGACCTTCGAGCGTCAACCGGAGACCGGCGGCGGCTACGAGCCGCTGGGCGCCGCCGAGCTCTTCGACCACGACGACCGCGGCCTGCGCCTGCGCGCCGGCTCGGCCACCGTCGAGGTAACGGCGCTCGCGCCGGACCTTTTCCGGGTCGGGATGTTCCCGCACGGGAGAACCCCGGATTACCGTTCGGAGGCCATCGCGAAAGGGGATTGGGATGGGGTCGAGGTCTCGATGCAGGAGACGGGGGAGGAGATCACGCTGTCCACCACCTCCGCCACCGCCCACGTCTCCCTGAACCCCCTGCGCCTCCGCTTCACAGACGGCCCCGACGGTAACCCCGGCCGCGAGTTCGCCGCCGACGACCCGGACCTCGGGATGGGTCCCGTAGTGACGCCGGGGGCGGACGTCTTCAGCGAGCCGCTCGGGAGCCCGGTCCGGCTGTACAAGAGGCGGCAGGCGGGCGAGCGGTACTTCGGGTGCGGGGAGCGGACGAGCGGCCTGGAGAAGACGGGCTCCTATCAGGTCTTCTGGAACGTGGACCCGCCCTTCGGCCACACCGCCTCGTTCAACAACCTGTACTCCTCAATCCCCTTCACCCTCTCCCTCACCGCCGGCAAGGCCCACGGCCTTTTTTTCGACAACACCCACCGCGTCGAGTTCGACCTCGCCCACGAAGACGAAGACCGCGCGTACTTCGGCGCCGAAGGCGGCAACGTCGTCTACTACGTCTTCTGCGGCCCGACACCCCACGCCGTCCTCGACCGCTACACGGAGCTAACCGGCCGGACCCCGATGCCACCGATGTGGTCTTTAGGCAACCAGCAGTGCCGCTACTCTTACATGGACGAGGCCGAGGTCAGGGACGTGGCGAGAGAGTTCAGGGAGCGGGATATTCCCTGCGACGTCATCTACCTGGACATCCACTACATGGACGGCTACCGCGTCTTCACCTGGGACAGAGACCGTTTCCCCGACCCCGAAAAGCTCGTCTCGGACCTGCGGGATCAGGGCTTCCGGGTCGTGACCATCGTGGACCCCGGCGTAAAGATCGACGAGGACTACCCCGTCTACGTCCAGGGCCGCGACCGGGACCTCTACTGCAAGACGAACGCCGGGGAGGACTACCAGAATGCCGTCTGGCCCGGGGTGTGCGCCTTCCCGGACTTCACCAATCCTGAGGCGCGGGAATGGTGGGGCGAGAACCAGAAAGTTCTCACCGACGCCGGGATCTCCGGGATCTGGTGCGACATGAACGAGCCCGCGCTCTTTATCCCCGAGAACGCGACGATGCCGGGCGACGTGGTGCACCCGGGCGGGGGGGAAGCTAAATTGCACGCCCAGATCCACAACACCTACGGCTCCCTGATGGCCCGCGCAGCCCGCGAGGGCCTCCTGAAGCTCCGTCCCGACGAGCGCCCGTTCGTGATCTCCCGCGCCGGCTACGCCGGCCTCCAGCGCCACGCCCTGCAATGGACCGGGGACAACACCTCCTGGTGGGAGCACCTCTGGATGAGCATGCCCCAGCTCCAGAACCTGGGCCTCTCGGGCATCGCCTGGGCCGGCGTCGACGTCGGCGGCTTCTCCGGCGACGCCACAGGCGAACTCCTCGCTCGATGGACGGAGTTCGGCGTCTTCCAACCCTTCTGCCGCAACCACACCATGCTCGGCAGCCGCCGCCAGGAGCCGTGGGCCTTCGGCGAGACCTACGAGTCCGTCTGCCGCGAGATGATAAAGCTCCGCCAACGCCTCCTCCCCCACCTCTACACGCTCTTCGAGGAGTGCCACCGCACCGGCGCCCCCATCC
>CAXUFZ010000335.1:0-3956 GCA_964250345.1 uncultured Rubrobacteraceae bacterium
CCGGGACGGGGAGGGCTGGGTCCGGGGCGGCGTGTGGACGCTACAGTCGGAGACGCCGCCGAAGGTAGGTCTTGTCTCAATGAACACCGCGGGGGCGACCGCCGCGTTCGATTACGTCAGAACGTACCGGCCCGGACCGGCGGGACCGTAGGATCGGATGACGAAAGGAAGCGGCGTGCGGGAGGAGCGGAAAAGGGAGAACGTGGTGGGCTTGGAGAAGGTCCGTATTACCTGGCGTGGCCTGGCGGCGATCGCATTCGTCGTCGTCCTCGCGGCGCTCTCGGTCCAGGCGACGCCCGAAAGGGTTTCGGCCCAGGAGGCGGACCCGCCCTCCGCCGCCTATCCCGAGGTCGGGCCGGGGACGAACTTTCTGAACCACGACCGGCTGCTGGCCGGGCGCGACGAGAAGGACTGGTACGAGGCCAACATCCCGTTCGTCGAGGTGCCGGACCAGGAGATCCAGGACGTCTACTACTACCGCTGGCAGGTCCACAAGGAGGCCCTGAAGTACACGAACCCTAAGGACGGCTATATCCTGAGCGAGTTCCTCGGCCCGGTGGGCTACTCGGCTCCTGATGGGGGGATCTCCGCCGCCGCCGGCCACCACGTCTACGAGGGCCGGTGGGTGCGCGACCAGCAGTACCTCGACGACTACCTCGCGTACTGGCTTCGCGGGCCCGGCAGCGGCCCGAAGACCCAGTCCGACTTCTTGAACGAGTACACCACCGACTGGGCCCACCAGTACAGTTTTTGGGTAGCGGACGCCATGTACAACCGGGCCGCCGTTACCGGCGATTGGCAGTTCGCCCGGGAGTACAGGCCCGAGCTCGAGCGCCAGTGGGACCGCTACGACCCGCAGTTCAACGAGGAGCTCGGCCTGTACTGGCAGGCGCCGGTGTGGGACGCCATGGAGTTCACGGCCTCCTCCTACCAGGCCCCCGACGGCGACGCCTACCACGGCGGCGAAGGCTACCGGCCGACGCTGAACTCCTACCAGTACGGCGACGCCAAAGCCATAGCAGAGCTGGCACGGATGGACGGCGACGCCGCGACCGCGGAGAGGTACGAGGCGCGCGCGGCGGACCTCAAGACCGCGATGAACGAGAAGCTCTGGGACCCCGGGGACGGGTTCTACAAGCACATGATGCGCGACCAGAACCCGAACAACGAGCTGCTCGCCGACCGCGAGGAGATCGGGTTCGTCCCCTGGTACTTCGACGGCCTGGCCGAGCCCGGGTTCGCGGCGGCCTGGGAACAGGCGATGGACCCCCAGGGCTTCTACTCGCCCTTCGGCCCGACGACCGCCGAGCGGCGCAGCCCGCTCTTTATGAAGGAGGCCCTCAACGGCTGCTGCCGCTGGAACGGCCCGTCCTGGCCCTACGCCACCAGCCAGACGCTCACGGCGATGGCGAACCTCCTGACCGACTACCCGGCCCAGAGCGCCGTCGACGAGGGCGACTACCTCGAACTGCTCAAGACCTACGCCCGAACCCAATATAAGGACGGCCAGCCCTACATCGCGGAGGCGCACCACCCCGACGAGGACCGCTGGATCTACGACGGCTCCAACAGCTCGGAGTACAACCACTCGACCTACGCGGACCTCGTACTCTCGGGCCTGCTCGGGGTGAAGCCGCAAGAGGGCGAAACCCTCAAACTGGAGCCGCTCGTCCCTGACACCTGGGACCACTTCGCCCTCGAGAACATGCCCTACCACGGCCGCAACGTGACCGTGCTGTGGGACCGCGACGGCACGAAGTACGGCCAGGGCGCCGGTATGCGCGTCTACGTCGACGGCGAGCTCGCGAAGGAGTCCGCGACGCTGGAGCCGACCACCGTGAACGTCGGCCCGACGCGACCCGCTAACACGGAGCGTCCGGTCAACGACGCCGTGAACGTGGACGGCCGGGGCACGCCGACGGCCTTCGCCTCCCACGGCTCAAACTCGGGCAACGGCGACAGGATAGACAACGTCAACGACGGGCAGAACTACTACCTGGACGTCCCGAACACCCGCTGGACGACGTACAACAACACGGACCAGCAGCATCACGTCGGCGTGGACTTCGGCTTGAAGACGCCCGTGAGCGACGTCCGCATGTTCCTCTACGACGACGGCGGGGGCGTGCGGGCGCCGGAGTCTTACACGCTGCAGTACGAGTCCGGCGGGTGGGTGGACGTGCCGGGCGTGATCAAGAGCCCGGCGCGGCCCGCGGGAGACGCGATGAACCGGATGACGTTCCCGGAGATCGAGACCGCGAAGATCCGGGTGGTCTTTCCGCCCCGCGCGAACAACGTGGGCGTCGGCGTCACCGAGCTCCAGTCCTGGAGCCGGTCCACCACCGGGGCGGAACTCTCGATCGGCGGGGCCAAACCGGGCGAACCCGCCGGATGGGTCACCACCACCTTTACGCCCGGGGAGGGCCAGGCCGCCGAGGACGTCGACGTGGATCTCACGGTTCCGGAGGGTTGGAAGGCGGAGGCGATCGCGGAGACGGCGCCGTCCCGGGCCGTTGCCGACACCTTCGAGACCACCTGGCGCGTGACTCCGCCCGACGGCGCGCTTGAGCTTGGCGACGACTTCTCGGCGGCGGCCACGGCCGGGTTCGGGCCCGCGACGGACTGGGTCCAGAAGCGCACCCGGGAGGAGATCGAGGTCCCCATCGACCCGGCCCGCTACGACCGGACCCGGGTCAACGACAGTTTCGACGCCGACACCCGGGACGACTACGAGCCCGTCAAACCCTTCGCGGGCGAGGCGTTGCCCGACGTCGCCGTGACCGACGGCCGGCTGGAGGCTACCGGCCCCGAGAGGTTCTTCGGGCTGTTCGACAGCGGCGTGAGGCCGGGGGCCGCGGGGTCGTTCGTGGCCGTCGACCCGGCGGAGTTCATCACCGACGCGGGCGGCGAGGACAGCCTCTTCGTCGGGTACGTGAAGGACGAGAACAACTACGCGGGCGCCTGGTACAACAACCGCGGCGCCAGCACCGGACTGGACGTCCGCGTGAACGGCCAGTTCCAGAACGTCCCCGACTGCTGCACCGGTCTGCAACTCGTCCCCGGCGGGCGATTCGCCGTGCAACTCGACGGCGACAGGCTGCGCTCCTGGGCGCGGAGCGGGCCGGGTAGCGGGTGGCGCGAGCTACGCTACCTCGACGACATACCGGGGCTGAACATGGCCGACCCGGCGGTCCGCGAGGAGTACCACTTCATGTTCGGCGTCCGGGGCGACGGCACCGACGCGCCGCAGCAGCCCGACACGGAGATCGCGGTGGACCGCTTCCAGGCCCTGAGCCTGAGCGCCGCCGACAACGGCGCCCCGCGGGCCGTGGAGGCCACGGCCACGCCGACGGTCGGCGAAGCGCCCCTCGACGTGAGGTTCGCGGCCTCGGCGTACGACCCCGAAGACGACGAACTCTCCTACGCCTGGGACTTCGGCGACGGCTCCCCGGTCTCGAACGAGCAGAACCCCGGCCATACCTACGCGCGGGCCGGCTCCTACACCGCCAAACTCACCGTCTCCGACGGCCGGGGGGGCGAGGCCACCGACGCGGTGGACGTGGTCGTCGAGGAGCCCGCGCCGGGCGACGGGACCGGCCCCCGGGTGACCGAGAAGAATCCCGAGCCCGGTTCCGCCGTCCGCGACCGGACGCCGCGCATAGGGGCCACGGTGAGGGACAACGCCAGCGAGCTGGCGGCGGAGGACGTTCGGCTCTTCGTGGACGACCGGCGGGTGACCTCCTTCGTCTACGACGCGGAGGACGACCGTCTGAGGTACGTCCCGGGAAGGGCCATGAAGGGCGGCGGGCACAAGGTCAGGATCTCCGCCACGGACGACGCCGGCAACGAAGGCGTGGCCGTTTGGCGGTTCAGGGTGGCGGAGAGGTGACGTCCGGTGACCGTGGGATCTGACCCCCCACACGCGGCCGACGGGGCCGCCGGACGCACCCTCCGGC
>CAXUFZ010000336.1:0-3934 GCA_964250345.1 uncultured Rubrobacteraceae bacterium
CCACTTGAAGCTGTTGCTCCGCGTCTTCTGCGGCATGAAGCGCAGGTAGTCAACCTGCTCCCCGATCTGGGCGATCAGGGACAGGGCGACACCGGCCGCCGTCCCGAAGGCCAGCACGTTGAACGCAGCCCCCGTCCCCTCCCCGCCGCCGTAGCTCGTCAGGGCGGAGAACGCCCCGGGGTCCCGGCCGGCGAAGGCGATGAAGGGCAAGGCTATCAGGACGAACCACAGGGGCTGCGTCCACATCTGGAACTTCGAGAGCAGCGTCATCCCGAAAACGACCAGCGGTATCACCATCAGGGCGGAGATGAGGTGCGAGATCCAGATAGGAATTCCTGTAAAGAGCGAGATCGCCTGGCTCATCACCACCGCTTCGAGCGAGAAGAAGATGAACGTGAAGCTCGCGTAGATGAGGGACGTGATCGTGGACCCCAGATACCCGAACCCGGCCCCGCGCGTGAGCAGGTCCATGTCGATGTTGTAGCGGGCCGAGTAATACGCTATCGGGATGCCGGCCACGAAGATCGTCACCGCCGCGAGCAGTATCCCCCAGAAGGCGCTCGAAAAACCGTGCGTCACCACGAGCGACCCGCCGATGGCGAAGTCCACGAGGTACGCTATGCCACCCAGCGCCGCCGTCGCCACGGCGTACTCGCTCCACCTCCTGAACGACCGCGGCGCGTACCGCAGCGAGTAGTCCTCGACGATGTCGCTCTCGGCGAAGCCCTTGAAACCGCCGCGCTTCTCCCGCGTCTCCCGCTCTTCGATCATGGACAACCCCCTCCGTCCGAGTTCGATGACGAACGCACCTATGTGCGTTCCGAAGCGACAAGTCTAGGTACGCCGCGGTCGGATGTATTTGGCCTGCCGTCAGAAGATGCCCCGTCCCGAAGGACCCGCGGTTAGACCGCCGCACAACACGGGGCACAAGACCCCGCGGCTTCCGGGGAGGGGATCTTGGTGTGTCGGGCCAAAGATTCTCCCGATCTCCGTCTGTAGAGTTTGGGACCCAGAGAGCGGGAGCTTAGGAGGGATCCATGCCGCAGAACGTCTTCCCGATAGACCAGAGCAGGTCGATGTTCGACCAGGAGGTGCCGGGGCACAACCGCTGGCACCCGGAGATACCGCCGGCGGCGACGGTGAGGCCGGGGACGGACTTCAGGATGGACTGCCGCGAGTGGACAGACGGCCAGATCCTGAACACCGACGACGCCAACGACGTCCGCGACGTCGACCTCTCCATAAACCACGTCTTGTCTGGTCCGGTAGCCGTGGACGGCGCCGAGCCGGGCGACATCCTGGTCGTCGACATCCTGGACCTCGGGCCGCATCTCCCGGACACGGCCCCGGACGGCCTTGCCGGGGCGGGCTGGGGCTACACGGGCATCTTCGCGAAGGAGAACGGCGGCGGCTTCCTGACGGACTACTTCCCCGGAGCCCACAAGGCCGTCTGGGACTTCCACGGCATCTACGCCACCAGCCGCCACATCCCCGGCGTCCGCTTCGCCGGTATCGGCCACCCCGGCCTCTTCGGCTGCGCCCCCTCCCCCGACCTGCTGGCCCAGTGGAACCGCCGCGAACAGGCCCTCATAGACACGGACCCCGATCGGGTGCCGCCGCTGGCGTTGCCACCGGAGCCGAGCAACGCCCTGCTTGGCACCCTGTCGCCGGGCGAATACGGGCGGGTCGCGGGCGAGGCCTGCCGGACGGTGCCGCCGCGGGAGCACGGGGGCAACGTGGACGTCAAGAACCTCTCGCGGGGGGCGCGATGTTATTTGCCGGTCTACGTCGAGGGCGGGAACTTGTCCGTGGGGGACCTGCACTTCTCGCAGGGGGACGGGGAGATCTCCTTCTGCGGCGCCATCGAGATGGGCGGTTGGATCGAGTTCGGCGTCGACCTGATAAAGGGCGGCATGGCGAAGTACGGGATGCTGAGCCCCTTCTTCAAACCCGGCCCCATCGAGCCGCGCTACTCGGAATTCCTCGCCTTCGAGGGCATCTCCGTCGAGGACGGCGTCAACCACTACATGGACGCGACCGTCGCCTACCGCCAGGCCGCCCTTAGCGCCATCGGCTACCTGAGCAAGCTCGGCTACACAGAAGAACAGGCGTACCTGCTATTGAGTGCGGCGCCCATCGAGGCCCGCTTCAGCGGCATGGTGGACATCCCGAACGCCTGCGCTACCATCTACATCCCGACCGGCATCTTCGACTTCGACATCCTGCCCTCAGACGATGACCTCGTCACCCGCGACCTCGGCGCCCAGGCCTCGGCGGGCTAGGTGCTCCTGCTCGTGGCGGGCGGCGGGGCCCTCGGGTCGGCCGCCCGCTACCTCTCCGGCCCGGGGTTTCCGTGGGGGACGTTCTTCGTCAACGTGTCGGGGTTGTTTCTGATCGGGGCCGTCCTTGGCCTCTTCGAGAACGCCGGCCTCTCCAACGGGGCCCGCCTCTTTCTCGCCGTCGGCGTCCTCGGCGGCTACACGACCTTCTCCACCTCCATCCACGAGACGCTGACGCTCCTCGAAAACGGCAACCCGGGCCTGGCTTTCCTGAAGGCCGCGGGACAACTCGCCGCCGGCCTGGTCGCCGTCTTTGCGGGGGTGCTCCTGGCGCGCGTGTTCGGTGCTTGACCTTCCGTCGTTCGGGGATCAGGCGCGGCCGTCGGGGAAGAGGTTCTTCGGCACGACGGCGTGGACGCCCTTGTTGATGTCCACGACCTGCGAAACTTCGAAGTCTATGGCTATGCTCGCCAGGGAATAGGCGTCCTCGCGCGAGAGGCCGCGGGTCTGGACGAGGAAGGAGATCGTCTCCCGAACCGCCTCTTGCAGCGCCGCGTCGAGGTCCTTGTCTATGCCGGTGACGACCCACGAGTCCGGCGTCTCGCCCCAGGGGTTTTTGAGAGAAGGCAGAAGCTCTTCGGCGAGGTGGTCTTTTTTGTGGACGATCACCTGGAAGGTCGGGGTCTGGCTCGTCTCGATGGCCGTCAGGCTCACCTCGCCGTTGCCCTGGGCGGCGTGGCCGTCTGAGGTGTAGAGCAGGGCGCCGGGGACCTGCACGGGGTAGTAGGCGGTGGAGCCGGCGGTCATCAGGCGCTTGACGTCGAGGTTGCCGCCGTAGACGTTCGGCGGCACGGAGTTGACCATCTCCGACGTGTCCGGCGCGACGCCGACGATGCCCATGAAAGGCTTCAGCGGGACCTCTATCCCCTCGCCTGCCGGGAAGTGGCCGACGCCGCGGTCGAGGTCGAAGGAGATCAGGTTCCCGTAGTACGGTTTGCCGTTCAGGGGGTACTCGTCCGGCAGGGACCCCAGGCCGTGGCGGGCGGAGTTCACGCCGTAGTAGACGCGCGGCAGGATCTGCAAGCACCGCACCTCCAGCCAGTCCCCCGGCTCCGCGCCGTCCACCGCGACCGGCCCCGTGACCACGTGCGGCCCCTCGCCCTTGTGCTCCATCTCCTCGAAGACCATCAACTGATCGTCCAGAATGTCTGCCTCAGGGATGCCCCAGCCCGTGAAGAAGTCGCGCGGGTTCCCCTGATCCTCCTGGATGCCTTCGTGCGAGATCTGCTCCATCGTCACCAGATCCCCCGACCGCACCACCATCGCCGGCTCGGCGTCCCGGTTGGGCAAGAATCCCCAACGCAGAACCTCGGTCCGGTCCGAGGCGAGGTAGTGTTCCTCCCCCACCGGCGCGTAAGTCCCGGTCGCGTTCGGCAGCGTCCCGTAGTACCCGAGCACCTCCGTCGCCCCGGCCCGGTCGGCCCTCGCCCCCGCCAGGTACAACGCCCCGAGCATCCCGCCGGCCGAGAGCAGGAATCGCCGGCGGCTCATGCCGGCGAGCCGGGAGGCCCGGGCAGCGGCCCGCGCGGCGAGGTCCGGGACGCCCATCACGCGCCCACCCCGGCATCCACCGTGCTTCGCAACCCGTTTTGACC
>CAXUFZ010000337.1:0-3925 GCA_964250345.1 uncultured Rubrobacteraceae bacterium
GGGCAGAACGAGGCGACCGACGGTGGCTAACCTCCCCGACCGGCTACGAGACCTCTGGCGCGGCTTCTTCGACGCGTTCGTGCGGGACAACAAGGTCCTCCCGCCGGTCGTAGCCGTGCTCGCGCTCTTCGTTTTCGCCTGGGTCGTCGCCGGCGCCTTCGTGGGCGGACCGGACGACGCCGACGTCTCCGGCGAGGCCGACCTCGTCCAATCCCTCGACCCCGACGACGCCGCCCCGCTGGCCCCCGAGACCGAGGACCGCGACGCCGAATCCTTCGCCGCCTACCGCAACAAAGACCCCTTCCGCCAACTTATCGCCCAGGCCGAAGAACCGACGTCGGACGACTCGACAGACGACGCTATGGATGACACGTCCGACGACACCTCGGATGACACGACCGCCTCTCCGGCGCCGAGCTCCCCCGACCCGGCGGACGACGGCGGAGGCGGAGGAAACGGCGGGAACAGCGGTGGCAACGGTGGGGGCGGAAACGGTGGCAGCGGTGGCAACGCGTCCCGGGCAGACTCCGACGGCGACGGCGTGCCGACGCGTCGCGAAGAGAGGCTTGGCCTGGACCCGCGCAACCCGGACACCGACGGCGACGGGGAGGACGACGGTATCGACGCCGACGCCGACGGAGATGGTGTGACCGACGCGGGGTCCGGCGGGGGCAGCGGTGGCGGCGGCGCCGGCGGAGGCGGAGGAGATAACGGTGGTGGCGGCTCCGGCGGTTCGGGCGGCGGCGCGGGTGGATCCGGCGGCGGGTCCGGCTCGGATGACGACCTGTTCGACAGCGGCGGAATCTTCTAGGGAGAACAGGGCGGAAGAACCCCCTCTCGTGGTTTATATTAGCCGGGACGCGTACGGCTAGGTTTCGGGGGCGGGTTTGAGGTTCGGTTTTTCGACGGCGGGCGAGTCGCACGGTCCGGGCGAGGTCACGCTGGTGCACGGCGTGCCGGCCGGGTTGGGCTTGCTGGCCGAGGACGTCGACCGCGACCTCTCCCGTAGGCAGCAGGGCTACGGGCGGGGTGGGCGGCAGAAGATCGAGAAAGACGGCGTCGAGTTCCTGGGCGGCGTGCGCCACGGCTACACGCTCGGCTCGCCCGTCGCGATGCTCGTCCGCAACAACGACTACGCCAACTGGGAGCACCGCATGTCCCCCGCGCCCGTGGAGGACCCGCCGGACGCCATCACGCTGCCCCGGCCAGGCCACGCGGACCTGGCCGGGATGCAGAAGTACGCCTTCGACGACCTACGCAACGTCCTGGAACGCTCCAGCGCCCGCGAGACCACCGCCCGCGTCGCCGCCGGCGGGGTCGCCAAAAAGCTCCTCGCCGAGTTCGGCGTCGAGATCTCCAGCGCCGTCTACCGCATCGGAACGGTCGCCTACCCGAAGGAGCTGGCCGCCGACGCCGCCGCGAGGGCCGACGAGTCCGAGGTGCGCTGCCCGGACCCCGAGGTCACGGAGAAGATGAAGGTCGAGATCGACGCCGCCCGCTACGCCCGCGACGCCCTCGGCGGCGAGTTCGTCGTCGTGGCCCGCGGCTGCCCGCCCGGGCTCGGCTCCTACGTCGACTGGCGCGACAAGATCGACGCCAAGCTCGCGGCGGCCCTCCTCTCCATAAACGCCATGAAGGGCGTGGAGTTCGGGGCCGGCTTCGACCTCGCCGCGCGCCGCTCCAGCGAGGTGCAGGACGAGATCCTGGCAGAAAACGGCCACCTGGCCCGCGCGTCCAACCGCCTCGGCGGCATCGAGGGCGGCATGACCAACGGCGAGCCCGTCGTCGTCTCGACGGCGATGAAGCCGATCTCCACGATAGCCAAGCAACTCCGCACGGTGGACCTCGCCACCGGAGAGCCGACGAAGGCCTTCAAGGAACGCGCCGACTCCTGCGCCGTCCCCGCCGCCGCCGTAATCGGCGAGTCGATGGTCGCCGTGGTCCTGGCCGAGGCTTTCTTGGAGAAGTTCGGCGCGGACAACATGACCGATATCCGCGCCGCCCACGAGGCGTACACGCGCCGCCTCGCCGCGTCGGGCGTCACGGTCTCCTGACGCTTGCCCGGGCACCTCGCCATCGTCGGCTACATGGGTAGCGGCAAGACCACGGTCGGGCGCCTACTCGCAGAACGCACGGGCCGCGACTTCTTGGACCTCGACCGCGAGATCGTGGCGCGCGCCGGCCGAACGATACCGGAGATCTTCGCCGAAGAGGGCGAGCCCCGCTTCCGCGACCTGGAACAGGAGATTCTGCAAGAAGTCCTCGACCGCCCCGACGCCTGCGTCATCGCCTGCGGCGGCGGAGCCGTCCTGCGCCCCGAAAACCGCGCCGCCCTGCGCGAAGGGGCGACGACGGTCTTTCTCCGCGAAGACATCGCCGCCCTCTACGATCGCACCCGCGACCCGAGCCGCCCCCTGCGCTCCGACACCCGCGAAGGCTTCGAACGCCGCTACGCTGAGCGCTTGCCCCTCTACGAAGAGGTCGCGGACTTCGAGGTGGAAGGCCAGAGCCGTTCGGCGACAGAGGTCGCCGGGGAGGTGGAGGGATGCCTGCTGACGTCGTAGAGGTCCCCGTCGCCCCGCCGTACCCGGTGGCCGTTGGCCCGGACCTGGACGTGGCGGAGGAGGTCTCTGGCGTGGCGAGACCGGGCCTCTGCGCCATCATCACGGACTCCGGCGTAGGACCGTTGTACGCCAAGAGCTTGCGACTCGCTTTGGAGCACGCCGGCTGGCGCGTCCTCGGAACACTGGAGGTTCCCGCGGGCGAGGACTCGAAGGGCCTGGAGACCTACGCCCGGGTCGTCCGCGAGCTCGCCCGGCTCGGCCTGACGCGCGACGGCGTCCTGTTCGCGCTCGGCGGCGGCGTGGTCGGCGACCTGGGCGGCTTCGTCGCCGCGACCTTCATGCGCGGCATAGACCTGGTGATGCTGCCGACCTCGCTGCTCGCGATGGTGGACAGCTCCGTCGGGGGCAAGACCGGGCTGGACCTGCCCGAGGGCAAGAACCTCGTCGGGGCCTTCGTGCGGCCCCGCCTCGTCGTCGCCGACCTCGACAAGCTCCGAACGCTGCCGGAGACAGAAGTCTCGAACGGCCTGGCCGAGGTGGTCAAGATGGGGCTCCTAGCGGGCGGTGAGTTCTTCGAAGACCTGGACCTCATCTCCGCGGCGCGCGCGGGCGACCCCGACACGCTGCGCGCTCTCGTCCTGCACTCCATCCGCTTCAAGGCCGCCGTGGTGGCCGAGGACGAACGCGAGGGCGGCATCCGCGCGATCCTGAACTACGGCCACACCATCGGCCACGCCCTCGAAGCCGCCGCCGACTACGCCCTCCCGCACGGCGCCGCCGTCGCCGCCGGCATGACCGCCGCCGCCTCGCTCTCGAAGGAACGCTACGCCAAAGACCTGACCGCCCTGCATGACGACCTCCTCGCCTCGGCCGGCTTACCCCAAAAGGTCTCCGGCGTGGACCCCGAGGCCGCCCTCCGGGCCATCTCCCGCGACAAGAAGCGCTCCGCCGCCGACGCGGAGGGCCGGCACCGCTTCGTGCTCCTGGAGGACGTCGGACGTCCAGAGCGCGGCGTGCCCGTCACTCAGGAAGAAGCCCGCCGGGCGATAGGCGAAGTCGTTGGCTAGGGTCCACGTCCTCAACGGCGTCAACCTCGGCTCCCTCGGCGCGCGCCGCCCCGAGGTCTACGGGACCCTCACCCTGAGCGACATAGAGAGGGCCGTCCGCGACGCCTTCCCGAGGGTAGAGTTCGAGTTCAGGCAGACGGACTACGAGGGAGAGATGGTGGGTTTCGTCCGGGAAGCGGCGGGTTCCGACGGTCTGGTCGTAAACCCCGGGGCGTGGACGCACTACTCTTACGCTCTGCACGACGCTCTGGAAGCGGTCGATGTACCCAAGGTAGAGGTTCACCTCTCCAACGT
>CAXUFZ010000338.1:0-3913 GCA_964250345.1 uncultured Rubrobacteraceae bacterium
AGGTTGCCGTCGAGGGCGTTGTAGCGCTCGGAGAGACCCGAGAAACGGTCCTCCATCGTCTTATTTGCCGTCATTCACGTACTTCTCGAACTTGCTCCATGGGAGGCAGTTGACGACGCTCGCCTTCTCGACCCAGGCCCTCCGCGCCTGGGAGACACCGTACTTCATGAGGGCGAGGGCGCTCTCGTCGTGGGCGTCGGTGTCTATGGAGATGCTGACGCCGGCGCCTATAGCCTCGCGGACGTACGGGGCGGCGAGGTCGAGGCGGTTGGGGTAGGCGTTGATCTCCAGGGTCGTGTCCGTCGAGGCGGCCTCCCTGATGAGACGCGACACGTCCACCTCGTAGGGCTCGCGCCTCTCCAAAAGGCGGCCGGTGGGGTGGCCGATGACGCGGACGTGCGGATTGTTTATGGCCCGCAGGATGCGGTCCGTCATGGCCTCCTCGCCGACGCCGAACGAGGTGTGGACGCTGGCGACGACGAAGTCCAGCTCGGCGAGCAGGGCGTCCTCGTAGTCCAGGTCGCCGTTCTTGAGGATGTCTACTTCGGAACCGCAGAGGAGGTGGATCTCGCCGTATTCGTCGTCGGCTTTGCGCACGGCCTCCAGCTTCTTCTCGAGCTTCTCCGGGGGCAGGCCGTTGGCGACGCGCAGGCTCTGGGAGTGGTCGCAGAAGATCAGGTACTCGTACCCGAGCTCGATGGCGGCCTCGGCCATGCTCTCTATGGTGCCCTTGCCGTCGGAGTAGTTGGTGTGGACGTGCAGGTCGCCGCGGATGTCGGCCGTCTCTATAAGGTCCGGTAGCTCGCCCTTCTCGCCGGCCTCCAGCTCGCCGGCGTCCTCCCTGAGCTCGGGGGGGATGTAGGGCAGGTCGAGGCGGGCGTAGAGGTCTGTCTCCGTCGCGACGGGCTTGTAGTCGCCGGTGCCGGCCTCGGCGAGGCCGTACTCGGAGATGTTCAGGCCCATCTTGACGGCCCGCTCGCGCAGGACGATGTTGTGGGCCTGTCCGCCGGTGAAGTGGTGCAAGAGCGTGCCGTAGGCCTCGGGCGCCACGATCCTGAGGTCCACCTCCACGCCGTCCACCATGATGTAGACCTTCTTCGGGCCGTGCTGCAGGACCTCGTCGGCGAACGGGGCGTCGGCGAAGGCGTCGGCGAGGGCCTGCGGGTCGGTGCTGGCGGCGACGACGTCGAGGTCGCCTATCGTCTCCCTCATGCGGCGCAGGGAGCCGGCGAGCTCGGCCCGCTCCGTCGCCGGGTGCGAGCGGACGAACTCGAGGATTCGGCCCCCGAGGGCGGTCGCCTCGTTCAGGAGCATCCGGCGCTCCCTGGAGTTGTACGTGCGGGCCGCCTGAAGGACCTTCTCCTCGCTCTTCGGGCCGAAGCCCTTGAGGCCGGCGAGGCGTCCCTCTTCGAGGGCGGCCACCTCCTCGACGCCCGTCACGCCGAGCTCGCGCCAGAGGCGGCCGGCCGTGCGCGGGCCGACGCCGGGGAGGCGGGTCACCTCGACGAGGCCGGTTGGGATCTCCTCGGAGAGCTCGGCGAGTATTTCGGGCGTGCGGTCGTCCGCGAGGTCCCGGATCACCCCCGCCGTCGTCCCGCCGACGTGGGGCAGCGTCGTGAGGTCCTCGACCTCCCGCGCCTGGCGTCCGAGCGCCCCGACCGACTCGGCCGCGCGCTGGTAGGCCAGCACGCGGTAGTAGGACTCGTCCTTGATCTCCATGAGCGCCACGATGGTCTCGAGCGCCCGCACGATCTCGTTGTTCTGCACCCCGCGCCTCCTGACGAGCCCGACTGCCCTAGATGCTCCGAAAGGATTATACGTGCGACCCACCCGGGCCCCACGGCCCGAAGATCACCCTTTTGCGTGAGCCGCCTCCTCCGCGGGGATGAGAGAATGGCGTAACGTTGCGATAAAAGGGGTGGAGCAGACGGGCATGAAACGCATCCTTCTGACCGAGGACCACGCGGCGTTCCGCAAGGCCCTCGCCTTCATGCTGGAGCGCGAGCCCGGCCTCGAGGTCGCGGCGCAGGCCGGCTCGGTGGCCGAGGTCCGCGCCTCCGACAACGGCGGCTTCGACGTCGCCGTCGTAGATCTCATGCTCCCCGACGGCGACGGTACCGAGGTCATCCGCGAGCTCCGCTCGGCCAACCCGGGCGTCAAGATCCTCACCCTCAGCGCCGACCGGGACCCGGGCCGCGCGCTGGAGGCCGGCGCCGATGAGACCCTCGGCAAGGACGCCAGCCTGACGGGTATAGTGGCCGCCGTCAGACGCCTCGCCGGGGGGTGATGGCGGGGCCCGGGCGCGGTTCGCTGCTCCCGTTCGTCGGGAGTCGTGAAACCCCGGGGCTTCGTCGCTTCGGGGTGGGGGCGGCCGGAAGTATAGAATCTCCTCCGTGTTGGAGACGTCCAAAGAGCTGTGGGGGGAGGCCCGGCGCGCGCTCTCCGACCGGCTGACGCTCGTGGCGGCCGTCTACCTCGTCGTGGGGCTCGCGGCCTCCGCGTTTGTGGTGTGGGCCTTCGCGGAGATAACCGAGGAGGTCATCGAGGGCGAGAGCCGCGCCTTCGACCGGGCTGTGCTGCTCTGGATCGAGGGCAACGTCCCCGGCTGGTTGGACGGCCCGATGCGCGCGGTCACGGCTTTGGGCTACTACTGGGTGGTGATCCCGCTCCTGGCCCTGGTCGAGGCGCTGTTCTACCGGGCGCGGTGGAGGCTCTCGGCCGTCTTGCTCGCCGTCTCGACCGTCGGCGGCGTGGTGCTTACGACGGTGCTGAAGTCCGTCTTCCGGCGGGCGCGGCCCGAGGTCATAGACTCCGGGTACACGGCCGGCTTCTACTCGTTCCCGAGCGGCCACGCGACGATAGCGGTCGGCTTCTACGGGACGCTCGCCTTTATCCTGGCCTACCGCCTTCGCGGCCCCGCCCGCTGGGCCGTCGCCGCCTCGGGGGTCCTGGTGGTGCTCGCCGTGGGCTTCTCGCGCCTCTACCTCGGCGTCCACTACCCGACGGACGTGCTGGCGGGGTTCCTCGCGACCCCGGTCTGGCTCGTCAGCATAGGGGGGGTCTACGTCCTCTGGATCTCCGCCCGCGGCCTCCGAACCGCCGAGCGGCGCCGCTCCGCGTCCCGGTAGAAATCCCGCGCGGTTCCTGCTAGCTTTCCCCGCGTGCTCGAAGCCATCCTCGCCCCGCTCATCCACTTCGTCACCGAGACCATCGGCGGCTACGGCGTGCCCGCGGTCTTCGTCCTGATGCTGCTGGAGAGCATGGGCATCCTCATCCCCTCCGAGGCCATCTCCCCGTTCGCCGGATACCTCGTCTCCGAGGGCCGCATGACGCTCTTCGCCGCCGTGGCGGCCGGGGTCTTGGGCAACCTGGTCGGCTCCTGGGTCGCGTACTTTGTCGGGCTGTGGGGCGGGCGCGAGCTGTGGTTCCGCTACGGCAAGTACGTCGGCGTCAGGGCGCACCACCTGGACGTCGCCGAGAAGTGGTTCGACCGATACGGCGAGTTCACCGTCTTCGTCTCGCGTTGCCTGCCCGTGGTGCGGACGTTCATCTCGTTCCCGGCGGGGACGGCCAGGATGAACCTCGCCAAGTTCAGCGTGTACACCTTCCTCGGGTGCGTGCCGTGGGTCTTCGCGCTGACGTACCTCGGGTACGTGCTCGGGGAGAACTGGGAGAGGATCGGGGACTTCCTCCATTACCTCGATTACGCCGTCGCCGTCGCGTTCATCGTGGGCGTCGTCTACCTCGTGTGGCGTTGGCGCAGGTCCCGTTCCGCGGCGTAGGCGTTTTGTCGCGGTCCGTGTTGGTGGGCGCCGATTTCGTCTAGCCCCGCTCCGGGGCGCGGGGGGGGGGGGGGGGCCCCCCCCCCCCCCGGGGGGGGGGGGGGGGGGGGGGGGGGGGGGGGGGGGGGGGG
>CAXUFZ010000339.1:0-3899 GCA_964250345.1 uncultured Rubrobacteraceae bacterium
GGTCATGGCGGTGAAGCGGTCGCGGGGGACGTCGGGGGGGTTGTTCATGGCGGTCAGGGCGTTCGTGTTCGCCGGGTTGCCGACGAGCAGGACCTTGACGTCGTCGGCGGCGTTGTCGTTTATGGCCCGGCCCTGGGGCCCGAAGATCGCGCCGTTCGCCTCCAAGAGGTCGGCCCGCTCCATCCCCTTCTGGCGCGGCCTGGCGCCGATGAGCATGACCACGTTGGCGCCGTCGAAGGCCTCGTCGGCGTCGGCGGTGATGTCGATGGACTCCAGCAGCGGGAACGCGCAGTCGTAGACCTCCATGGCCGTGCCCTCCGTTGCCTTCAGGGCCGGCTCGATCTCCAGCAGCTTCAGCCGGATCTTCTCGTCCGGCCCCAGCAACTGCCCCGACGCGATCCTAAACAAAGCGGCGTACCCTATCGCGCCCGCGGCGCCGGTCACTGTCACGGTCTTCGACATAACGTAGCTCCCTCTATCCGTAGCTCTCCGAAAAACTTACCCGAATGATAGGTGAACTACCACGCCTCCGCCCACCCCGCTCACGATAGAATCCCCCCGCGTATCCCGTAGACGGACCCGGAGGATCTTGGAGCTAGAGAAGGCCATACGCTCGCGCCAGAGCATCAACCGCGTCACGCAGGACCCGGTGCCCGACGAGGTTGTCGGGGAGATCCTGGACAGCGCCATCCACGCCCCGAACCACAAGATCACCGAGCCCTGGACCTTCCACGTCTTCGCCGGCAAGGGCCGCGGCGAGTTGGCGCGGGCGCGGGCCGAGACGGCCCGCTTGCAGGCCGAGGAGGAAGGCGAGGACGAGGAGATGGCGGCCGGCAGGATCAGCCGCGAGCGCAAAAAGGCGTTCAGGGCTCCGGTCGTGATCGCCGTGATCTCGCGCGCCGGTCGCGACGCGGTAGAGTCCATCGAGAACTACGCCGCCTGCTCGGCCGCCGTCCAGAACATGCTCCTGACGGCCCACTCCCTCGGCCTCGGCGCCATCTGGCGCACGGGCCCCGTCGCCTACCACGACCACATGCGCGCCTTCTTCGGCCTCGACAGCGGCGACCGCATCGTCGCCTACCTCTACGTCGGCCACCCGAACATGGGCGAGCGGCCCCGCAGGCGCGAGGCCGCCTCCGAGAAGACCGTCTGGCACCGCGGCTAGACGCGCCCCCCGAAACCGCTGGCCGGGTACGGGCGTATACCCGAAGGACGCCAAAGAGAGGGAGAATTCATGAAGACCCTGCTACGCCGGCTGCTCATACTCGCCGCGCCGATAATCTGGCGCAAGATCCGGGAGCGCCGCCGCAGACGCTGATAGACGGTCCCGCTAAAGACGCGGACGCAACCTTCAGGCCGGCATGCCGTACATATTTGCACGAGTCGAGCCGAAGGAGACGCAATGAGGAAGAAAGTACTGAAGAGGATCGCCCTTCTGGTGGCGCCCATAATCTGGCGCAAGATCCGCGGCCGACGCGGACACCGCCGCGGGCATCGCCACGGATACCGTTACTGGCACAGCGCCCACAAGCGTGGATATAAGCGCCGCCGCATCTGGCTCTAGAGCGGTCAACCGGGGACCGACGGCTCTTTAGCGGACCGTCGGTCCCCTTTTACGCGGGTTCGGGCGTGCCGATCCGCGACTGGCCCTCCGATCTATGCTTCCCAGGAGACGCCTTTGAACCCTTCCCCGGTCTTCTGGATGGTGACCAGGGGGTCCGAGGGGTCGTGGTAGAGGATGACGGGGGCGTTCTTGGACTCGGCCTCTGTCAGCACCTCGACGCGGTTCTTGCGGGCGGCTTCGGGGTCGGTGTCGACGCCGCTTATGAGGTCGGGGTCCAGCCAGATCTTGGCGGGCGCCAGGTCGGCGGTGAAGAGCGCCGCCCCGTCGCCCTCGCCGATCCAGACCACCTGGTGCCCCTCTGAATGCCCGCTCCTGACCTCGACGCGTACCCCCGGCACGATCTCGCCGTCGCCCTCCTGCAACTCCAACCACCCCTCCTCGACGCCCTCTTCGACGGCGGGGACCGCCCCGCGGCGGCCGTCGCCCTCGGGCATCCCGCGGGCCTCTTCGAGGGCGGCCCGCTGCACGTACACGGTGGCGTTCGGGAAGCCCCGCGGCTCCAGCGCCCAGCCGACGTGGTCGGCGTCCAGGTGCGAGAGCACGACCCGGCTGACGTCCCTGGCGCCGAAGCCGACCTCTTCGAGGCTGTCCATGAGGTTGCTCTCGCGCTGCAGCTCGTAGCGGCCCACGAGCGCTTCGGGCAGCTCGTCCCCGAAGCCGGCGTCGATGAGCACGAGCTCGTCCCCGGTCTCGACGAGCACCGGGCGCATCGCGCCCTTGATGCGGGCCTTGCGCGAGCCGCCGAACAGGTTGCCCGCATCGGTGACGAAGACGCCGTCGTCGAGGACGTGGATGCGCGTAGAACCGACTTCCAGGCTGCTGGTAGCCAAATCTGGTGGCCCTCCCTCTCGTGAGCCCGCATCATACCCGTGGGCACGGGCCAACGCTTCGTTCCAGGCCGCGATAACGGCGGGATCCGACCCGACGGGGAAACTTTCACCCGTTTGGGGTATGCAAACCGTCGCGCGACGCGGCATACTACGCGCCATGGAGGGTTTCGTCACAGCGACTTCAGGCGCCCGCACGCCCCGCGGCTGGTTGTTGGTCCTGGCCGCTGTCGCCGTCTTGCTGTCGATGTTGGCGGTGGGGACGCGCGGCGACGCCGCGACCGCTTACGACGCCGAGGAGGTCCAGTTCCTCGGGCTCATAAACGATTACCGGCAGCAGAACGGGCTGCGGCCCCTGATTTTCTCGGACACCCTCACCGTCGCCGCCGAGCACCACTCGAAGGACATGGCCGAGTACGGCTTCTTCGCCCACAATACAGAGCAGAGCTCCTACTACCCCGACGGCGCCAAACCCTGGGACCGCATGGAGGCGGAGGGCTACGACTACAACACCGCCAGGGGGGAGAACCTCGCGGTCGGCTACGAGACCGCCGAAGCGGCTTTGAAGGCCTGGCAGGAATCCCCCTCCCACAACGCCGCCATGCTGGACGCCAACTACCGGGTGATGGGCGTCTCGCGCATCAACGTCCCCGGGAGCGACCACAACTGGTACTGGACCACGGACTTCGGCGGCGAGGTAGACCCGAGCTCCCACCCGGCGAACGAGCCCCCCAAGCCGCCGGACAAACCCAAGAAACCGCCCGAGAACTCCCGCGTCATAGAGAACGGCTCCTTCGGCGGGGCGGGCGCCTGGACCCAGAGGGCTAGGGACGGCGCCGAACTCGTCGTCGAGGACGGGCACGCCCGCCTCGGGGGCTACTTCGACGGGCGGGACGAGCTGCGGCAGAAGATCCGCGTCGACGGGAACACCAAGCTCTCCTACGACGTCAAGATAAAGGCGGGAACACGGGACCGCGACGACAGGCTCGTCGTCCGGCTCACCGACGACAGAGGCGAGCAGATAGCCGTCCTCGACAGATTCACCGGACAGGACAGGACCGACTGGAGCCGCGAGCGCGCCAACTTGTCCCGGTTCGCCGGCCGGACCGTCTTTCTCAGCTTCCACGCCGAGACGGACGACAAGCGCCCGACGACCTTCTACGTGGACGACCTCTCGCTCGAGCGCTGAGGCTTACGCGCGTCGCCGGAGGCGGTGGGCGAGGCCGTCTCTCAGGGCGGCGGCCAGCGTCTTCGGGTGTTTGAGGAGGCCGTAGACGGGGGCGTCCCCGGTAAAGCTCTCGACCAGGGCGCGGCGGGAGCCCGGGTCCTTCTCGCAGGCCTTGAAGAGCGGCTCCAGCAGCTCCATGTTCGGCACCAGGTTCACGAGCGCCTGCCCGGAGACGTGCTCGCGCGCCCGCAGGCGGCGGAGCTGGCGGTCGTAGCCGGAG
>CAXUFZ010000340.1:0-3894 GCA_964250345.1 uncultured Rubrobacteraceae bacterium
GGGATCTCGGGCGGCGCCCTGGACGGCGCGTGGGCGCCGAGCTGGGACCTGCGGCTGCACCTGGAGCTCGACGGGCTCGCGGCGCTCTACGCGCTCCTGGCGACCGGGGTCGGTTTCGCCGTGCTCGTGTATTCGTCGAGCTACCTGCCGCTGCACCTGGAGCACCAGCGGAGGCCCGCGTCCGACGGCAACGGGTTCTATTTCTTTATCCTGCTGTTCATGGGGTCCATGGTCGGGCTCGCGATGGCGCAGGACCTTATCCTGATCTTCCTCTTCTGGGACCTCACGGCCATCGCCTCGTACTACCTGATCGGCTTCAACCACCACGACCCGGAGTCCCGCGCCTCGGCCCTGATGGCGCTGCTCGTGACCGGCACAACGGCGGTGCTGCTCCTCGTCGGGGCCCTCCTCCTCTACAACGCCCACGGAACCTTCTCCGTCCCGGAGCTTGCCGGGATGGTCGAGCCGGGACCGCTGCTCACGACCGCTGGCGGGCTCATCGCCGTCGCCGGTCTCGCCAAGAGCGCGCAGGTTCCCCTCCACTTCTGGCTGCCGCGGGCGATGGCCGCGCCGACGCCGGTCTCGGCGTACCTGCACTCGGCGGCGATGGTGGCCGCGGGGGTGCTCCTGATCGGGCGGGTCTACCCACTCCTCCTGCAGAGCGAGCTCCTGCTGAACGCCCTACTCGCCGTCGGCCTCCTCTCGATGGCGGTCGGGGGCGCGCTGGCGCTGACGCGCGACGTGCTCAAGCAACTGCTCGCGTACTCGACCGTCGCCCAGTACGGTTTCGTCGTCACGATGTACGGCCTCGGGGGCGAGTACGGCGCGGGCGGGGCTGCGTTCTACGTGATCTCGCACGCCGTCGCCAAGAGCGCCCTCTTCCTGACCGCCGGCACGGTGACCGAGGCGACGGGAAAAGACCGCCTGAGCCAACTCGGGGGCCTGCGAGAACCCATGCCCCTCCTCGCCGCCTCGTCCGCCCTGGCCGCGGCCACGCTGACCTCGCTCCCGCTCACGGTCGGCTTCTTCGCCGACGAGTTCTTCTTCGCCGCGGCCCTCGAACGCGGGCCGCTCTTCGTCGTCCTCGCCATCGTCGCCACGGCCACGACGCTGACCTACGCCTGGCGCTTCTGGGCCGGCATCTTCCTGGGAGAGCGCCGCGTGGAGCCGGGCCGCGTTCCCCGGCTGCTCGTCGCGCCGGTCGTGGCGCTCGGGGCGATCGGGCTGGTCGGGGGCTTCGTCACGAGGCCTTTCGAGCGACTCGCCGAGGCGGCGGGCCGGGTCTCCTTCGGCGCGGCGACGCCGCTTGACGCCTCGTACCACGCGGAGGTGCTTCCCGAGTACCTTATGGCGCTCGGGGCCTACATTTTGGGCGTTGCGCTCATCTTCTCGCGACCTATCTGGTCGCCGGTCGCCCTCGGCATCTCGCGCATTGGGAAGGTCGCTGGGCCGGAGCGGTTGTACCGTTCGGTCGTGCGCGGGTTGAACGCGTTGTCCGACGTCGTGCACCGGGTGGAGATCCGGAACCTCAGGGGCCGCATCTCGTTCGTGCTGCTACCGACGGCGGTGCTGGTCGGGGCGGCGGTGCTGGCGACGCCGGCGGGCGGGGCGTACAAGGTGGGGGAGTTCCGGGCCGGAGAGGCGCCGCTGATGCTGGCGATGGCCGCCGTCGCGGTCGCCGCGATCACGACGACGCTCGTGCGGCGGCACGTCACGCTCGCGCTGGTCCTCTCGGGCTCGGGCTTCGTGCTCGCGGTGGTCTACGCCTTCCACGGCGCGCCGAACGTCGTGCTCGTGGCCGTGCTCGTCGAGACGATGCTCACGCTGCTCCTCGTCGCCACCTTCAGGCTCATCCCATACCGCGTCCTGCACCGCCAGGCCCAGCTCCGCTCCACCGCCCTGCCCCGCAAGGTCCTCGTCTCCGTGGCCGCCGGGGCCTTCGCCTTCGTCGTGGCCTGGGGCGCTCTCTCCCAGGCACCCGCCGGGACCAGCGTCGCCGAAGACCACATACGCCTCACCCCCGACGCCCACGCCAAGAACGTCGTCACGGCCACGCTCGCGGACTTCCGGGGGCTCGACACTTTGGGCGAGATCACGGTCATAGCCCTCGTCCTGATCGGGGTAGGGACCCTGATCGGGACGAGCCCCGCCGAAGAGACGACGGGCGCGATCCAGCCGGCGGCCCGCGGCGTTACGCGCGGCATCGCGCGCCTGCTCTACCTCCCGACCTTCGTCCTCGCCGCAGCCGTCCTCGTCAAGGGCTTCGTCGAGACGGGCGACGGCTTCTCCGCCGGCATGATCGCGGCTTTAGGCGTCGTGCTGCGCTACATGGCCTTCGGCCACGACGCGGCCAAAAGCCTCCCCGTCGTGCGCCACGCCGCCGAGATCTCGCTCTCAGGCCTCCTCCTCGACCTCGCCGTCGCCGCGACCCCGCTCTTTCTCGGCGAGCCGGTCATGACCCACTTCCCGAGGCCCGGCACGGAGCCGATTCATCTGGGGACCGTAGAGGTGATGACTGCCGTCCTCTTCGACGTCGGGGTCTTCCTGCTCGTCTTCGGCTTCGCGGTCGGCGTCGTCTCGTTCTTCGCCCGGGCCATCTCGCAGCGGGAGGCCGCCGACCCGGAGACGCTGCCGCGGGAGGGGGGGACGTGACCGTCTACTCGGCGCTCGTGGTCGCCGTCGTCTTCGGTTCGGGGACGTTTCTGCTCCTGCAGCGGGACCTGACGCGGGTGGTCGTGGGGATCATCCTGGTCTCCAACTCGGCCGTGCTCTTCATCATCTCCGCCGGCCTGTCGCGCGGCGTCGCCCCGATCCTGCCGCTGGATGACCAGGGCGCGAGCGATCCGCTGGTGCAGGCGATGGCCCTGACCGCCCTGATCATCGGCTTCGGCGTCGCCGCGCTCCTCCTGGCGATGGTCTACCGGCTCTACAACACGCAAGGCACGGTGGACCTGGAGGAGATCGCCGCCGCCGAGATGCGCGAGGCCGAGAACCTGGAACGCACCGACGACCCCCAACCGGAAGAGGTCCCGGAGAAGGACCAGGACCCGGGGGAGGGGCGATGACGCACCAGGCCCTCCTCGTCCTGCCTGCCGGCCTCCCCTGGGTGCTCGCGGTCCTCCTGACCTTCCTCGACGGCCGCAAGCGCTGGGCCGGCCTGCTCGCGGCGGCGGGCCTCGCCGCTAGCCTGGCCTCCCTCGCGTGGCTGATGGCCGTCGTGCTGCGGGAGGGAACGGTCGAGACCGTCGCGGGCGGGTGGCCCGAAGGCGTGGGCATCTCGCTTCGGGGCGACGCCCTCGGCGTGACGTTCGCCATCGTCTCGCTGGTCGTCATCCTGGCGTCGCTGCTCTACGAGGTGGCCCTCGGGGTGCGCTGGCGGGCTTTTCCGCCGCTCGTCTTGTTCGTGGCCGCCGGGTTGAACGGGCTGTTTCTGACGGGGGACGCGTTCAACTTCTACGTGTTCTTCGAGATCTCCATGACCGCCTCCTTCGTGCTGGTGAGCTACCGGGAGGAGGACTTCCAGGTCAGGGCCGCCTTTATCTTCGCGGTCGTCAACCTTCTGGGATCTGTCGTGTTCCTCATCGGTATAGCGGCCTTGTACAGCATCACGGGCAGTTTGGATATGCAGGAGATCGCGGCGCGGACCGACGCGCTGGACCCCAGCTCGGTGATCGTGGTGGCGGCCATCATCTTCGCGGCGTTCTGCCTGAAGCTCGGGCTCTTCCCGTTCCACTTCTGGCTGCCGGCGGTCTACGTCGGGAGCCACCCGCCGGTCGCGGCGATACTGTCCGGGGCTCTTGCGAACATCGGGAGCTACGGGCTCCTGCGCTTCGGCGGGGGCATGATGCAGCGGGAGCTCGCGCTCGGGTCGGTCGCGGTGCTGGTGCTCGGGAC
>CAXUFZ010000341.1:0-3888 GCA_964250345.1 uncultured Rubrobacteraceae bacterium
GCCCCGTCAAGACCCTCATAAACGGCGGCCTCCGGCTCGCCGACGAGGCCCTGGGCGGCGCCTTCGCGGCCGGCCCCAGGGTGCATCCCGTCCAGGGGTTCGACGAGTCTTTCGACGTCTTCTTCGAGAAGGTCGCCGCCGCGGTCCCGTGCGTCGTGGAGAAGGACGCGGCGTTCCTGCGCTGGCGCTACGGGCCCGGGTCCCCGCAGTGGCCCGTGGTCGTGCTCGCGGCGCGGGACGCCGGGAAGCTCGTCGGGTATGCCGTTGTCAAGACGGTCTCGGGCGGCCAGGACGGTTACGTCTTCGACCTCGTCGCGCTCCCGGGCCGGCGGGACGCGGCGCGGGCGCTGCTGCGCGCGAGCGTGCGCGTGCTCAGGGAGGCCGGCACGCACATCGTCAGGTACAGGTTCGCCCAATCGCCGACCGCGCCGGGCCCCAACGACCTGCTCAAGCTCGGCTTCTTCCACCGCGACGACCGGCGCAACACGCTTATGACGAAGTTCGCCGACGCGGACCTGCACGCGAGCGCCACCGACGTCTCCCGATGGTCGTACACCATCGGCGACGGCGAGGCCACGTTCTGGCTCAGGTAATTTTCCTATTCTCAAGGAGGTAAAAGCATGGTCGCAAACAACGGGGACGCCAGGGCCGCCATCCGCGGCTGGCTCCAGAGTAACGTCACGGGCGGGCGAGACGTCGCCAACGACGAGCCGCTCATCGAGAACGGCGTCATGACATCTCTCCAGACGGTCGAGATGGTCACGTTCCTCGAAGAGGAGTTCGGCGTCACCATCGAGGACGAGGAGTTCGACGAGGAGAACTTCGCCTCCGTCGACTCCATCGCCACGCTCGTGGAGGGCAAGGCCGCCTGATGCCCCGCCCGGAGTTCACCATCCACGACCTCCTCCACAACTCCCTGGAGCGGGATCCCGAAAAGGCCGCCATCGTGGACGGTGATGCCGAGTACTCCTACGAAGACCTGGAGCGGAAGAGCTCGGCCCTCGGGGCCTCCCTCGTAGGTTCCGGCGTGAAGAAAGGCGACCGGGTCGGGGTGCTCGTGGAGAAGTCGTGGGAGGCCATCGTCGCGATGCTCGCCGCGTCGCGCGTGGGGGCCGCGTACGTGAACGTGAACCCCTTGTTCAAGGCGCCCCAGATCGAGTACCTCGCGCAAGACTGCGACATACGCGTCATGATCGGGGACACGGCCAAACTCGACGAGCTGCAAGGCGGCACCGTCGAGACCGCCTTCTACCGCGGCGAAAAGCCGCAGGGTGATGCCGCGAAGACGTATGCAGATCTCGCAGAGGTTCTGAAAGGCGACGGTCTAGGGGAGGACCGGAGGGTCTCCGAGATAGACCTCGGCACGATCCTCTACACCTCGGGCTCGACGGGAATGCCGAAGGGGGTCGCGACCAGCCAGCGCAACGTGGTGGTCGGAGCCCAGATCGTCTCGACGTATCTAGAGAACGTGCCAGAGGACCGCATCCTCTCCGCCCTCCCCCTCAACTTCGACGCCGGGATGAGCCAGTTCACGACGTCCTTGCGAGCCGGGGCGACGCTGTATTTGCTGCGAAGCCGGCTGCCGGGGGATCTCTTGAAGGCGTTGCGCCGGCACGAGATCACGGGCGTCACCGGCGTCCCGCCCCTGTGGTCGCTGCTGCTCCGGGGCGCGAAGTCCCTTCGGGAGAACCCGATGGCGCACCTGCGCTACCTCGCCAACACGGGCGGGCGCATCCCGCAGGCCAACCTGGACGAGTTGAGGAAAGTTCTGGAGCCGGGAGGGACGAAGATCTTCCTGATGTACGGCCTCACGGAGGCGTTCCGCTCGACCTACCTCGCGCCGGAGGAGATCCACCGCTCATCCCCCGAGCAGGGCAACTGCATCGGCAAGGCGATACCGGACACCGAGATCCTGGTCGTCACCAAAGAGGGCGAAGAAGCCGCCCCCGGCGAGCCGGGCGAACTGGTCCACCGCGGCCCGACCGTGGCGATGGGCTACTGGGGCAACGAAGAGGCGACGCGGCGGGCCTACCGCCCGAACCCACTCGCCCCGCCCGAGCTTCTGGACGTCGAGCGGGTCGTGTACTCGGGCGACACCGTGATGCGCGACGAGGAGGGTTACCTCTACTTTCTCGGGCGCGAGGACGCGATGATAAAGAACCAGGGCTACCGCCTGAGCCCGGAGGAGGTCGAGAACCTGCTCATCGCTTCGGGGCACGTCAACGAGGCGTGCGCCTTCGGGGTCGAGAACCCGGCCGTCGGGCAGGACGTTATAGCCGTGATCTCCCTCAAAGACGGCGGGGACGAGAAGACGGTAGACTCCATCCGCGAGTACGCCATAAAGAACGGCCCGCCCTACATGATTCCGAAGGAGATCCTCGTCCGCGACGAGCTCCCGAAGACGGGCTCGGGCAAGATCGACCGCAAGGGGATCACCAATGCTTACACAGACGAGTAAGGCCCAAGACCTGGCGGCCCGCTTCGGCGGCTCCGGCTCCGAAGACGGCGAGTTCGCCCCAGGCGGCGTCCCGATAACCGAGATAGCCGAGAAGTACGGCTCGCCGTTCTACCTGTACCACGCCGGGATGATCTCCGACCGCGTCCGCCGCGTTCAAGAGGCCCTCGGCACCGAGGTCGCCTACTCCCTGAAGGCCAACCCGAACCTGGCCGTCTGCTCGCTCATAGCCCGAGCCGGCGCCGGCGGCGAGGTCGCCTCCTCCGGGGAGCTGATAGTGGCCCGCGTCGCGGGCTTCGCCCCTGAGGACATCGTCTTCGCCGGACCCGCCAAGACGGACGAGGAGCTCAGGATGTCCGTCGAGGAAGGCATCTACGCCGTCAACGTCGAGTCGCTCGGCGAGATAGAGCGCCTGGCGGCCATCGCGGACGAAGCTGGCAAAAGGATGGGCGTGGGGCTCAGGATCAACCCGGCCGCCCAGCTCATGGGCAGCGGGATGCGCATGGGCGGCACGGTCGGCCAGTTCGGCATGGACCAGGCCGACCTCGCCGCGGCGGTCGAGAAGGTCCAATCTCACGAGAGCCTCTTCCTGCGCGGCGTCCACATCTACACGGCGACGCAAGTTTTCGAGGTCGACCCGCTGCTGGAGCACTGCCGGAACATCTTCGAGGTAGCGCTGGAGGCCGCCGACCACGCGGGCCACACCCTGGAGATGATCGACTTCGGCGGCGGCTTCGGCGTCCCCTACTTCGAGAAGACGAGCGAGTTCGACCTCGACCGTTTCGGCGAGGGCCTGCGCGAGATTGTGGCGTCCTACCGCTCCGATCCGCGCCTCGAAGGCTGCCGCTTCCTCTTCGAGCTCGGCCGCTACCTCGTCGCCGACGCCGGCGTCTACGTCACCCGCGTCGTGGACGTAAAGGAGACCCGCGGCAAGACCTTCGCCGTCACCGACGGCGGCATGAACCACCACCTCACCGCCACGGGCAACATGGGCCAGGTCTTCCGCAAGGCCTACCCCCTCCTGAACCTCACCCGCATGAACGGCGCCGTCCCCGAGGAGGGCGTCGCCGTCGCGGGCCCCTGCTGCACCCCGCTCGACTCCTTCGGCAACAACATCCCGCTCGCCGAGCCCGAGGTCGGGGACCTCATAGGCGTCTTCTACAGCGGCGCCTACGGCTACTCCGCCTCCAACCTGGGCTTCCTCAGCCACCCCAGCCCCGCCGAGGTGCTGCTGCTGGACGGGGAGGCGGTCCTGCTCCGCGCCGGCGGCAGGCCGGAGGATGTCCTGACCGGCCAAAAAGCACTGCCCTAACGAGAAGGCGTCCCCGTAGGCCTCCCGCCGGCCACCTGGTGGCTTCCGTAGACGCGAAGAGGCCCCGCCCGTATAACCGCGCGGGGCCCCTGCGGGGGGGGGGTGCGTGTAAACCCCCCAC
>CAXUFZ010000342.1:0-3877 GCA_964250345.1 uncultured Rubrobacteraceae bacterium
GGCCGGTCGAGCAGGCCGAGCAGGTTCATCAGGGTGCTCTTGCCGGAGCCGGAGGGCCCCACCAGGGAGACCCACTCGCCCGCCCCGACCGTGAGGCTCACTCCGGCCAGCGCCTCGACCCGGTTCTCGCCCCGGCCGTAGACCTTCGTGAGGTCCGTGGCCTCGATCATGGCCCCCGGCGCCCGGTTCCCGCCGGCCTTCGCGTCTTTTTTGGTCTTCATCAACAGCATGTTCTCTCCCGTCATCTCTTGTTGGCTTGGAATCTCTGTCTCCCGCCCTAGCCGGGCGGTGGACGCGGCTTCCCCGGCGCCACGCCCGCGGTCGTTCCCCCGACGACGCCTCTCACGCCGCGCCGCCTTCCCGGGGGGTAGCGCGGCGGAGCATCCAGGCCTCCAGCCGTCCCCTGTAGGCCAGCCCGAGCGCCAGGAACGCGGCGACGGCGACGCCCGCCGTGACCCAGGCCGCCGTCGAGCCCGTCACCCAGTCCGAGACCAGGAGGGCCGTGGTGGCGCTGCCGGGGATCCTGCCCAAAACGAACACCACCAGAAAGCGGCGAAAACGGAGCGCGGAGAGCCCGGCGAGGGCGACCACGGCGTCGTCGGACAGAAGGGGGACGAGCAGGACCGCGAACAGCCACCAGCCCCGCCCGTCGAGGACACCGACGTACCTCTCGAACACCTTCCGGCCCACGAGCCGCGCGACGAGCGGCTCGCCCCAGCGGCGCACCGTGAGGAACACCAGGACCGAGCCGACGACGGAGCCGGCCAGGGCCAACGCCATGCCCTCCCAGACCCCGAAGACGAGCGAGCCGGCCACGGAGACCGGCGCGGAGGGGATCGGCGCGACCAACACCTGCGCGACCACCACGAAAAAGTACACCAGCGGCGAGAACGCCCCGAACGAGAGCACGAAGCCCTCGACGCCGGCCGCGTACCCGTCGCCCACCAGCGACGCGAGATCCCCAACGCCCGCCCGCAACCCGGGCGAGACCGCGTACGCCACCAGGGCCGCCCCCAGGACGGCAAGAGCCCCAATGGCCCTCGCGGACGCTCCGAACACGTACCGCCCGCCAACACCCGCGGTCCTCTCCATCTCTCCGTTCCTCTCCATCTCTTTCACCCGAAGCCTTCTTGTCTAACTAAGTTAGGTAGAGCTCAGGAAGTCGTCGTGTTTCGCTCGTTGGGGTCTGGGACGAGCACCACCTTGCCGCTGGCCTGGCCGGAGACCAGGAAGCCGAGGGCTTCGGACGCCTTTTCGAGCGGCATCCGGGTGGCCGCGCGGGCCTCTATCTCACCGCTGTTGAGCAGCGAGAGGACCGTGGAGAGGTCCTCCTGGAAGAACCTGGGCCAGCGCTTCACGTAGTAGAACGTCGCCTTCTTGCCGTCCGGCGTGGCGTTCCAGCGCAGGACGCGGGCGAAGATGGGGAGGTACGGACGGATCCAGTGTCCCGTGCCCTCCAGCGTGGAGGCGGAGCCGTAGGCAACGAGCGTCCCGCCCTTGCGCAGCATCCGGTAGGAGTCAACGAGCCCGGGCCCCCCGACGTGGTCGAAGACGGCGTCCACGCCCTCTGGTGAGATCTCGCGCAACCTCGCGGGCACGTCGTCCCTGTAATCCACCGGTGTGGCGCCCAGGGCACGCACGTACTCGTGCTTGCGGGTCGAGGCGGTCCCTATTACTTCGGCACCGGCGAGCCGCGCGAGCTGAACGAGCAGCGTACCCACGCCGCCCGAGGCCCCGTGGACGAGCACGGTCTGTCCGGGACGGACCTTTGCCGCGCGGTGGAGCATCTGCCAGGCGGTGATCCCGTTGGTGACGACCGCGACCGCGTCGGCAGGGTCGAGCCCGTCCGGCACCGGCGCCACGTCCTTCGCGTCGAGCACGACGCGGTCGGCCCAGGAGCCGGTCTCGGTCAGCGCGGCGACCCGGGTGCCAGTGTATTCCCCATCGACGGCCTCGCCGACGCTCTCTACCCTGCCGACCAGGTCGTAGCCGGGCACGAAGGGGAATTTTGGTTGGCCGAAGTAGCGGCCCTTGAGCATCTGCACCTCGGAGAAGGCGACGCCCGCCGCCTCGACCCGGACGATGACCTGTCCGGATTCGGGCGAGGGCAACTCGCGCCGGTGCGTTTCGAGCACCTCCGGCCCGCCCTTGCGCGGCATCACTATCTCGGTCCTCGTGGTCGGGTTGGTCTTCGTCATCTCCGAAACTCCTTTCGGTTGCGTCGTCGGGGTATCTACTTGACTGCCATCTCGGCCTGGAGTTCTTGCATGTTGTCCGGGGCGGTCTCCGGTCGCGGTCGCAGGGCGAGCAGCGCGGGGACCGCGACGGCGACGGCGACTATGTTGAGGGTGGAAGCGACGGCGAAAGCGGTTATGGTGCCGCCGGAGATCAGGCCCCAGACGGGCAGGCCCATAAACGCCACGAAGAAGCCGGCGGCCGGCGCGAGGAACTTGAGATCGGCCCGCGGGTCGTAGCGCCGGTACGACATGTAGAAGCCTAAGGTATTCCCCAAAACCGCCGGAACCGTCGCCAGCACCACCTTCACGGCGCCGAACTGGGAGACCTCTCCCGGCACCCCGAGAGCGCCCGGGGCCGTGTTGGCGATCAACATATTGATGGCGAAGGCGACCGCCGACAATACGAGGCCCACCACGACCACGGCGACCGGGCGGATCCCACCCTCCTCACTGAACATGATGCGGTTCATCTCCATCTCCTTGTCTCCCTGTTCGCTTGATTTCGTTCGGGTAGTTAACTTAGTTAAGTTGCGATTAAAAAAGGGGTATACCTCCTCACGTTTGGGTCCAGGCGGTCAGGTGATCTCGGGTGGCTCGGTCCGCCAGCCTCTCGGTTTCTTCGGCGCCGCCGGGGATCCGGCCGGCCATGTAGAGGGCGACGAGGCCGTGGAGCGAGCCCCACGCGAGCGTCACTTTTTGCCAGACGTCTTTTGCCTCCTTGTCGTTCTTCGTGGGGGCTTGTGCCAGCACTTGCGCCATGGTTTCGGCTATCTTCTCTCCTTCCTTTCTGAGTTCCGTGACGGGGAACGACACCCCACCGAGGCCGTACATGACCTGGTAGAGGTCCGGGGATTCGAACGCGAAGCGGCACCAGGCGCGGGACATGGCGAGCAGGGCCTCTTCCGGGTCGTCGGAGGCGTCGCGCGCCTTCTCGATGGCCTCGAGCTGGCCAGCGTAGCCCATCCGCATCAGCTCCAGCAGCAGGTGCTCCTTGGAGTCGAAGTACTCGTAGATCACGGGCGGACTGTACTCGATGCGCGCGGCGATCTTGCGGATCGTCACCGCCTGCCAACCCTCCGTCGAGGCGATCTCCCGCGCCGCGGCCACGATGCCGCCCCTCAATGTCTCCCTCTGCCTCCGCCTGCGCTCCTTGGTGCCCATGATCTCCTCGTTTCTGATCTGTGGTCGCAATATTAACTTAGTTAAGTAACGCTGTCAAGAGTTTTCGGGAACTATTTGACCGACTGCCTCGCGGCCGGGTGTGGCGAGCGCAGGCGGGGGATCGGGGGGCTGCGGAGGCTGCTCTGCGAGGTTGTCGTTTTCTGTACTATTTGTTATAGGAAACACTGTACATTTTGTCATGTCTGCCTTAGCATGTGGGACCCGTGTGGGACGGGTGCGAAAGGGCAAACCCGTCGCGGGGCCGCGACACAAAGCCTGCGGGTTTCTCTAGGGAGGCGGTCGGGCTGCCGAAAGGGGTGATACGCAAGGCATATCGTCTACGGGCTTCGCCCTGGGGGCGGAGCGATCCAGGGGTAGAAGATGCTGGGGCCCCGGGGCGCGGCGACGCCCCGGAGCTGGTCCACGGACACACTGGGAAAGGGTGCCCGGGACAAGCCACCCCAAGCAACCCCAGGCCC
>CAXUFZ010000343.1:0-3854 GCA_964250345.1 uncultured Rubrobacteraceae bacterium
GTTACAAGCTGGGCCACTGTGAACCTGCTCACACACCTCCCCTCAGCCGACCGTGTGCAAAAACGTGTTAGCAGAACCGACAGAACACACGAAAAGCGTGCAAACAAAGCCAGTCCGTGAGAAATAACTAGATGCGACACGCACCTATTTACGAAAAGTTTCTAAATTCTCTGTTCCAAGGCCTTTACAAGGTGTGACGAGCGCGTTAGTATTCGGCCAGTCGGTTGGTGCGAAACTTAACCGGCACAATTAAAGAGTCCGGGGCGCCACTCCTCCTTTCCCTTTCCCCACCTATCACCCCTAGGCGCTTCGGGCTCTTCTCCTTGCTCCTCCCTTTGGTCGTCGCAGCACGCTCCAGCCTCCGGCTTCCGCTTTTCAGCACGCTCCGGCTGTCGCCTCCGCTTTCAGCTAGGGCTTCTCGGGCGTGGCTTCGTTGGGGTGTCGAGACTGGTTGTGTGGTGATCGGTGTTCGTCGGACGCGCCGGGCTCCGGTTTGCCAGGGTTTAGCTGAAAGCGGAGCCCGAGGGGCGTAGCGTGCTGAAATTGCCCTTCAGGGCACGTGCTGAAAGGCGCGACAGCGCCGTGCTACGAGGCTTCCTGGCCCTCCGCCTGCGTCAGGTAGTAGAGGGTGTGCATGAGTTGCGCCGTCGGGTCTATGCGGTGGACGTCGACGTGGGAGGGGACGTGGAGGAGGACGTCGGTGTAGTTGAGGATGACGCGGATGTTGGCGTCGGTCATCAGGTTGGCGACGTCCTGGGCGGCGGAGGCGGGGGTGGCGATGATGCCGATGATCTCCTCGGCCTCGGCCACGCTCTTGGCGAGCTCGTCTATGTGCTTGACCACCACGTTGCCGACGGTGCGCCCGATCTTGTCGGTGTCGGAGTCGAAGACGTCGTGGATGACGAAGCCCCTCTTGGGCAGGATGGTGCTCGCCGCGATGGCGCTGCCGAGGTTGCCGGCGCCCACGAGCGCGATGTTGTATGTCTGCCGAAGCCCCAGGATGTCCCTGACGCTCTCGACGAGGTCGTAGGCCTGGTAGCCGACACCGCGCGTCCCGGAGAAGCCTATGGCGTTCAGGTCCCTCCGAACCTGCACCGGGTTTATGCCGGTGAAGTCGCCCAGCTCCTTGCTGGAGACCGCGTCACGGCCCTCTTCTATGAGCTGCTGCGTGGTCCTGAGATATTTCGTAAGCCTGTTGGTCAGACCGGGCTGTAGCGTGGCTCGCACCTCTACCGCTCCTTCTTCTCTGTGGATGGGATTCCGATGCGGGCATTGTAACAAAATGGCGCATTCTTGCAATAAAGGTGCTCTTAACCGCCAACAAAGCCTCTAGCAAGGCAAATTACAGCACGGCCGGGGCCGTCCGGGGGCTTCCAGCGTGTAGGATAACGGCTTCTGTTAAGAAGAGACGGAGGTCTTGGGGTGGAGTATCGGAACCTGGGCGGGAGCGGGGTGAAGGTCAGCGAGATCTCGCTCGGTAGCTGGCTGACGTACGGCGGCAGCGTCGCCGCGGAACAGGCGAAGGCGTGCATCCACAAGGCCTACGACCTCGGCATAAACTTCTTCGACACGGCCAACGTGTACGTGCGGGGCGCGGCCGAGGAGATCGTGGGCGACGCGCTCAAGAACTACGACCGCGACGCCATCTTCCTCGCCACCAAGGTCTACTTCCCGATGGGGGATGGGCCGAACGACCGCGGCCTCTCGCGCAAGCACATCACCGAGCAGTGCCACGCCTCGCTCCGGCGGCTCGGGACGGACTACGTGGACCTCTACCAGTGCCACCGCTACGACGAAAACACGCCGCTCGAAGAGACGCTGCGCACCCTCGACGACCTGGTGCGGCAGGGAAAGATTCTGTACATCGGGGTTTCGGAGTGGACGGCGGAGCAGATAGGTGACGCGTTGCGGATCGCGGGTGAGATGAACCTGGACAGGATCGTCTCCAACCAGCCGCGGTACAACATGATCCAACGCCAGATAGAGGCCGAGGTCGTCCCGCTCTCGGAGCGCGAGGGCGTCGGCCAGGTCGTCTTCTCCCCGCTCGCCCAGGGCATCCTTACCGGCAAGTACCGCCCCGGGGAGGCCCCGGGACAGGGCACCCGCGCCGCCGACCCCGAGAACAACCGCTTCATGCAGCGGCTCATGAACGAGGACGTCCTGTCCGCTGTGGACAAGCTGCGTCCCATCGCCGAGGAGGCCGGCCTCTCCATGTCCCAACTGGCGCTCGCCTGGATCCTGCGCCAGGAGAACGTCAGCAGCGCCATCATCGGTGCCTCGCGCCCCGAACAGGTCGAGGACAACGCGGCAGCCTCCGGCGCCGAACTACCGGACGGCGCGCTCGAGCGGATAGACGAGATTCTGGGCGGCGTCGCGCAGCGCGGATAGGTCGTCGCCGGCGCTCTTTCCCAGGAGCCGGAAAAGCACCAAAAGCTTTTCCGGCTCCCGAACGCACGGAAGAAACGAGTCGCGCCCGGGCCACGTATCCCACGCCTTCCATGTCCGCGCGTCGTGATGTAGCATGGTGGGCGTGGAACGGGACTACACGAGGTTTCTTTGCGGCGGTCGTCCTCCCGGACGGCTCCCTCGACCGTCCCTGCCCCGGCCGATCCTCTAGGGGTCGCGCTCGGGGCGTCCGCGTTCCTCCCGCTTTTTCGGGACCTTCGACGCGGAACGGTCACCATCCACGCATCGAGGATCGAGGGAAACATGCCGCTCTTCACCGGAGAGAAAGACTTAGAGGTAGACGAAACACGCGCCCGTAGGGGTTCCGGAGGCGCGGCCTGGGCCGAAGCCGGGGTGCGCGTCCGCAAGATGGACGACGCGGACCTCGAGCGCATCCTGGAGCTCAGGAGCGTCGTGCGCTGGTCGGCGGACCCCAGGGCCTTCGACCTGCTGCGCGGCGTCCGCGACGCCCGTTGGGCGGTCGCGGAGGGACCCGACGGCGCGCTGGCCGGGATGGTCGGGGCGGTGCCGCTCGGGCCGGTCGGCGTCCTCTGCCACCTCGCCGTCCACGACGGGTACAGAGGTTTGGGGATCGGGACCGGGCTCTCCTCCTGGGCCGTCGCGTACTTGAGGAGCCGCGGGGCGGAGACCGTCCGGCTCTACTCGACCCCCCAGGCCGAGGGGCTCTACCGCGCCCTCGGTTTCGAGGCGACGGGGGCCCGCACCGCGTACCGGCTGGAGGCGACGGGTCCGCGCGCTCCGGGGCGGATCGGCGGGGGCCGGGTGGAGACGCTCGCTTTCGCGGACCTGCCCGAGCTCTACGGCGTGGACCGCTGGGCCTCCGGCGCCGACCGCTCGCCGCTCGTCTTCGCCACCCTCCGGCTGCACCCCGGCGGGGGCCTCATAGCGCGCGATCCGGCCGGGCGGGTACAGGGCTACCTCATCAGGAGCGCCGGGCACGACGCGGTCCGGCTCGGACCCTTCGCCGCCGCGACCCCCGACGTGGCCGGACGGTTGCTCGCCCGCGCCCTCCAGGACACCGGCCCCTCGCCCGTCCGCGTTGTCGTCCCCGGGCCCGATGCGAGCCCGGCCCACGCCCTGCTGCGCGACTTCGGCTTCGTCGGACGCAAGGACCGCCTCAGAATGGACCTCGGCGGGGGGACGGCCGAACGACCGTCCGGGCTCGTCTTCTACGGCACGACGCCGTATCTGGCGACCTGACGGTCGCCGCACGCTCGCTTCGCGAGCTTGTCAGCCCGGCGCTTCGCGCCTTTCAGCACGTGCCCTGCGGGCACTTTCGGCACGCCTCCTTCGGAGGCTTTCAGCGTAACGAGCATGGAGGAGAGACTTCGATGCGGATGAGCGGGCTTTTTGGTCGGACTTTGCGGGAGGTTCCCGCGGGGGTGGAG
>CAXUFZ010000344.1:0-3806 GCA_964250345.1 uncultured Rubrobacteraceae bacterium
GGCGGGGGGCTACACCGGGCGCGGGGGGCGGCCGGGGACATAGGGCACATCAGGATCAGCGGCCACGACGAGGCCGTATGCCGGTGCGGGAACGTCGCCTGCGTCGAGGCGGTCGCGGGCGGCTGGGCTTTGGCGCGGCAGTTGAGCGGCCTGGGCATCCCCGCGGGCGACGCCAGGGACGTCGTAGCCCTCGTCCGCGCCGGCAACCCCGTGGCGTCGCGGCTCGTTCGGACCGGCGGCGAGCTCGTCGGGGAGGTCCTCTCCAGCTCGGTCAACTTCTTCAACCCCGGCGTGATCGTCATCGGCGGCGACCTCGCCCTCGCGCACGAGCAACTCTTCGCCGGCATACGCTCGGTCGTCTACCAGCGCTCCCTACCGCTCGCCACGCGCCACCTCCAACTCGTGCCCTCGGAGCTTGGAGACCGTTCCGGCATCTTCGGCGCCGCGATGATGGTCACCGAACACGTCCTACGCCCCGGCACGATCGAGGCGATGGTCGCGGGCTGAACCCCCGGGAGTCGGGAAACGCTGCGGCTCCGCCTCCGCTCGCTTCGGGAGTCGGGAAAACCTAAAAGGGTCAACGATTCCCGGGGGTTCAGCAGGAGCGGCGCCAGGGCCCGAGATGGCGCTTCTTCAGTATGGCGTCGAAGTCCAGGGCGCTTGCTTTGGGGCAGAAGTCGTTCAGGCGGGCTCCGGTGTCGGTGTATTCGGCGGCGAGGACGGCCTTGTTCTGGTCGATGAACGGGGTCATTTCGTTGCACCAGCGTTCGTCGAAGCAGTCTTCGGTGATGGCGAAGTCGAAGTGGTCCACGAGGCCACGGATCTGGGCCTGGTCGTTCTTCATCGCTATGGAGAGGCCGCGCTCGTGGGCGGCGTTCGCGAGCCAGCGGTTGTAGCGGATCTGGTCGGCCCACGTCAGTTTGAAGCCGGTCTTGTCGGCGTAGCTGTCCATGTTGTCGGGCTCGACGGCGTCGAAGCCCTTCCTCTTGCACATGTCCATCCTGGCGCCCATGATCGGGCCGAGCGCCCCGAGGCGCCGGATGTCGAGCCACTTCTCGCCGGCCCAGCCCTCGTAGTTGTCCCCGATGACCCTCTTGGGGAACTTTTTCCTGTCGGGGCGCCAGTTCTCCCACGCGCCGACGTTGATGTAGCAGATCGCCCTGGAGCCGTTGGCGTGGATCCTCTCGACCGTCGCGGCGCTGGTCTCGAAGCCGTCCACGTCGTAAGCGTCCACGTCCGCGAGATCCCCGCCCGGAGGGCTGGACAACCGCCACTGCCAGCTCGTGCCCGGCTGGGGCATCCACCGCTCCTCGGCGGCCCCCGCGGGCGACCGGCCGGCACCCACCGCGCCCAGCGCGAGCACCGCGCCGATCAGCACCGCCAAGACCGCGTACCTCGTCACCTTTATCTCCTCTTTCGACCGTTTCGACCGACAAAACACCGGACCCGGGGCGAGCCCAGACGGGAGCATACCTTACCGGAAGAACGTGGTCCGCTGCGGGGCAGGGCTTACAAAGATAATGAGGAGATACCGCCGCTGAGAGGGATCCAGGCGGCAAAGGCTCAAATAGATGGCCGTGGCTCCTATGCAGGCCCAGGTTTCCGCGGACCAGACCTGGCTCGACTACCTCATCACAGGCGTCTACTTCGCCTTCGTGCCCGACGAGAAGAGGCTCGGCATAAACACGAACTTGTGATGGGGCCCCGCCACGGTGGTTTTCGGCCGCGCCATCCTCGGTATGAGCCTCGCTTCGCCGCGCCGCCCGCGACGGCTCCTGACCGGACGCGCGGCGGTGCTACTTTTCCGTGTAGGCGCGGAGCGCCATCCAGACGCCGATGATCGCCTGCGCCGCGCCGATCAGGCGCGCCTCGTAGGGGCGTTCCAGGGTGACGCGCTCGACGAAGCGCTTCACGAGGCGGGGGCCGGCGTGCCAGATCCGGCCGCGGCTCCGCGGCGCGACGACCCACAACAGGCCGTCACCAACGAAGATAACGGCCAACACGTCGAGAATCCTCCGGGCGTTCATCGGTCCTCCCTCGTCAGCGGACGTATCGCATACCGGGCGTGCTACCCGCCGAGACCGGGCGCCAAACGCGGCTCCCGACTCGGGGAGGGGGCGTCCGGCTTGCGGAGCGTGACGAGGTGGAAGAAGTCGCCGGGCGCTACCCTCGCGTGCTCCTCGATCTCCAGTTGGGGCGTGCCCACCAGCATCTCAGAGAGGCGGTGGTCGAAGCGCATGGCGACGTGCCCGAGGGCCCAGGCGGCGGCGCGGGCCGCGGCCGGACGGTGCCTGTCCTCCGGCCAGAACCTGTCCGCGACGACGAGCCGCCCCCCGGGCGCCGTTACCCGCGCGGCCTCGGCGAGCGCCCGGTCCCCGTCCTCGACTACGGTGAGGATCAGGGGCAGGTACACGGCGTCGAACGTTCCGTCCGGAAAGTCGAGCGCCAGCGCGTCCATTACTTCGAGGTCCAGGCCGTCCATCCCGCGCTTCGCGCGTCGGCGTCGGGCCCGCTCCATCATGCCGGCGCTCAGGTCTACGCCGACGCCGCGGGTCCACGCGGGCAGGTATTCGAGCTCCATGCCCGTCCCCACACCGACGATCAGGAGCCGTTCTTCTTTGCCAAGATCGAGGGTTTGCGCGGCCCGATGGCGGACCTCGCGGGACCAGAAGCCCAGCGTGGCGTCGTAGAGCCCGCCGACGTGGTCGTAGACCTTGATGTTGGAGAACAGGCGCACGATCGAATTCTAAGCTCGGACTACCAGCGCAAGGGGTGCGGGCCGAAGTCGGCGTCGTAGTAGGGGACGGTGGCGCGTCCTGGCGGGGCCACGGCGTCGAGGCGCTCGTGGTCTCCGTCGTCGAGGGAGACGTCGAGGGCGCCGAGGTTGTCCTCTAGCTGCTCCATCGTGCGCGGGCCGATGATGGGGCTGGTGACGCCGGGCTTGTCTTTGCACCAGGCTATGGCTAGCTGACCGGGGTTGCAGCCTTTCTCTTCGGCTATGGCCTGGACCACGTCGAGGACGTCGAAGGCGGCTTCGGTGAAGTGATTGCGGCCGAGACGGCGGGGTTCGAGGCCGTAGCGGCTGTCCCCGGGGGACTGGCTCTCGTCGCGGGTGTACTTGCCGGTGAGGAAGCCGCCGGCGAGGGGGGACCAGGGGATCAGGGCGACCCCGTAGGTCTGGGCGAACGGAACCAGCTCGCGCTCGATGCGGCGGTCGAGCAGGTGGTACGGGGGCTGCTCGCAGACGAAGCGGTTCAGGCCGAGCTCCTTCGCGGCCCAGAGGGCTTCGACGAGTTGCCAGGCGGCGTATGTGCTCGTGCCGGCGTAGCGGACCTTGCCGGCGCGTATAAGGTCGTCCAGGGCGCGCAGCGTCTCGTCTATGGGGACCTGGGAGTCGGGGCGGTGGATCTGGTACAGGTCGAAGTGATCCACCTGCAATCGCCGCAAACTCGCCTCGCACTGCTCGATGATGTGCCGCCGATGGTTACCCCGGGCGTTCGGGCCGTCGCCCATAGGCCCGTGCACCTTGGTCGCGAGCACGACGTTATCTCGCTTGCCGTTGCGCTTTAAGGCCTTGCCGACGACCTCCTCGCTGGCGCCCGTGCTGTAGACGTTGGCGGTGTCAACGAAATTGATCCCGGCGTCCAGCGCCCGGTCGATAACTCCGAACGAGTCCTCCGCCCCGGTCCTCCCGCCGAACATCATGCAGCCCAGGCACAGTTCGCTGACCCTTACGCCCGTCCTACCAAGACTTCTGTACTCCATCGCATCCTCCTACGCGGTCGTCACGATCTCTGCGCCGGGAG
>CAXUFZ010000345.1:0-3779 GCA_964250345.1 uncultured Rubrobacteraceae bacterium
TTGCGGCGCTCGCCGAGCGCGGGGTGTGGGAGGAGGGGGGAGACGGCTTTCGGGGGCGCGGGGAGCATCGGGGGCCGCTGCTCGAGCCGGATCGTCCCGATTACGTCGGGCAGAGCGTCGTGCATCGGTTCGAGCTGATCTCGGGCTGGACGCGGCTGCCGGAGATCCTGAAGACCGGCGAGCCCGTCGAGGACCGGACGGCGACGGACTTCGGCGGCACGGCGACGTTCACAGCGGCCATGCGCCGCGGGGCCGTGCCGGGCGCGGAGGCCGTCGCGGAGACCGTCCTACCGAGGCTGCCTGAGGGGGCGAGCATCCTCGACGTCGGCGGGGGGCCGGGCACGAACGCCGAGGCCTTCGCCCGGGCCGGGGCGCGCGTCACCGTCTTCGACCGGCCCGACGTGATCTCGCTGATGCGGGAGACGTTGGAGGCGGCGGGCGTGGAGGCCGTCTCCGGGGACATGAACGAGTCCCTGCCGGAGGGACCGTTCGGGGCGATCTACTTCGGGAACACCTCGCACATGTACGGCCCCGAAGAGAACCGGACCCTGATGAGGAGGATGCGCTCTTCCCTGGTGCCCGGGGGTTTGCTCGTCGTCCGGGAGTTCGTCCGGGGGCTCGGCGACGACGCCGCGCTCTTCGCGGTCAACATGCTCGTGACGACCGCGCGCGGCGGCACGTACGCCGCTGAAGATTACGAGCGTTGGTTGCGGGAGGCCGGGTACGACCGGGTGGAGTTCGAGCCCGTCCCCGGCAGGACGAGCCACCTGATCCTCGCCCGTAACCCCCGATGATCCCCGCTGGTCCCAGAGACCGCGACCGCCACGAACCGCGACGAACGGAGGCAGGACGATGCGCGAGAGCGTCTTGAGGGACCTCGCCGAAAAAGCCGCGACCGACCCCGAGTTCCTCGCCCTCGCGAGGCGGGACCTCGAAGGCACCCTGGCGCGGTACGGCTACGACCTGACCCCCGACGAGCTGCGGGCCGTCAAGGACCTCCAGCGCCGGACGGCCATCCTCGGAAACGGCACGCTGGCGGCCATGCTGGCCGGCGGCCTGCGCAAACGGGCCGGCGACCCGTCCACCAGGCCCGCCGCCCCGAACCGGCCGGCGGCGCCGGGTCGGAGGCCGGGGAGCGCCCCCGGAGAGCCGTCGTCGGGCGGGCGATGAGGCCGCACGCGGAGGCCGATTGGCGGCGCCGAAAGGGGCGCGCTTGTGCGCCGTCGTCGGCGCCCGATGATATAAAGTGCCACCGGAGGGCGGGGCGAGTTTCCCGTTCTCTCTTGATCCTGCTTTAATACGCGGTGAAAGCGAACACGTTCCGTAGCCCCTGAGCGGTGCGGAGAGCGACGGAGAGGGGGGATTTGTACCGCAGGGAAGACCAGTACCGCTCTGCCATAGAACAGTCCCGCTCCGCCCGACGGCGCAGGATGTACCGTCGGCGGCGCTGGTTCGCGATCCTGACCGTCGTGGCGGCCGTGGTGGTGGGCGTGGGGACCCAGGCCAGTTCCTCCTTCTCGACCCTGCTCCCCAAGAACGAGGGCGTCGCCCAGAGGGAGCCCGCCCCCGGCGGCGCCCCCGCCGAAGACGCCGGCGCGCCGGCCGAGGGGACGGTGCTCTCCGTGGAGCGTCGTTCGTCGGGTTTGCAGCCGGTCGAGAAAGATCAGGAGTCTCCCGGTTCCGGCGAGGCCCGCGAGCAGACCGAGCCTCCCGAGGCGTCGGAGGCGTCCGAAGAGCCGCTCAACGTGCTCATCCTCGGGGTGGACCGGCGGCCGAGCGAGTCGCAGGAGGCGGGCCGTTCCGACACCATCATGCTCGCGCAGGTGACGCCGGGGACGGGGCGGGTCGAGTTGCTCTCGGTGCCGCGGGATCTCCTGGTGGAGGTCGAGCCGGGGGTGGAGGACCGCATCAACAACGCGTACGCCTACGGCGGCGTGGAGCAGGCCAGGGCCGTCATGGAGGGCGTGACGGGCGTGCCCATCGACGCGCACGCCATCATCGACTTCCAGGGTTTCGAGGACGTCGTGGACGCCATGGGCGGGGTCGAGGTGGACGTGGAGGACGAGATCCCGCCGAAGTACGAGATACAAGACGGCCCGCAGGTCTTGGACGGCGAGCAGGCGCTCTTCTACGCCCGCTACCGCAAGACCGCCGGCGGCGACCTCGACCGCATCAGGCACCAGCAGAAGGTGCTCGCCGCCCTGCGGGCCAGGATCCTCTCCTGGAACACCGTCACCAAGCTGCCCTCCATGCTCAAGATCGCCTACGACAACGTGGACACGGACCTCGGATTGTTCCAGGGCATCTCCCTCGGCCGCGCCCTCGCGGCGCACAGCGGCGAGGGCGACCTCCAGGCCGTCCAACTGAAAGGCTACCCGGAAACCCTCGACAGCGGCGCCCAGGTCCTCGTCCCCGACTACGAGGCCAACGAGGCGATACTCGCCGATTTCCGGAAGTAGCGCCGCCGGGCTCCTCCCTTCGGTCGTCGCGCACGCTCCGGCTTCGCCTCCGCTTGTCAGCCCGGCGCTGTCGCGCTTTTCAGCACGCCCGCTTCGCGGGCTTTCAGCTTTCCGGGCGAGTGTCAGTCGCGGGCGTTTAGCTCCCGGTCTATGGCCTCTAGCAGTTGCTTGATGTTGCGGGGGTTCTGGCCGAGGTCGCCCTTGCCGACGCGGGAGGCGCTGTGGAACCCGGCTCTGGCGCCTTCTTCGTGGGGCTCGGCGCGGACCGTTACGTCGTCTTTGAAGCGGAGGAGCCGGGTGGCGCGGACGGCCCTGATCCCGTTCTCGTCGTGGGAGGCCACCGTCCACCGCGGCAGACGCTCCACGGCGCGGCGCGCGGTGTCGAGGAGGTCGGCGGGCGTCAGGGGGTAGGCGCGGGTGGTCCGGGCGGAGTTTGGGGAGGGGCGTTCTATCTCGGTCATGGTGGACGCATTCTAGACCGTGGCGGGATGTAACATGCGGGCATGAAGCTTTCGGTGGATCTGCTGGAGGCCTGTTACCGGGCCGGCGCCTTCCCGATGGCGGACGGGTTCGGGCGGATCGAGTTCTACCGCTCCGACCCGCGCAGCGTGCTGGAGCTCGGGGATCTGCACGTCTCCAAGTCGTTGCGGCGCGTGATCCGTCAAGAGACCTACGAGGTCCGCGTGGACGAGAGCTTCGAGGGCGTCGTGCGGGCGTGCGCGGACCGGGAAGAGACCTGGATCAACGGCGAGATCGTCGCCGCCTACGCCCGCCTGCACCGCGCCGGCAAGGCCCACAGCGTCGAGGCGTACAGGGACGACGAGCTGGTCGGCGGGCTCTACGGCGTCTCCCTCGGCGGCGCGTTCATGGGGGAGTCGATGTTCGCCCGGGCCCGCGACGCCTCGAAGGTCTGCTTCGTCGCGCTCGTCGAGCGGTTGAAGGAGCGTGGCTACGTCCTGCTCGACTGCCAGATCCAGAACGACCACCTCGCCCGCCTGGGCGCCACCGAGATCCCCGAACGGGAGTACCTGGCCCGGCTGGCCCGAGCCCTGGATCTGGAACGTTCCTTCGTGTGAGACCGCAACTTCCGTGCGTTCGGGAGTCGGGAAGGGCAAGGTCACGGGTTTTCCGACTCCCGAAGCGAGCCGAAGGCGAGCGCCTCCCGACTCCCGGGGGTTAAGTGATAAGCTAGCCGCATGAACAATAGATACGTCAAATTGGATTGGAAGCCGGAGTTGGAGCGGCCCGTTTTGGTCGCCGGCTTCACGGGTTGGAACGACGCCGCGGAGGCCGCGAGCCTCGCCGTGGAGACGCTGGAAG
>CAXUFZ010000346.1:0-3776 GCA_964250345.1 uncultured Rubrobacteraceae bacterium
GGTATGGGCTGGCCCTGGTGGCGCTGGGCCTGGGCCTCGGGCCGTACCTCGGGAGGGCCCTCTCGCGGCTGTTCTGGGGGCGGCGGGCCCTGCTGGCGGTGGCGGTCGCGCTCGGGGTCGCGGGTGCCCTCGTCGTGATTCTGGGCTTCTTCGGGTTCCTCGACTTGGTCCGTGTGGGCGGCGTCGACCTCTGGGCGCCGGTCGCCGCGTTGCTGTTGGCGGCCGTATCGAGGCCGGTGATGGAGCGCGAGCGCCTCAAAGAGGCGGACAAACTGAGGATGATGCTGGACCTCTACCCCCATCCGGAGGGCGGGCGTTGGACCGGCGGGCGCATGGAGGAGGCCACGGACGGCGAACTGGACGCGCGGGCCTTCCGGGACGTCCTAAAGGCCAGGGGAGAGGTAGTGAGCTCCCTCGGGTTGGACCCGATCCAGGACCGGGCCCTGGCGCGGGCGATGGACTTCCCGCTGGAGCTTTGGTATCGCAAGATCGAGTGGTGGGAAGACCTTTACAGGAGATGGGAGCGCGGCGAGGACGTCTCGGACAGGCTTCAGGAGTGGGACTGCGTGACCCCCGAACGGGCCGCGGAGCGCCTCGGTGTCTCCTCAGGAGAGGTCGTGGAGATGATCTCCATCGGCGAGCTGGAGGCCCGTAAGGGCAGGGATGAAACGTGGCAGGTCCGCGAGGACGGAGTTTTCTTGAGGGAGATGGAGAAGGACGGTAAGGACACGGCCCTGATGCCGCCGCCGGCTCCGAGGTCCGCGCGGCCTGGCAGGACCGGGACGGCCAACCATCTCGACCGGGGCGGGAGGCCGTTCTGAACCCGACCGCCGCATGACGCTCCTGGTGGCCGCCGCCGGCCTCGCCGCGATGGTCGCGGTCCACGAGCTAGGCCACCTGCTCGCGGCCCGGATGATGGGCGTGCGGGTCGAGGAATTCGTCGTCGGACAGGGACCGGCGCTGCTCAACGCGCGCGTGGGCGGGTCCAGCGTCTCCGTCCGTCTCCTACCTTTTCTCGGCGGCCACGTCAGGCTGGCGGGGATGTTCGACGGGGGCGGGCCCGGCTCCCTGGGTTCGCAGGCCCCCTGGCGAAGGGCGTCCATCATCTCGGCCGGGCCCTCCGTCAACATCCTGCTGGCCCTCGCCGTTCTCCTCTGCGGCCACCTCGCGAACGGCGCCCCTCTTGCGGACGGCTTTGGATCCGCGGCCGGGGACGCGGTCCGAATAACCGCCGGGCTCGGGGAGGCCGCGGCCGGCCTCGTGACCGGCGACACCGACGGTTTCTCGGGGGCCGTTCAGGGGGTGCTGCGGACGGTCGAAGGGTTGGGGATCTCGACCGGCACGCTCGGGTACTACCTCGGCTTGGTCGCGCTTTCGGGGTTGTACCTCGGGCTCTTTAACCTGTTGCCCGTGCCCCCACTCGACGGCGGTCGTCTGGCCGTCATCGCCTTCGAGAAGGCCCGCGGGCGGCCCGTGGACCAGCACACGTTCGGCAGGCTCGCCTTCGCGGGGATGGCCTCCGTCACCGTCCTCGCGCTCTTCCTGGTCTACGAAGACCTGGGACGTTTGCTCTCCTGGCTCTCCGATCGATGAAACCTGTAGGCTAGTTTTCGCACACCGCACAAACCAGGAGGATCTCATTGAATGACACGCCCGTCGCGCTCGTAACAGGCGCCGCCCGCGGCATCGGGCGCGAGGTCTGCCTCGAACTGGCCGCCCGCGGCTACAAGATCGCCGCCAACGACCTGAACGAGCCGGGGGCGACGCTCGAAGAACTGGAACGGACCGGCGCCAAAGCCATCCCCCTCCCCGGCGACGTCTCAGACGAGGCGACGGTGCGCGGTATGGCCGCGTCTGTTCTCGAAGAGTTCGGCCGGATCGACGCGCTCGTCAACAACGCCGGCATCAGCCGCATCGTCCCAGCCGAGGAGACCACGCTCGTCGACTGGAACCGGACCCTCGCCGTGAACCTGACCGGCCCGTTTTTGCTCTGCCGCGAGTTCGGCACAGCCATGCTGGAGCGGGGCTCGGGCAGCATCGTGAACGTGGCCTCCGTCGCGGGCCTTCTCGGCGTCGCGGACCGGGCGGCGTACAACGCGAGCAAGCACGGCCTCGTCGGCCTGACCCGCACCCTCGCGGCCGAGTGGGGCGGGCGCGGCGTCCGAACGAACGCCGTCTGCCCCGGCTGGGTCAAGACGGAGATGGACGAGGAGGACCAGGCTAGCGGAGCTGGCGGCTACACCGACGCGGACATCGAGGGCCGCGTCCCCATGGCCCGCTTCGCCACCCCCAAAGACGTCGCCCGCGCCGCCGCCTTCCTCGCCGACCCGGACCAGAGCGGCTTCGTCAACGGCCACACCCTCTCCGTGGACGGCGGCTGGTTCGCCGACGGGTCCTGGGAGAGCACGAGACGCAGAAAACAAGGCCGGTAGCGTCGGGCAGACGCCGTGGGGGCGTTTCGCGAAGCGCCCCCACCTAATCCGGTATCGTGACGTTCTCCAGGCCCTGTTCCGCCGGCGGGTAGCGCGGGTCCATCGCCTCCAGCGTGTCGGCGATGGTGCGCGCCACGACGAGGTTGCGGTACCACTTCTTGTTAGCCGGCACGACGTACCAGGGGGCGTGCTCCGTGGAGCACTCGTTTATGGCGTCCTCGAAGGCGGCCTGGTAGTCGTCCCAGAAGGCGCGCTCTTTGATGTCGTTCTTGGAGAACTTCCAGCGCTTGTCCGGGTCTTCGAGGCGGGCCTCCAGGCGGCGTTTCTGTTCGTCGCGGGAGATGTGTAGGAAGAACTTTAGGACGGTTATGCCGCTGCGGGTGAGGCCGCGCTCGAAGTCGTTGATGAGGCCGTAGCGCTCGCGCCACACCTCCTCGGACACGAGCCCCTTGACCCTGACGACGAGCACGTCCTCGTAGTGGGAGCGGTTGAAGATGCCTATTCTCCCCTTGGCGGGCGAACTCTTGTGGTAACGCCAGAGAAAGTCGTGGTTGGCCTCCTCGGCGCTCGGCGCCTTGAATGAGGAGACCCGGCACCCTTGAGGGTTGATGCCCTCGAAGACGTGCTTGATGGTCCCGTCCTTGCCGCCGGTGTCCATGGCCTGCAACACGACGAGCAGCCCCCGCTCGTTCTCCGCGTACAGCCTCTCCTGGAGATCCCGGATGCGCTTGCGCTGGGCACCGAGCTCCTTGGCGACGTCCTTTTTCCGCTCGTAGTGCTCGGTATCGTCCGGGGATATCCCCGCCAGCGACAGATGTTCCCCCGGCTCCGCCCGGTACCGGGGATAGTTCGGCTCGGGCGGCGGGTTCTCCACCACGACCTTCTCCGGCGCCGACGTGACCTCGTCCCGCGACCTTTCCTGACCCACAAAGACCCCTTTCCGGTGCTCTCCCGCGGAAGCTTACCCGGCCGGGGTCAGGGCCGCGACCCCGGCCGCACGAAGACAGCCCGCGCCAGGATCTCCCCGAGGGCGTGCGTCCTCCCGCCCTCGTCCCTCACGGTGACGACGCCGTCCAGCTCGCGCGCCTCGACGACCTCCAGGGAGCGTCCGGGGGTGAGCCCTCGCGCCTCGAGGTGATCCAGGACCGTGGCGTCCTCGTCGCTGACCTTGGAGATAAAGACTGTCTGCCCGCCTACTGAGTCGCCCAGGGGAAACGAGTCGTCCGCGGCCAGCGTGCCGTCGGCGGCCGGGATCGGGTCGCCGTGCGGGTCCCGCTCGGGGTGGCCGAGATACTCCGCGAGCCGCTCGGTGAAGCCGTCCGAGACGGCGTGCTCCAGCCGCTC
>CAXUFZ010000347.1:0-3724 GCA_964250345.1 uncultured Rubrobacteraceae bacterium
GCCGAAGACCACGCCGGCGAACCGGTGGGCCGGGTGGAGCGGCTCGTGGGGCGGCTCGACGAGCTGATAGTGAAGCCCAACCCACCGGCCCTGATCCACGGCGACGCGTGGAGCGCGAACGTGTTGGCGAAAGGAGATAGGATCACGGCCTTCCTCGACCCGGCCATCTATTTCGCGCACCCGGAGATCGAGCTCGCCTACATAAGCCTCTTCGACTCATTCGGAGAAGCGTTCATGCAACGCTACGCTGAGTTGCGACCCATCCGCGAGGGTTTCTTCGAGGTACGGCGAGACCTGTACAGCCTGTACCCGTTGCTGATCCATACGTACTATTTCGGCGGCGGGTATTTGGGGGCCGTTCGGAGTGTGTTGGGGCGGTTCGGGGTGTAGGTGGTTGCGGCGCTAGCGGGCCTCCTCAACGCAGGATAAATCACGAGTTCTCCTCGTCCAGGATCTTTAGCAAGATCGGCTTGAGGGGCGGCAAGTTTCCCCGGACGGTCTGCCAGATCACCGCGGAACTGACGGCCGAGTACTCGTAAATCACGACGTTCCGCATCCCGCGCATCTCGTCCCAGGGCACTCGAGGATAACGGTCTCGCAGATCCGCGGGTACGTGACGGGCGGCCTCCCCGATGATCCCGAAGTTGCGCACTACGGCGTCCACGGTTTTGTCGTCGGCGCGAAACTCTTCCGGGGACATACCCTCGACGTAGCGTTCTATCTTCTCGATGGACGCCAGGATGTCCTCTACGCGCGGTCTCCAATCCCTAGCCGGCAGTGATGGCCTCCTCGAGCACTTCGTCCCGGAGGCGCTCCTTCAAAGAGTCTTTCGTTACCAGGTCTACGGGAGAGCCCAGCAACTCCTCCAATCGCATCTTCAGACGCACGAACTCGAACAGCCCCACCCGCGCCCCCGGGTCCAACTCCACCAGCACGTCCACGTCGCTCTCCGGACCGGCCTCGTCGCGCGCCACGGAGCCGAAGATGGCGAGCCTTACCACCCCAAATTCCTCTATCTCCTCCCGGTTCTCCGAAAGGATGCGCAAAGCTTTCTCCCGTTTCATGCGCACCTCCGCCTGCAGTTTAACGGGGATCGGACCAGACCACGACCGTCGGACGGAGCACCCGTCAGCGCGTGGCCGCCGAAGGGTAGGGTTCCAAACACACCCTCACAGCCTCCGGGCGGCGTACAGGGTGGTCAGGTAGCCCTTGACGATGTGTCCGCCGTACTCGGCGTCGATAAGGTCGGAGATGCCGCGGAAGAGGCGGGTTCGTGCCTCTTCGCTGAGGGCTCTGTGGCCCGAGTAGGTGTCGAGGACGCGGAGGTAGCCGGCGGCGTCGTAGGGCTGGTCCCAGCGGTAGTCGTGGCGGACCACCGACCCGAAGAGGCCGGAAACTTCTATCTCGCCGGTCCTGTCTCGGACGTCCCGCGGCGGCGGTGGGCCGGCGTAGCTGCCGTTCCAGATCTCCGGCGCCTCGCGCGCGTAGACCTCCTCCACAGCCGCGAAGAAACCCCGGTCCGCGCTCGTCGCGACGTGCTCGTTCCAGAACAGCGCGACGAACCCGCCGGGACGAAGCGACCGCGCGACCTTCGGGTAGGCAACGTCCGGGTCGAGCCAGTGAAAAGCGGTCGCCGAGACCGCGAGGTCGAACGCTCCTTCCGGGACCGGATGGTCCTCGAAGTTGCCCGTTTTCACCTCCGCCTTCGGGTAGCCCGCGAGCTTCCGGCGGGCCACGGCGGCCAGGTTCTCGCCGAGCTCGATGCAGGAGATCCGGTATCCCCGGCGGGCGAGCGGCAGCGTGGCCTGGCCGGTGCCGCAGCCGATCTCCAGGATTCGCCCGCCTTCTGGTATGCCTGAGAGCGATACTACGTCGTCAAAGAGCGCGTCCGGGTATCCGGGACGGATCTCGTCGTAGAGGTCCGCCACGGGGTCGAAGACGGTCCGTAACCTGTCTCTTTCCATCTCTCGCTCCCTCTCGAGGGACGTGGAGTCGGCGTGGTGGTCAGGGACGTTTGCGGAGCAGGCGGGTTCCGCCGAAGAGGACGAGGCCGTCTTCGAGGAGGCCGAAGAGGGGGTCGGGGAGGCCGAGCTGTTGCGTGGTCGCCGAGCGCAGGCGGTCCGCGGCGTAGACGCCGGCGAGGGCGGAGGCGGCTCCGAGCAGGGCGCCCGGGAGGCCCTGACGGTCGCCGGAGACGAAGAGTGCGGCGCCGACGAGGGCGCCGGAGAGCGCGCGGCCGAAGAGCGGCCCCAGGGAGACGCGCGACGGGACGAAGGGTGTCTTGTCCCCGATCATCTCGCCGACCATCATCGTCTGCAGCGCCGTCGAGACGCCGCCGGAGGCGAGCGCGGCGAACCTCGTGCCCCGTAGGCCCGGCAGGTTCCCGCCCGCGGCCGCGCGGGAGAGGAGCGCCGGGGCCGCCATCGAGCGCGCGCCCGAGATGGCGGACAGGGCGACCGTCTTGAGATCGTCGGGAGAGACCTTGATGACGAGGTCGTTCTTGCGTTCAGGCAAGGGCGCTCCAGACCTCGAGCTTCGTTCCGACGTGCCGGATCACCTCGTCCGTGAACTCCGTCGTCCCCGCCGAACCGCCGAGGTCGGCCGTCCTGACGCCGTCGAGGATAGATTCGAACGTGGCCTCGTAGATGGCGCGGGAGACGCGGCTCGCCTCCTCGTCGTGGAAGAACGTCAGGAGGGCGGCGCCGGCCAGGATCATCGCCATCGGGTTCGCCACGTTCTTGCCCTCCAGCGAAGGCGCCGTGCCGTGCGGGGCCTCGGCCATCACCGTCTCCGGGTTCTCGTCCTCGTCGAGGGAGATGAGCAGGGATTCCGCCCCGGCTATGGAGCCGAACATCTGCATGACGAGGTCGGAGATGCAGTCGCCGTCGCGGTTGAGGGTCGGGATGACGAGCGGCTCGCCGAAGGTGGTGAGGAGCAGGGCGTAGGTCGCGTCGATGAGCTGCGGATCGTAGCGGACGTCGCGGTTGTTTTCGGCGGCGCGGTCCATCTCTTCTTTGAGCATCCCCTCGTAGACGGGGGAGACGGTGTACTTCGGGCCGCCGAAGACCTTGGCCCGCATCTTGCGCGCGTGGATGAACGCGAACTCCGAGACGCCGCGGCAGACGCGGCGCGAGATCTTCTCGGTCCTGTAAGCGACCTCGTCGAGCCCCTCGCCCTCGCGCCACTCCTCGGCCCCGTACGCGTCGTCCACGGCCATCCTGATAACGGAGACCGGACTGTGCACGCCCGTCACCGGGTTGACGCCGGGGATGCGCCGGCCGGTGCGCACGATGACCGTGCCGTCGATGCCCTTGCGCAAGATGGCGTTCGGCGAGCCGACGTCCCCCTGCTTCTCGGGCGTGACGGTCGCGGCCTTTATGCCGAAGCCGGACTCCTTCATCGCCGCCGCCGCCTCGTTCACGACCCCGTTCCCCGTCGCCCGCCGGTTCTCCAACGAGAGGTCGTAGCGCAGGAGCTCCGTGTCCAGGCCCGTCACCGAGGGGTCGATGACCCGCAGCGCCTCCTCCAGGAGCTCCTGGCCGGTCTGATCCCCCTCCATCACCACGATAGTCTTACGATCCACGCCTCGCACCTCTCCGTCTCTAAGAACATCCAACCTAGTATACGATCCGCGCCCGGGCGCCTCGGAGAACGCAAAAGTTGTGACGAGCGTGCGCGCGCGAGTATAATGATGCTTCGTATCCGGGTCGCTTCCAGAGAGGAT
>CAXUFZ010000348.1:0-3654 GCA_964250345.1 uncultured Rubrobacteraceae bacterium
GCCTCGCCCCCCCCCCCCGGGGGGGGCCCGGGCGCTCGGCCCCCCCCGCCCCCCGGTCCGTCTCGCGGATCAGAGCCTGGGCCTGAGCAGTTCCTCGTAGCCCAACCGGGCCACGAAGCTCTCGCGGGCCTGGCGCGCCACCCCGTTGACGATCTCCACGATCCCGACGCCGGTGTCGGTGAAATCGACGACGCTGCGGAACGGCTTTTCGCCGCGGGGCAGGCCGAGGATGCGGACGATCTCCGTGCCCACGGCGCTGGGGTCCTGATCCACGTCGGGCGGGAAGAGGCCGGCGGTGGCCTCCTCGTTGCGGGCGACCAGCGGGTCCAGCGGCGCGTACGCCTCCGCGACCCCGTCGTCGCTGGCGCGGCTGGCGTTGGGGAAGTGGGAGGTGCCCTCGGTGAAGGCGCCGGGCATCACGATCACCGTCTCGATGCCAAACGGGTTGACCTCGTAGGAGGTGGTCACGGCCAGCGCGTCCATGGCGGCCTTGGAAGTGACGTAGGGCCCCAGGAAGGGCGGCGTGGTGACGGGGATGGTGCTGCCGACGTAGAGCAGGGTACCCTGCCCCCGCTCGCGCATGTGGGGCAGGGCGGCGCGGTTGACCCGGTGGGCGCCGAGCACGTTGACGTCGAGCAGATGGGCGATGTCCTCGGCGGTGAACGCCTCCGCGTAGCCGACGTAGAGGTGGCCCGCGTTGTTGACGACGACGTCGAGCCCGCCCGCCTCCTCCAAGACGGTCTTGACGGCCGCGTCGGCGGAGTCCTGGGACTGCACGTCGAGCTCGACGACCCGGAGGTCGCCGCCCTCGCCCTTGGGGGACTCGCGCAGGTCTTTGGCGCGTTCGGCGTTGTGACCCTCGGGGTCGCGCATGGTGGCGTAGACGGTGTGTCCGGCCGCGGCGAGCGCCTTCGCGGTGAGGTTGCCGATGCCGGTGGAAGAGCCGGTGATCAGGATGACGGACATGATGTTTCTCCTCTCGGTGTGTTGCGTTTGTGTGCTTTGTTCCTCGTGCCCCGGCAGATCGACTTCGGGCCTACCCCGCGAACCGCCGCTGGAGGGCCTGGCAGACGAAGCCGGCGAGGCCGCCGATGGCGGTGGCCGCCACCAGGGCCAGCAGGCCGGGGAGCACCGCTTCCGGCTCGGCCGCGAAGAGGGTGACCAGGCCCACGAACCAGGCGAGCATGTTGTTCAGCACCGGCGTGGTGCGCAGGCCGACCGCCACGATCGCGAGCACGAACACGGTCAGCGGCAGGGCGACCGGGCCGATCACGGGCGAGAACGTCTCGACGGACAGGGTGCCGAGCACGGCCAGCACCAGCCCGAGCCACAGACAGATGATCGCGTAGACGCCCTGGATCGTGGAGGTAGGCCGCGTGAACCACGCCACCCAGCCGGCAAACATCACCCAGGGCTCGAGCGACAGCAAGACGCTGCCGAAGGCCGCGACCGCGGCGACGATGCCGGCGATGACCGTGAAGACGACGAACGGGATGGCGGATCGGGTGGCGGATTCACCCGGTGCTTCGGAACGCTGCTGGGTTATCGATTCCTGGGTCATGGGATCACTCCTCCGTGATAGTCGTGGAAGATGGATCGGGGCCGACTCGATAGCGCTCAGGCCGCCGTCGAGTCGGCCCATCGAACCGTCCGGCGTCTTAGCCCATGCCGCCGTTGGCGTAGATGACCTGGCCGTTGAGCCAGCGCCCACGTCCTGCCAACAGCGACACGACCTCGGCCACGTCCTCGGGGGTGCCGAGCCTCTCCATCGGGTTGGCGTTGGCTATGTTGTCGACGAGCTCCTGCGACTTGCCCTCGAAGAACAGCGGCGTCGCGGTCGGGCCCGGGGCGACGGCGTTGACCGTGATGTCGCTGCCGCGCAGCTCGCGGGCGAGGATGAGTGTCATCGCCTCGACCGCTCCCTTGGAGGCGGCGTAGGCGCCGTACGCGGGCAGCTGCAAACGCGTCACCGACGAGGAGAAGTTGATGAGCGCGCCGCCGGACCGGAGCCTCTGCGCGGCCAACTGCGAGACGACGAACGTCCCGCGCACGTTCGTGCGCTGTATGCGGTCGAAGACCTCAAGGTCCATCTTGGCGATCGGCGCCAGCGGCATGATGCCGGCGGTGTTCGCGACGACGTCTACCCCGCCGTAGAGCCGCTCGGTCTGCTCGAACACGGCGGCCATCTCCGTCTCGTCGGCGACGTCGGCGCCCATCGCGGTCGCGGTACCACCGGCCCTGGAGATCGCCTCGACGGCCTCCTCGGCACGGCCCTCGTTACCCGCGAAATGAACCACCACGCTCATGCCGTCCGCGGCGAGCCTCTCGGCCGCGGCGCGACCGATGCCCCCCGATCCACCGGTGACGATCGCGACGCGAGCCCCCGTCCCTGCGTTGGCTTCAGTCGTCATGCCCTGCTCCTTTCTTTCGTGAACAACTCGTTCATTACTTCGGTAATGTACACGGTCCGTCCATATATTGCAAGTGTTCGTCTCCGATTTGGGGTGAGACGCCATCTTTTCATGGACAGATTGACCATTAATTTGGGTGAGGTATACTGGTCGTCCATATGTTGCAAGCGATGGAAGGAAAGACGACGGTCGAAGATACGAAAAACCCTGCCCGACGGGGACGTGGACGCCGGCCCGCGGCGGAGGTGCGTCGGAACGTCCTCGCGGCCACCGGCGAGATCCTCTTCGAGGTTGGGCTGGCCGGGATCACCTTCGAGAAGGTGGCCTTCCGCGCCGGCGTGAGCAAGACGACGTTGTACAAATGGTGGCCCTCGACGGGGGCGCTCGCTCTCGAAGGGTACTTCGCCGCCGTGGAGCAGGAACTCGCGTTCCAGGACACCGGCGAGATCGAGCGCGACCTCGCCGTGCAGTTGCGCGCGTTCGTGCGCCTGCTCAACGAGGGGGGCGGGAGGCAGGTGGTCGCCGAGCTCATAGGCGAGGCGCAGACGGACCCCGACCTCGCCGCCGCCTTCTCGGAGTACTACAGCCTCCCTCGCCGGCGGCTCGCGCTCGAAAGGCTCTCCCTGGCGCGGCGACGGGGCCAGATCCGCGCGGACGTCGACCTCGAGGTGGTGGTCGACCAGCTCTGGGGCGCGTGCTACAAGCGTCTCTTGATTCCGGACCAACCGCTCGACAACGACTTCGCAGGTGACCTGGTCCGCAACATAATGAGCGGCATCCGGGCCTAAACCCGACGGAAAACGAAGGCGCGCAAGGCTCTTCCACCAGTCTCCTCGAAAACTCCCGCGTTTGCGGGAGCGGTCCACGACCCAAGGCGGTCCGGAGATCCAGGCGCATGCCCGACCGCAAAATGACGCGACGTTCGCTTACGCATACTCGACAAACATACATGCGTGAGGCATATACTCGGACCCTTTGTTCCGAACACACCGTCCTTCATCCTTGACACCCAGCCAAAAATATATATATTTAATACCCAAGAAGGGAAACAACTAGGGTATCAGGGTGAATAACCGTGCAGAGTAAGCAAAAATATATCCAATACGCTTGCGATTTGTGCTCGCGCTGGGGGCCGGATTGGTGCTGTTGTACGAAGCGCTGACTTCGCCGTTGCTTCCCTCACCGGAGCGCCCAAAACTTCCCCTCGAATGGTCCGCTCTGCTCATTGCCATGACGCTGGGGC
>CAXUFZ010000349.1:0-3652 GCA_964250345.1 uncultured Rubrobacteraceae bacterium
GGGCTGGGGCCATCGTGAAGGGGCTGCGGGCGGTCTCGGACTTCGAGTCCGAGTTCGAGCAGGCGCAGCTCAACCGGACGATGGCGCCGGGGGTCGAGACGGTCTTTATCATGGCGGCGGCGGAGCACAGTTTTTTGTCGTCGAGTGCTGTGCGCGAGATCGCCTCGCTCGGCGGGGACGTGCGCGGGCTGGTGCCGGACGGCATACTGGAGACCGTGAGGCAGATTTATTCCGGCTCGGACGGTAAGATACAGGGATCGTAAGCAAAAAGCGGGGTTGCTGAGGATGGACGTACTGGTACTCATAGACAGGTTGGAAGAGCTGGTCGAGGACGCGAGGAGCTTCCCCGGCTTCGGCAACACGGCGATGGTAGACCGCGACGCCGCCTTCGACATCATCGACCAGATGCGCCAGACCATCCCCGAGGAGCTCAAGCAGGCGCGTTGGATCGTCAAGGAGCGCCAGGCCATGCTCGACGAGGCCCGCTCCGAGTCCGACCGCATCATCCGCGGCGCCCAGGACGAGGCCGAGAAGATCACCTCGGAAGAAGAGGTCCTGAAAAGGGCCGAGAAGCGCAGCGCCGAAATAATGGAGGACGCCCGCCGCCGCGAGCGCGAGATACGCCTGGGCGCCGAAGACTACGCCGACGAGGTCCTCGCGAACCTCGAGGACAACCTCGGCAAACTGCTAGAGGCCGTCCAGCGGGGCCGCTCGAAGCTCCAGGGCGTGCAGGAACAGTAACCCGCGGTAGACTAGCCGGATGGAGCATCGCATCCCCCTACGCAAGCCCGGGGCCGAGGTCGGCGACAGGCATGAAGTCCACGCGGAGTTCGCCGCCGACCCCTTCGACCTCTACGGCCGCCACCACGAAGTGCCGAAGGCCGAGGCCGACGTCGCCGTCACCAGGGTCTCCGACGGCCTCCACCTGGACCTCCGGGTCCGCGCCACGGTAAACACCACCTGCGACAGGACCCTGGACCCGGTCGAGCTCTCGCTCGAGTTCGGCGACTCCGAGCTCGTCGCGGAGCCGGACGACCGCGAGCTCTCTGTCGAGGATTGGACGCTGGACCTGAAGGACTACACGGAGCGGGCGTTGCCCAACGAGGTCCCGATGCAGGTCTTCAAGGAGGGCACCGAGCCCGTGAGCCCGGCCGAAGACGAGGACGAGGTCGACCCGAGGTGGCGCGGCCTAGACGGCATCTCGGTTTCGGGTTTTTAGGCATTCAGGTTCTTAGGCTTCTAGGGGCGGTCGATGGGGTAGGCTCCCGACCGCGCAGCCCTCAAACCTCAAAGCCCGTGCAGCGGGCGATCTCAAAACCTCGGAACCTAAGAGCCCGGTGCAGTGGTGGTGGACGGGGAAGTAGGTTATATTCTCGACCGGCTCGCACGGGCCATTACGAACCGACGAGAGATTTCCACGGTTTGCTGGCGAGGTCGCAAGAGACAGCGGAGGTAGGATCATGGCAGTACCGAAGAAGAAGACGTCAAAGGCGCGCACGAACCAGCGCAGGGCCCACCAGGCGCTGCGCGGCCCGAGCCTCGTGTCGTGCCCCAACTGCGGCGAGCCGCACGTGCCGCACAGGGTCTGCCGCAACTGCGGCTTCTACAAGGGTCGCACCGCGGTCGCCGTCGAGAACGTAGAGTAGCCCGCCCCACGAACCGGACCGCCCGGTGCGCATCGCCGTAGACGCCCTCGGGGGGGACAACGCCCCCGCGGAGATCGTCTCCGGCGCGCTCGCCGCCGCGCGCCACCTACCCGACGACGAGGTTCTGCTCGTCGGCACCGAGCCCGAGGTCAGGGCCGCCGCGGGCTCCGACCTCCCGCCGAACATCTCCATAATTTCATCCGGCGCCCCGATCTCCATGCACGAAGACCCGGCGACCGCCCTCCGCGCGCGCCCGGACGCGAGCGTCGCGGTCGCGGCGAAGATGGTGCGCGCCGGGGACGCGGACGCATTCTTCTCCGCCGGCCATACGGGGGCGACGGTCGCCGCCGCCCTGTTGCGCCTGGGCCGGCTCGACGGGTGCCGGAGGCCGGCGATCTCGACGGTCATACCGTTTCCGAAGCCGGTCTTGCTGCTCGACGCGGGCGCGACGACGATGTGCCGGCCGCAGGACCTGCTCAATTTCGCTATCCTGGGTGCCGTGTTTTCTGAGCGATACCTCGGGTTGCAAGAGCCGGCCAGGGTCGGCCTCGTCAACGTCGGCGAGGAACCGGGCAAGGGCACCGACCTCGCCAAGGAGGCGCACGGACTCATCTCCGCCTCCGGCCTGCGTTTCGTGGGCAACGTCGAAGGCCGCGACGTCGGCACCGGCGCCGCCGACGTGCTCGTCACTGACGGTTTCACCGGCAACGTCGTCCTCAAGACCGCCGAAGGCGTCGCGGGCGAGGTTCTGAGGATGATCCGCACCGCCATGACCGGAAACCTCGCCAGCAAGCTCGCCGCTGCGGTACTGCGTCCACGGTTGCTTGGCGTCAGGGATCAGGTCGACCCCGAGAACTACGGCGGTTCTTTCCTGCTCGGCGTGAGAGGCCCGGTCGTCATCGGCCACGGCAACTCACGCGCCCGCGGCGTCGAGAACGCGCTGCTCGGCATCTCGCGCTCCGGCGTCGGCCTGACGGATGCCCTGCAACAGGCGCTGTCAGATTCTCAGGCTAAAGCTTCGGGGGGCGCGGCTTGAACGGCCGGCCCGTCGGCAAGATCGTCGGCGTCGGTCGGGCACTGGGGGGACGCGTCGTTACGAACGCCGACCTCGAAAGCGTTCTCGACACGACGGACGACTGGATCTCCACCCGTACCGGCATCCACGAGCGACGCTTCATCGCCGAAGACGAGACCTGCGCCACCCTCGCCATCGACGCGTCGAAGGAGGCGCTGGAGCACGCGGGCGTGGACGGCGACTCCGTAGACCTCGTCATCTGCGGGACCTCGACCGCGCCGGAGTCGATGCCGTCGGTGGCCGCCTTGATCGGGGCCGAGATCGGGGCCCCCGGCGTGGGTGCTATGGACCTCTCCGCCGCCTGCTCGGGCTTCTCCTACGCCGCCTCCGTAGCCTCCGCCATGCTCGCCTCGAACGCCGCGAGCAGAATTCTCCTCGTCGGCGCGGACGCCATGAGCACCGTCGTCGACGCCGACGACCGCTCGACCGCCGTCCTTTTCGGCGACGGCGCGGGCGCGGTAGTACTCGACGCCGGCGACGGCGAGTCCGGCTTCGTGGACCACATCCTGGGCGCCGACGGGCGCGGGGCCCACCTCGGACGCGCGGGACAGCCCGGCGACGAGCAGAAGCTCTACCAGAACGGCCGCGAGGTCTTCAAGTTCGCCGTCCGCGTCTTCCCCGAGATGGTCGAGAAGCTCCTCTCGCGCAACGGCATCACCGCCCACGACGTCCAGTACGTCATCCCGCACCAGGCAAATGCGCGCATAATACATGCGGCGGCGAAGAAGATGGAGGTGCCGGCCGACCGGGTGGTGTTGAACCTGGACCGGTTCGGGAACACGTCGGCGGCGAGCATCCCGCTCTCGTACCCGGACATCTACGATTCCATGGAGCCGGGCAAGTACGTCATCACGGTGGGTTTCGGGTTCGGGCTCACGTGGGCGGCGAACCTTTACAGGATCTAGGAGGGGAATGTGGGACAAGCGGGCGG
>CAXUFZ010000350.1:0-3650 GCA_964250345.1 uncultured Rubrobacteraceae bacterium
GATCATGGCGGCGTTGTCCGTGCAGAGGTTCGGCGGAGGGACGACGAGCTTCGTCCCGAGCCTCTCGCACTCTTCGACCAGGGTTCGGCGCAAGAGTTTGTTGGCGGCGACGCCCCCGGCGACCACGACCGCGGGCGCGTCGCGCGTCTCGGCGGCGCGTAGGAGCTTGCGGGAGAGCGCATCCACGACGGCGCGCTCGTAGCCGGCGGCCAGGTGCGGCAGTTCCTCGCGGGCTTCGTCTTCGTCGAGCGCCTTGAGCTTGTAGAGGAGGCTCGTCTTCAGGCCGGAGAAGCTGAAATCGAGATTGGCCTTGTTTTTGAGGCCGACGGGGAAATCGTGGCGGGTGGGGTCCCCGTTCTCGGCGGCTTTGGAGATCGCCGGCCCGCCGGGGAAGCCGAGGCCGAGCATTCGGGCGCCCTTGTCCAGGGCCTCGCCCGCCGCGTCGTCCAGCGTCTCGCCGAGAAGGTTCATACCGTCCTCGTCCACCGCGTAGAGGGCGGTGTGGCCGCCGGAGGCTATGAGGGCGACGAAGGGCGGCTCGAGGTCCGGTTCGGCCAGGTAGGCCGCGGCGACGTGGCCTTCGAGGTGGTTCACCGGGACGAGCGGCAGTTCGCGGGCGTAGGCCAGGCCCTTCGCCGCCGAGACGCCGACGAGGAGGGCCCCGATCAGGCCGGGCCGCACCGTCACCGCCACGCTCGTAACGTCGGCCAGGCCGGCGTCCGCGTCCGAGAGCGCCCGCTCGACCACGCCGTCCATGCGCTCCAGATGGGCCCTGGAGGCGACCTCGGGGACGACGCCGCCGTAGCGGGCGTGCTCCGTCTGGGTGTGGACTACGTTGGATAAGGCGCGCCTCCCGCCCGGCTCGACGACCGCGGCGCAGGTGTCATCGCAGGAGGTTTCGATGGCCAGGATCACGCGCCCGGTTATAGCACCCCGGCCGGGCGAATACGTGGTATCCGGCATGCGGCGAGGACTCTCCGGGACGCGCAAGATGGAGGCGGTGGATGATCCGGCCGCGCCGGGAGCCTGTGAGACGGCCGGGGGAGCGCGTGGCCGTCGGCCCACCCGACCGGAGGATCTTCCATGGTCGGCCGGAGGATAACCCCGGCTTTCCGCAAGTCGTGAGGGCTGACCGGTCGCGCTGATCGGCGTTCTGCCGGGTGTGGACCACGTAAAAGGGACGGGTCCGTGTGAACGGACCCGTCCTCGGGATGTTGCGTCGTCGCGCCGCCCCGAAGCTTCGGGGGCGAGCGCGGGTGACCTTACTGCTGGCCGATGGGGATGGCGAAGCCTTCGACCTGGGCCATGCCGCGGGCGCCGATCAGGCCGACCTTCCGGGCCTCGCCGGTGTTCAGGTTGACGCCGTAGAGGCCGGAGTTGCCGCCACCTTCGCCCTTCAGAACGGCGAAGCCCCTGTCGCCGCCGGGCGAGGTGCCGCGGGTGACGATGTCGAACCCGATGAGGCTCCTGGTCTCGAAGACGATGCCGCCCACCGTGTTGAGCGTGCCGTTGTTGGGCGGATTCTGCGCGGACATGTCGTCGGTGCGCGCGTCTATATCGAGGAGCTGGGTGTTGGTGGTGCCGAAGGCCGAGGGCTGAGAGTTTCTGTAGGCGACGCCGCCCACGGCGGGGTCCTGGCCGGCGTTGCGATCGCCCGCGGCGTACTGGAGGTCGAGGTCCGGCTGGGTGCCTGGCACGGTGGCATCGAAGTCCGCCAGGGCCCCGGTATCGACGTTGACGCGCAGGTTCTGGTTGGCGTCGCTCACTATCCGGAGGCGGTCCACGGTCGGGTTGAAGTCTATGCCGAACGACTCACCCCTGAGCACCACCGGCTGGCCGTCGGCCGTGATCCTGGGTCCCCGCTCGGCGATCGCCATGTTGGGTCGGATCGTGTAGATGTAGCCCATGTCGCCAACGCCGTAGAGCACGCCCTGCTGTGCTGCGTTAGGGGCCTGGGCGCTCGGGCGGAAGTCTATGCCGACCAGGCTCTCGCCGTTCATGAGGCCCGTGATGTTCTTGCGGACGACTTCGCGCGGGGTGTCCCCGTCGAAACGCAGCAGGTCGTCGGTAACGGTGAGCGCGAAGACCTGCTCGGGGGCGTTCGGGGGGTTCGAGGCATCCTGCGCGGAAGCGCCCTGCGCCGCCCACGCGAGCAGAAGGCCCGCCATCAGGCCCAGCGCGAGCATCCCGCGCACCCAGGCCGACCGCCCACCGGCGACCGTATTCTTCGTGACCAAACTTTTCACCTTTTCAGCTCCTTCTTCGGTTTTCGCGGGGCTTGTGCCCCGCGGGATCTCCCGGCCGTTGCCGGTCATTCGACCACCCCGCGTTCGTCGCGCCAGGCCTTTATCTCCTTTGCTCTTTTCACCAAATACATGGATATACGTAAGCCGGGGCGCGGGAGTTCAATGAGGGCTGGCCGAATTTGTATCGGGCCGCGAACGGTCGGTTTTCGGAACGGTTCCGGGCGTGACGGTGCGGGGTTCGCGGGGCAAGAGAGCGGATATACTCGTCGTCATGCGGACCTTCTCACTGCTCTTTGCCCTGATCTCGCTGGTCATGCTGGTGATGTTCTTTATCTACCTGTTTCTGGGGCCGGTGGACCCCTTGATCGCGGGCGGCCTCTTCCTGTCTTTTCTGGCGTGCGCGGCGCCGGCGCTCTTGCTGCTGAAACCGTTTGATCCGCCGGAGGAGCTGGGGCGCCGCAAGGAGGAGCGCCGGGAGCGGGCCAGGAGACGGTTCACGGACGACCCGCCGGACGGTCCAGGAGATCGAGGGTCATGAGCACGGCGTCCTCGTCGCCGTAGTAGCGGGGCCTGCGCCCGGTCTCGCGGAAGCCGAGCGAGCGGTAGAGGGCTCGGGCCTCGCCGTTGCTCGGGCGCACCTCCAAATGGACGAGGCGGGCGTCGGGGAAGGCGGCCAGCGCGGCGCCTATGAGGGCGCGGGCGTGGCCGCGGCGGCGGCGGTCGGGGTCGACGGCGATGGTCGTTATGTGGAGCTCGTCCAGGACGCGGCGGATGCCGATCTGGCCGATAAGGCCCCCGTCTTGTTCCAGGACGAGGTAGAGGCCGAACGGGCTTTCGAGCTCGTCGCGCCAGATCCTGGGGCTCCACGGCTTCGGCAGCGCCCTGGCGTCGAGGTCCATCACGGCCTTCAGGTCGGACGACCGCATCCTGCGCACGAAGGCCCCGCCCTCGGGGCCCCTCACGAACGCCCCCACGGGTTCAGGTCGCGCCGCACCTCCGCGTCCGGTTCCCTGACGTAGATCGGGACGACTTCTTCGACGGGCACGGGCTCCAGATCCGCCGACATCACGTGCCCCACCGCCGACACCTGATGCAACGGCGAATCGTCTGGCGGTATGAACCCGAGACGCGCGAGCTCCCCCCGGTAACGCACCGCCCCGTCCCCCACCAGAAGCGGTTCGCCTTCGTGCGAGAGCCCTTCCGGCCGGGCGCAGATGATGCCGGTCGTGGGCCCGTCGGATGCGTAGCGGCGGGCGAAGACCTGCCCCCTACGGGCGTCGAGGACGGCGAGCACGTCTGGGTGGCTTGTCAGCGCGGGGGCGGCGAGGGCGTCGAGGGTGGGGTTCTTCGCGAGGGCGGCGCCGGTGCCGAGAAGCCGGCGGCGGGTGAAGCGGATCATGCGGA
>CAXUFZ010000351.1:0-3645 GCA_964250345.1 uncultured Rubrobacteraceae bacterium
CGACGTAGGTGTTGTGGTGCTTCTCGTGGTGGAGGTGCATCGTCTCCTGGTCGATGGTCGGCTCCAGGGCGTCGTAGCCGTAGGGGAGCTGCGGCAGCTCGTATGGCATTGTTTCTCCTTTGTCGGTTCTGTCTCTCTCGTGGGTGGCCGGGGTTCGACTGTACGCCTACATCTCTCACCTCCTGCTCGTGATGGCCGTCAATTCCGGGTTCCAGGCCTACAGGATGAGGTGTAGATCCCCGAACTCGTGCCAGAGGTAGCCTTCTCTTAGCGCTTCGGCGTAGGCTGCTCTCAGGTGTTCGATCCCCGCGGGGAGTAGCGGACACGCCGGACCGCTCCGCACGAGAGCCTCCAGCATCGACAGGTGCGTGGACCTGGGTTCGTGCAGGCCGGTGAGCATCGCGTCGACGGACCGGATGCCCCGCTCCGGCGTGACGAAGACGTCCGTCCAGCCCTCGCCGGGGTGCGCGACCCCCTCCGCGTCGGTGACGGTCTCTAGCGCCCGCACCACGGTCGTACCGACGGCCACGACGCGGCGCCCCGACGCCTTCGCGGCGTTGACCGCGCGGGCGGTGGCGGGCGGCACCCGGTAGAACTCCGCGTAGGGCGGCTCGTCGTCTTCGAGGCTGGCGACGCCGGTATGCAAGACCAGCGGAACCACCTGCACGCCCCCCGCCACGAGGCGCGTTATGAGCTCCGGCGTGAAGGCCCGCCCCGCCGAAGGCATCTCGGCGCTGCCCTTCTCCGTCGCGTACACGGTCTGGTAGTAGTCCGAAGGCCACCCCTCCCTCACGTAGCCGTACCGTATCGGCGAACCGTAACGTTCCAGGTACTCACTGAGGTTTGTCGGAAGGTTCAGGGTAGAGATCCAGAGCCTGTTGGACCCGACCCCGGACCGATTCTCCGGTAGGTACGGGGTGTGGAGAACGATCCCCGCGCCCGCGGGCAGCCGCAACCGCTCTCCGAGCTCACCGTCTAGCAGAGGTTTAGTGCCGCCGGAGGCTCGTGGCTCGACGGTCCAGAGGTCTGCGGGGAGGTGGGTGGAGAGGTGCAGCGTGATCCCGTCGCCGTTCTCGCGGGTGGCCGGGACGGCCGCGTTCATCGTGCCGCTGGTGTTGACCGCGAGCACGTCGCCGGGGTCGAGGAAGTCCGGGAGGTCCCGGAAGCGGGCGTGGGTGATGCGGCCGTCTTTCCGGTACGAGGCCATGAGGCGCACTTCGTCGCGGGCGAGACCTCGTGCCTCGGGTGGCTCGCTCGCTTCCAGTTCCGGCGGCAGGTCGAAGTCGGGCCTCGTGGCGCGGGCGCCGGATGTGTGGGCCGGTGGGGTCTGCCCTGTCTGATCGCGTGTTGGGGTTGCGCGGCGTTTGGTTTGTTCGGGTGTTGTATCTAGCAAGAGGTCTTTCCTTTACTTGGTGAGTTCGTAGATGTTGCCGTCAGGGCCGACGAAGTGCGACCACGAGCCGCCGTCTTCGTGCGTGTGTACCGGGCCGATGAACGGGATGCCGGCCCCTTCAAGCTCGGAACGCGCCGCTTCCACGTCGTCCACCAGGAACCCGACGACCGGGCCGGTGGCGAAGTGCTCGTGGTCCCGGTCCCCGGGGCCGAAGACCTCGACCGTGTCCCCGTTGGGCAGGCGGAAGACGGCGAAATCCGGTTCCTCGTGCTCGACGCGCAGGCCCAGCGTACCGCCGAAGAACCTGACCGTTTCGTCGAACCTTCGGGTACGCGTCCCAAGCCAGGAGAGGCCTTGCGCCTTCATGGGGTGTCTCCGTTCGGAGGGGCCGGGGACCAGAACTCCAGGAGGTTACCGTCGGGGTCATAGAAGTAGTAGGAGGTCGCCCGCATCCAATCGAAGTGGGTGGGACCGTGGACCTCGACGCCGCTGGAGCGGACGTGTTCGACGGCTTCGTTCAGCTTCTCGCGGGGGACGTCGAGGGCGTAGTGGATCCTGCCCCAGCGTTCGCCCTCGGGGAGTGGGGAGTGCTCCTCGAAGAGCAGGGCACCTCTGTGGAGGGCCAAGCGCTGCGTCCGGCCCGGCTCGCCCGCCCAGAACCAGGCCCAGCCGTTCCCGGCCGGCGTCTCGGGCGTCAGGCCCACGACTTCGTGGTAGAAGCGGGCGGAACGCTCCACGTCCTGCACGATCAGGACGATCTCCGCCAACCCCGCGCTAAACAACCCGCTCGGCCTCCTCACGGGGGGTCTCCGCTTCGGAGGTCTGGAACAGCGTGAGCTGGAGGCCGTCGGGGTCCCGCAGCCGCCGGTTGAAGTCGCCCCACGGGGTCCTGATCGGCTCGCCCAGGACTTTCGCGCCCTTCTCCTTCAAGGATGCGGCCGAGGCCTCGATGTCCGGCACCTCCAGAGCCAGGCGCACCGGGCCGGAGACGCGTTCCCCGACCTCGACCCGGTCCACGAGCGCCGCCTGGGGGCGGTCCAGGAGCTCGATCGTGGACGGACCAGCGGCGAGGACCATCCCGCGCCCGCCGGGCCCGTCCCACTCCATGACGACCGGCAAGCCGAACCCGTCCCTGTAGAGCTCGGCGGCCCCGTCGAAGTCATCCACCGTGAGGGCGACCCGTAGCTCGCGGACCCCTCCGGCCGGTTCGTCCGGTTTCGCGAGGTCCCTGGCCGCGTAGCGTCCGCCCGGCAGGTCGCCGGTGAGGAGTTCCATCAGTCCGGGCACGCTTTCCTTAGGGAGGGGCCGGTCGCTTATGTCTTCGTCCGGGAACGCCTCCTGGTGCATCCGGGTGCGCATGTCGCCCGGGTCCACGGCGTAGACGCGCCAGCCGGGGTTCTCGGCGGCGAGGATGTTGGAGACCTGCTCCAGCGCGGCCTTGCTGGAGCCGTAGCCGCCCCAGCCCTCGTAGGGCTCGACGGCGGCGTCGCTCGTGACGTTGACGATGCGGGCGTCCGGTTTGAGCGCGTCCCGCGTCTCCTGGACGAGCGCGAGGGGCGCCAGGACGTTCGTCTTGTAGACCTGCTCCAGGATGCCCGAAGGGTAGTCGAGGAGGTCAGGCTGCGGGCTCGGCCCGAGGATGCTCGCGTTGTTTACGAGCGTGTTCAGGCCGCCGGCCCGGCGCGCGGCCCCGGCCAGCTCCCTCCTGTGTTCCGGGTCCATGACGTTGCCCGCGATGGCGGTGACGTCCGTCAGCTCCGCCAGCCCGGCGCGGGCCGCTTCCAGGGCTTCTTTGCCGCGGGCGTCCAGGATAAGGGTCCACCCTTCTTCGGCCAACCTCTGGGCCAGGGCGAGGCCGAGGCCGCGGGAAGCGCCGGTTATCAGCGCGACGCGGTTCGTTTCGTGGTCCATGCGTCGGTCCTTTCGTGTTCGGCGCGGAGGGGTTTGGAGGTTCGCCGGAGGTCCCGCCGCGGCTCCCGCCAGGTGGTGTGGAGCGGGGCGCTCGCCCGTCGTCGCGGCCCTTCGGAATTTGTCCGGTCGTGCATCCGGCCCTCCCTCCGCCGTTCTGTCTGCCGGAGATCATCGTCCGCCGCGGGGTTCCCGGCATCGCGCGGAAGGACGGACTTCGGGCCGTACTTTGGTACAGGCGGGAGTTTGGGGCCGGGACGTTCCGGTCGCGCGTTGGTTATCGTGGTCGCGGGGGCGGGGGCGACTTTATGGAGGAAGAACGGAGGGCGGGATGGGCTCCGTAC
>CAXUFZ010000352.1:0-3634 GCA_964250345.1 uncultured Rubrobacteraceae bacterium
GGCGAGCAGCGCCTCGAGCCCGGCGAGGTCGCCGTGCTCGGCGGCCGTGAAGAACCGCTCTGCCAGCTCGTCTTGCCGCTCGCGCGTCGTCCGGAAGCGGGGCCGGCGCTCCTCGACGTGGCGCCTGGCGCGGGAGGCGAGCTGGCGCGCGTTGTCCTCGCTCTTGCCGACGATCCTCGCTATCTCCGGGTACCCGTAGCCGAACACGTCGCGGAGCAGCAGCGCGGCCCGCTGCTCGGGCGAGAGGCTCTCCAGCAGCACCAGCATCGCCAGCGACAGCGAGTCGGCCGTCTCGGCGTGCCGGGCCGGGTCGTCGTGGCCGTCGGTGACGATCGGCTCCGGCAGCCACTGGCCGACGTAGCGCTCGCGGCGGGCGCGCGCGGAGCGCAGCTCGTCTATCGCCAGCCGGGTGGTCACGGTGGCGACCCACGCGCGCGGCGAGGCGATCCGCTCGCCCGCGTCGAGCGCCCGATGGGCCCGCAGCAGGGCCTCCTGCACGACATCCTCGGCCTCGGAGACGCTGCCGAGCATCCGGTAGGCGATCGCGAAGGAGGCCGGCCGCAGCTCGTCGAGCAGCTGCTCGCGGGAGGTCACGTCGCCGGCCCGTCGCGCCCGCTCGCATGCACCGTTGCGAACCCCTCGCGCCAGCTCGGGTGCTCCGGGCGCCACCCCAGCTCGCGCTTTGCCTTGGCGTTGGAGGCACCGCGAAGCTCGGTCATCATCACCACGCCGGCCTCACCAGCGAGCAGCCGCACCAGGAAACGGGGCACGCGCATCGGCTTCTTGGCGCCGAGCTCCCGAGCCAGCGCCGGCAGCCACTCGGCGACCGGGGCGGGGTCGTCGTCGCCGACGTTGTAGACGCCGCGGCTGCCGTGCGGCTCGACCGCCGCCACCGTCGCCTCCGCCGCGTCGGCGACGTGGACGAAGGAGAAGATGCCGCCGCCGTCGCCGACCAACGGGAACCTGCGCTTGCGGATCATCTCGGTTTGCTCCCCGCCCGGCGCGATCGAGGTGCCCGGCCCGTAGAAGGTGCCGTAGCGCAGCACGATCCCCTCGGTCCACCGCGCGCCGAGGACCGCCCCCTCAAGGTGCCGGAGCGCGGCCAGGGCCTCGCGCATCTCGCGCGCGGGCGAGGGATCGAACGGGTACTCCTCGCCCTTCACCGGCCCGCCGGTGCGCTCGTACGTCAAGGAGCCGTTGCTCTGCGCGACGAACCGCCGCACCCCCACGGCCTGCCCGGCCGAGAGCAGGTGGTCCGTCCCTTCGGTTCGCAGGCGGTTGGTCGGCGCGAGGTCGCGCCCCAAGTGGCGCGGGTCGATCTTGTCCACCGCCCCGAACGCCGTCGCCTGATGGACGATCACGTCCGGCCTCGCCTCGCCCACGGCCTGGGCGACCCCGTCGGGGTCGAGCGCGTCCGCCACCACCGGCACGGCGCCCAGCCCCTCGAGCATCGCCCGCTTCGACCCGCTGCGCGTCATGCCGTGAACCTCGTGGCCCGCCTCGACCAGCCGCGGCACCAGCTGCCTCCCGATCGCCCCCGTCGCCCCCGCGACAAACACCCTCATCATAAACTCCTCCATCTGGGAATCCCTGCACCCCACAAGACGGGACGGCGGCCCCGGCTGTGACACCTCCGGGCATCCCGGCGCGGGGACGCGGGCGCGGCGGTGGCGATGTGGTGGGGTACGGCTCGGGCCTGCTCGTGAATCACGGGCTCTGTCGGCCTTTGGGTGAAACGAGGGGGGCGACGGGCAAACGCTCCGCTCGAGCAGTCCGGAGGCGCCGTCACGCGGTAGCGAAGTGCTAGTGGCACGTGTCGAGCGGACACGGATCGGGGCGTCACGACTTGCCGGGACCCGACTTCACCAAAAGCGCGCCAGAGCCCAGACATTATGCTGAGGTCTGCTCCTTGGCGCCGAATGCCCGTTTGTAGATCTTTCTCGAGCGAAACCACCTCGCGCACGTCGCCGGGTCACCGGGCATCACCCGCCGATAGCCGACAGGTCGAGCCGGCCCAGGCGCTCGGGGTCGGCGAGTATGTCGATCTCGGCGATCCTCCCGCCGCTCACCGTGAAGCCCAGGACGGAGGACGGCGTCCCGTCCGGGCCCCAGTTGACGACGCCCGCGGCCCCGTTGACCAGCGCGGGCCGGGAGACACGGCCCGGGCCGCCCATGCGGGAGAAGAGGAGAGCCTGGTCGGCCACGGCCGCAGCTCCCCGGACCTCCCTGGGCGCGCCGCCGGTGTCGGCCCGGAGCGCGACGTCCGGGTCGAGCACCGAAAGAAGCGCCCCGAGGTCGCCCCCGCGCGAGGCGGCGAGGAAGGCGTCCACGACCTCCCGCTGGCGGGCGAGGTCCACGTCGGGGACCGGGGCGGCCCCCCGCACCCTGCGGCGCGCGCGGCTGGCGAGCTGCCTCGTGGCGGCGGGCGTGCGATCGACGATGGGCGCGATCTCTGAGAAGGGCATCCCGAACGTGTCGTGCAGGACGAACGCGAGCCGCTCGGCGGGGGTGAGCGTCTCCAGCACCACGAGCAGCGCGAGGCCCACGGAGTCCGCCAGGAGCGCCTCCTGCTCGGGGTCTATGCCGTCGGCGCTGCCCACGATCGGGTCCGGCACGACGCGGGGCCCCAGAGGCCCGCGCGGGGGCTCGTCCGGGGGTCCCTCAAGTGCTACCTCGCGGCGCGTTCCGCGAGAGCGCAGGATGTTCAGGCTCACCCGCGCCACGACCGTCGTCAGCCACCCGCCCAGGTTCTCGATGCCGCCCGCCCCGGACCGGGAGAGGCGGAGCCAGGCCTCCTGCACGGCGTCGTCGGCCTCGCCGGTCGAGCCCAGCATGCGGTAGGCCACCGCCCTCAGGCGCCCCCTGTGCTCCTCGAAGCGTCCTGCCAGCCATTCCTGCTCGTCCATCCGTCACATCCCTCCGTCGGGCCGGGTCATCATAGTGGTGACCGACGAAACCCGGCGGATGTGACACGGTACGGCTATCCCTGATTCCAGGCGTGCCCGAAATTCAGACACGAAGGCGAGGAGGAGATCGCGGCGAAAACCCGAGACCCGGAGCGGTCCCTCGATAACGAAGCGTGTTGTGCCTCGAGCCCGGGTTCGCCGTTTCCGCCGGGCCCACACGCAGACGCGGTCTCCCGTCCATCAGGAGGATTCTCGACATGAGCCAGAACAGCCCGCAGACCGACGGCTCGCCCGTCACGCTGATCAACGTCTTCGAGGTGCCGGCGGAGCACGTCGACGCGTTCGTCGATGGATGGCGCGAGCGCGCCGCGCTGATGAGCGCCAAGCCAGGGTGCCTGGGCACGCAGTTGCACCGCGCCTTTTCACCCGGGGCCAGGTTCCAACTCGTCAACGTCGCCCGCTGGGAGAGCCGCGAGGCCTTCCGGGCCGCCACGGCGGATCCCGGGTTCCGGCGACGCGCAGCAGCGGCGACCGCCGGCCCGCAGTCGCCGGTCTCCGCGAACCCGGACCTCTACCGGGTCGTGGCCGAATACGGGGTTGCGTGAGGGGCGGATCGGGTCCCCTCGCGGGTCGGATCTCGATGCTGGGCAGCCGGGGACCGGGGCATTCCACTCGGAACCCCGGCCACCAAAGTGAGGGCCGGCGGCATCGGGCGGGTAGCTCGGTGG
>CAXUFZ010000353.1:0-1885 GCA_964250345.1 uncultured Rubrobacteraceae bacterium
AGTTGCGCGAGCTGTCCGAGAGCGACAGCACGAAGTTCGCGTCGAGCGAGAGCTGGAACCCCGCGTTGAGCCCCGCCAGCCGCGCCGCTTGGCGCCCCTGCTCGGTCCCGAACCGCCGCGCCGCCAGGTAGGCCGAGACGGCGAGCGCGCCGGCCGCCGCGACACCCCAAACCTTTCCCCCCGCGTCACCCACGCCGGCCCGGCCGATTCTGGGGGACGCGCCGCGGGCCCTCCGCGGAAGGCCCGCCGTCAGCGGGCCTGACGTCGGGGGCAGACCGGACCGTGGCTTCCACGGGCTCTGAACCAGACCGCCGGCAGCGCCGGCCTCCAGACGCGTGGACCTTCTCTGGCCCGTATGCGTCGCGCGCGACGTCGCGGGTTCTTTCTTGCGACCGCTCCGGGGGACTGGTGGGCGGGGTCGTCATGGACGGCTACCCGGCGGCTGATAGCCGGGTCGGACTCGTACCGGCCGGGTCGGTTACGGACGTGGACACGGCCGCGTAGGGTCCGCGCGGCGCGTCCTCAAGACGCGGCGATGCTTCCGTCGTGCCTCTGCCGAACAATCTTCCTCCCCGCGAGATGCCTCACGCCCCGACGAAGTCGCGCCAGTTTACCCCACATTTCCCATCGAGATTCGGCAGTCTAGGTCCTGCGAACCTGATGCGTTGTAAGCGTACTTACGCGGGTTTCGCCCCGGCCGTTCATCCGATTCTGGTACAAAATCGGGTACGCTTCGCCGCCCGCGTCGGATCATCGCCGGCCGGCGAGGTCGGCCTCCAACTCGTCCACGAACTGGCGGGCCGTGCGCCCCGAGCGGCCGGCGTGCCAGCGCTCCCAGAGGAGGGCCCTCTCCCGCAGCTCGTCGGCGGGGAGTTTCAGGCCCCGTTCGCCGGCGAGGCCCTCGACGATCTCGACGTACCGCCGCTGGTCGGGGGCGGGGAAGGTGAGGCGCAGCCCGAAGCGGGCGGCGAGGGACTGCTTCTCCTGCATCGTGTCGCGGGCGTGGACGTCGTCGCCCTCCCGGTCGGCGAAGCCCTCACGGATCAGGTTCCGGCGGTTCGACGTCGCGTAGACCCGGACGTTCTCGGGCGGCTGCTCGACGCTCCCCTCCAACAAGGCCTTTAGCGCCTTGTACTCGACCTCGTCCTCCTCGAACGAGAGGTCGTCCACGAACAGCACGAACCGTCCCCCGCGCCCCCGCAGCAGCCCGAGCACGCGCGGCAGCGCCCCGAGGTCCTCCTTCGCCACCTCCACGAGGCGCAGCCCGGCGTCGGCGTACTCGTTGAGCAGGGCCTTGACCGTGGACGACTTCCCCGTCCCGGGCTGGCCGTACAGGAGCGCGTGGTGCGCCGGCAACCCGCCCAGGAACCGCTCCGTGTTCTGGACCGGCGGCCCCCTCTCCCGCCCGTAGCCGATGAGGCCGACGAGCCGCACGGGGTCGGGCTCCGCCACGGCCCGCATCCCCTCCCCCGTCCACCGGAAGGCCCGGTGTTTTCCGAAGAGCCCGGCGCCGTGGCGGGCGAGGTGGTCCGCCAGAGGCTCCGCCATCCCGCCCCAGTCCTCCGCAGCGGCCAGCTTGCGGGCGAACTCGCGCCGCGGCGAGGTTCCCCCGTCGCTTGCGGGCTCCGTCCAGGGGACCCAGATCCCGTCCAGGCCGGGCACCGCGCCCTCGACCATCCCCAGGACGGACGCCGCGTCCAGCCCGAAGAGCGCCCGCAGCGTCCGAAGGTCGCGCCTCGCCTGCTCGTAGAGGTCCCCGCCGACCTCTCCCCGCTCCGCCCGCAGCGAAAAGGCGTTCTCATCATCCAAAAGACGACCCACCAGGTGCGACTGCCACGCGTCCGGCAGCAGACGGTCGGGCTCCGAAGAGAGCCCCTCCCACAAC
>CAXUFZ010000353.1:1905-3623 GCA_964250345.1 uncultured Rubrobacteraceae bacterium
GCCACCGCCCCCGCGTCCGGCCGATCCCGCGCCAGAAGCCCCAAAAGCTCCAGAAAGTCCCGCGCGACCTCCGAGCCCAGGACCCCGCGCAGCGCGGCCAACCCCCGCGCCCGCAGCAGCAGGACCTCGATGCTCGTGCTCTCCATACAGGACGGCACTTTACAGCACGCCCACGAAGCGGGCGTGCTACGTGTATATGTCGCGGCGGCGGAAGGCGAAGGTCGCCAGCGCGACCAACGCGAGCGCGGCCAGCGCCAGGCCGCCGAAGCTGGGCCAGTGGATGCCGTCTTCTATGGCGGAGCCGTAGTAGTAGAAGGCGGAGACGGGACGCAGGTCTTCGAGGTCGCTGGAGACGCGGCCGATGGTGTCCAGCAGGTACATCGCGAAGAGGACGAAGGCCGGGATGCCGATGGCGAGCGCCCGGCGGTGGAAGAGGGCCGAGCACAGCATCGCGAGGGCGCCGAAGAGCAGGCACAGGGGCCACATATTGAGGGCGGCGGCGGCCGTGCTTTCGATGGAGAGGTCCACGTCCATGAGGACCGCGGCGGTCCAGGTCAGGACGCCCATGAGGACGAGGATGCCCAGCAGCGAGACCGCGACGGAGGCGAAGTTGCCGACGACGAGCTGCCAGCGGGGGATGGGGTTACCGAGCAGCACGTCTATGGTGCCCCGCTCTTCGGCGCCCGCGATGGTCCCGGCGGCGACCAGGATGGGGAAGAAGGCCAGCGCCAGCGGCGCGAGCATGAACACTTGCGAGTTCATGTAGTTTTCGACGTCGCCCAGGTCTGCTATCCCGAAGGCGTCCTTCATGCCCTGCGGGTACGAGTCGAGTAGCTGGTTCATCTGCTCGGCGTTGCCGCTGAACGTGGTGAACGAGGCGACGAGCGCGGCGCTGTAGAGGCCGAGCGCCGCGCCCCAGATCAGGACGCCCCGCGTCCTCAGTTTTGTGGCCTCGAGGGTCAGGGCCGCGAGCGTCGCGAGGGGGGTCGTCCGTCTCGCGGCGTGCCGGCCCCTCCCCCTTCTCCGCGGGCTTGCGGCGTTCATCGCTCCCCCCCGTCTCCCCCGTAGTAGGTTAGGAAGATCTCCTCCAGGCTCGGGTGCTCGTACTCCAGCCCGACGAGCCGGTGCCTGGACGCGAGCTTGACCATCGCGTCCGGCTCCGAGTGGAGCGTGAACGAGAGGCTCGCCCCGTCGGCCTTCAGGTCGTCCGTCCCCGGGAGCGCCGCGAACGGCCCCGCATCGACCGGAGAGTCGAAGGTGAGCGTGACGTGCCGGAAGGCCTTGTCGGTGAGGGCGTGCGTGGGCTCGACCGCGACGAGCCGTCCGTCGCGGATGATGCCGACGCGGTCGCAGACCCGCTCGACCTCCGAGAGGACGTGCGAGGAGAAGAAGACGGTGCGCCCCTCCCGCCTCGTCTCCCCGACGACGTCGAGGAACTCTTCCTGCACCAGGGGGTCGAGCCCGCCTGTCGGCTCGTCCAGGATCAGGAGCGGGGGCTTGTGGAACATGGCCTGTATGAGCCCGATCTTCTGCTTGTTCCCCCGCGACAACCGCCGCATGGGACGACCCAAATCCGCCCCGAACCGCCCGGCCAACTCGTGCGCGTACCCGAGGTCCACGCCGCCCCGCAGCCGGGCGAAGAAGCGCAGCAACCCCTCGCCGGTCATCCTGTCCTCCAGCGCGAACTCGCCCGGCAGGTTGCCGACCCGCGCCCGCAC
>CAXUFZ010000354.1:0-3616 GCA_964250345.1 uncultured Rubrobacteraceae bacterium
AAGTGGGTCCCCGCCGCCCGCTTGAGCGCGACGCCGTGCGAGGAGACCTCCATGACGACCCGGCGGACGCCCGCGCGGAGCATCTCCGCGAGCGTGGCCTGGACCTCGGTCGCCTCCGGGGTCGTGCGGACCGCCGCCCGACGCCCCCCGGCTATGATCGTCTCGGCGGTGCTCATGAGGCCGCACGCTCCCCCCCCGTAGACGCCGGAGAGGACGGCGTGGAGCGCGTAAGAGGTGGTGGTCTTGCCGTTGGTGCCCGTCACGCCGTAGACCTCCATCTTTGCCGAAGGGTCGCCGGAGACCTCGCGGGCGAGGGCGGCCAGGGCGGCGCGGGCGTCGGGTACGACGGCGGTCGGGGCGTCGGAGACCGGGCGCTCGGCGACGACGAGGGAGGCGCCCCGGCGCAGCGCCTCGGCAACGAACTGCGTGCCGTCGCGTTTGAAGCCGGGGACGGCGACGAAGGCGGAGCCGGGCTCGACCGCGCGGGAGTCGTGGGTGACGCCGGACACCGTTTCGACCCCGGGCGGCGGGTCCACGCCGAGGGTTCGCGCGAGGGTTGGGCGGTCCAGGATCACGCCGAACAGTGTAGCAAGCGACGCGTAACGGACGCTCCCCAAGACCTCTTTCGCCGAAAAACGTTCGAAACACCAGCGAAACATTGTCGAAACATCGCGCGTGTTGTATACAGGCCAGCGTGGGTAAAAGAAAACACAGGAAATAGGTGAAAATTCCAGTGACTCTCAATATGTGGTGTGCTACCCTACGCGGGTCATTTTTCACAGGCAGTTAACAAAGCGCTCCTTGCGTTGAGAGATTGGGAACGGAACCGGCTACGGAAGGGGATCAATGGCGGCCGAGAACTCCATGATGCTGGCGGAGCGGACTGACGAGCTTCTCAATCGGGGACGAAGTCAGGGCTTTCTCAGCACGGAGGAAGTCTCCGGCCTCGTGCAGGAGGGGGAGCTTTCGGCGACCGAGGTCGAGGAGTTTTACGCGGCGCTGGAGGAGGAAGACATAACCGTCGTCTCCGGCGAGGTCGCGGAGGCCGCGAAGAGCCAGGGCAAGACGCCCACCATCGTGCAGGCTGCCGAGCCGCCTTCGGCCCAGATCCACCACGCCGTCGCCACCGGCGACTCCATCAGGATGTACCTCGCCGAGATAGGCCGGGTTCCCCTCTTGACGCACGCCGACGAGATCCGGCTGGCCAACGGCATCGCCCGCGGGTCCAAGCGGTGCAAGGACAAGCTCGTTGAAGCGAACCTTCGCCTCGTCGTCTCCATCGCCAAGAAGTACCGCAACCGCGGGGTGTCTTTTCTCGACTTGATCCAGGAAGGGAACCTTGGACTTATCCGGGCGGCGGAGAAGTTCGACCCTTCCAAGGGCTTCAAGTTCTCGACGTATGCTACGTGGTGGATCCGGCAGGCCATCACGCGCGCGATCGCGGACAAGGGGCGGACCATCCGCATCCCGGTTCACATGGTCGAGAAGGTCAACAAATACCACCGGACGCACCGGCGCATGATCCAGACGCTCGGGCGCGAGCCGTCGGAGGAAGAGATAGCGTGCGAGCTCGGCGTCTTTGTCGAGGAGATCCAGCGCCTGCAAGAGATCAGCCAGAGGAGCATCAGCCTCGCAACCCCGGTCGGCGATGACGATTCTTCCGAGCTCGGCGACTTCCTGGAGGACGCGGGTTCGGTCACGCCGACGGACGCGGTTTCTGAGTCCCTTCTCAAGGCGCATCTCCGCGAGGCTCTCGACGAGTTGCCGGAGCGGGAGCGTCAGATCATCGAGCTCCGCTTCGGGATGAAGGACGACCGGCCCAGAACCCTCGAAGAGGTCGGGCGCGAGTTCGACATCACGCGCGAGCGGGTGCGCCAGATCCAGATGAAGACCCTGAACCTGCTGCGCGAGCAGCGCCGCACCCAGAACCTGCGCGAGTACCTCCGCTAGAACCCCTCTAGACCCATCGCCGCCAAAGGAACCCCCAAAGGAACCCCCGAGGAAGTCCACGCCTTCGCGCGCGACCTTGCCCGCCGCGCCGGCGAGCTGCAACTCTCACGGGCCGAAACTCCCGGCGAGATCGTCGAGAAGGCTCCCAAGGACGTCGTCACCGAGGTGGACCTGCTCTGCGAGAAGCTGATGGTCGACGCCATCAGGGAGCGCTTCCCCGACGACGGCATCCTGTCCGAGGAGCAGGGCGGTGGGATCTCCGCCTCAGGCCGCACCTGGCTGCTCGACCCCGTGGACGGCACGGCCAACTTCACCAAGGCCAACCCGATGTACTGCGCCTGCATCTCCGTCGTAGAAGACGGCCGCGTTACCCACGCCGCCGTCTCGGCCCCCCGCATCGGCGACCTCTACCACGCCCAGGCGGGCGGCGGTGCCTTCCGCGACACAGGCGGCGAGACTATCCCCCTCCGCGTAAGCGACACGGGCAGCCTGGAGTACGCCGTCGTCGGCGCCGACCTCTCGCTGCGCGGCAGCAAGCCGGACGACCCGCCCGGGCTGCGGAGCGTCCTCTTCGATTCCTGGCAACTGCGGGCGCTCGGCAGCGCGGGCATCCGGGGCGCGTGGCTCGCCGCCGGCTACCTCGACGTCTCCATCGGAACCCGCAACACCGCCTGGGACTACGCCCCCACCGTCCTCCTCGTCTCGGAGGCCGGCGGACGCGCCACCGACCTCGACGGCTCCCCCTGGACCCCCGACTCCCGGGGCCTCGTCGCCACCAACGGCGCCGTCCACGACGAGGTTCTGGCGACGCTCCACGGCTGAGGGCGGTTCGCGGACCGCCCCTAAGGTCCGGTCGTCTCCGAGACCCGGCGTGCGAACGCCAGGGCCTGTATCCGAAATGCTTCGTCGATAGCCGACAGATCGTGGTTCTCGTAGCGCAGCATCGCGCGTCGGACGACCGGCCGCCACCGGGGTTCCGTGCTCTCCAACGCCCAGCGGGCGGCGGCCAACTTGCCGATCAAGGTCCCGGTCCGCAGGGTGTAGAGGACGCGGCAGACGGAGAGCACGCCGAAGACCGTCTCTTCCGCGCCGGTCGCGACGTAGGCCGGCATCCTCCGCGAGAGAAAGTCGAGGTTCCTACGCATGTTCTCTGACAGGTCCTCGTCGCTCACGGGGGGGACGACCTCGGCCGGGTGTCCGCCGAAGAGCGCGACCCCGCGCTCTCGCAGGGAGCGCCAGGTGACCATGTTGACGTCTCCGCCTCCGTCGTGGTGAAAGCGGCCGTCGCGGAGGTAGGGTAGATCGTCCTCCCCGTAGGTCCCGACGAGACGCAGCGGCACGAAGCTGGCGTCCAGCTTGTCGAACCCGGCGTTACGGGCCATGCGTTCGTGCAGCGCGATCAGGTCTCGTCGCCGCCCGTCGTCGAGGTCGTTGCGGTGCACGACGACGAGGTCCACGTCGCTGATCCCCGAGCGGTAATCTCCGCAGACGGCGGAGCCGTACAGGTAGACGCCGAGCAACCCGTCTTCGTCCAGGAGGGCCCGGAGTTCCCCCACGTACGCGTCAAGCGACTCCCGAACCTCGACGTCCACGGCCTGATGGGTGGCTACTGGACGGGCTCGGCGGCGGGCGACGCGGAGGCCGGGGCGGGCGAGACGCTCTGCCC
>CAXUFZ010000355.1:0-3606 GCA_964250345.1 uncultured Rubrobacteraceae bacterium
GTAGAACTCCGCCCCGCGGTCCCCCGACGCGCCCCCGCTCCCGGAAGGCATCCTGTACGTGTGCGTGGCGAGCGCCACCACGATCACGGAGAGCCCGGCGTCGCGGAGGCTTCGGACGGCCGCCGGCAGCTCCCCGTCGCGGCTGCGGGTTACCAGCACCACGCCCTCGCCCAGGTTCCCGCGCTCCCTGGCGACCACCTCGGAGAGGGTGCGGTGTCCGTCGGCCCTGACCCGGGCGAGCAGGCGCATCGCCTGCCAGTACGGCGCGTCGTCGTTGCCGAAGTCCGTGGCGTCGGTTCCCGCGTTGGCGCACAGGAGGCGCAGCGGCAGGCGTTCGCGGGCGAGGTGGGTGAGCACGGAGGCGGCGGCCGAGACGGCGTCCTCGACCTCGCTCTCCTGCGTCCTCATCCCCTCGCGGCGCAGGTCGAGGAGGACCGTGTGCCGGCGCGGGGCTTCGAGGGAGAACTCCTTGACGAAGAGCTCGCCGGTGCGGGCCACGCTCTTCCAGTGGATGTGGCGGCGGTCGTCGCCCCGGCGGTACTCGCGCAGGCTGGCGAACTCGTCCCCGCGCTGGCCGCGCGAGCCCCGGGAGCCCGCCTCCATGTCCCCGCCGCGCAGCGGGAAGCCGGGCAAGGGATACGTCTTCGGGTAGACGACGACCTCCGTCGTCTCCGGGAAGGTCCGGGAGAAGCTCAGGAGGCCGAAGGGGTCCGCGACCCGGATCTCCGCCGGCCCCAACTCGTAGACCCCGCGCCGCGGGAAAGAGAGCGGGGCCTCGAGCCTCGCCGTGCGGCTCGCCCCCACGGGGGGCGGGAACTCCAGCTCGCGGGGGTCGGGGAGGCGGTCGACCACCCCGGCCCTCGACGCCCCGAACCGCGACCGGCCGAGCTCGAGCACGACCCCGGAGGTCTCGCCGGCCGTCAGGTGCGTCCCCGGCGGCACGGCGCGCGAGAAGCCGATGCCGCGGGTGCCGGCCATCCCGAGGACAAAGGAGGCCAGGGGCAGGGCCAGCAGCGCGTAGGCCAGTTGGTGGAACTGGGTGGTGCCGATCAGGCGCGCCAGAAAGAGAATTACCGCCCCGGCCACGAGGACCTGCCAGCCCGTGGACGTGGGCCGGACGGAGAGCCGCGAGGCGTTCCGGCCCCGGCGGAACAACGCCCCTACACCGCCTCGGTTACCGGCACGGAGGAGAGGATGTCGCGGACGATGCTCCCGGAGACCTCCGACGGGTCCAGGCCGTTCCCGCCCGTGCCGGCGGAGGGGATGATCCTGTGCGCCAGCACGCCCGGGGCCATCGCCTTCACGTCGTCGGGGGAGCAGTAGGAGCGGCCGTTGGCCGCGGCCCTGGCCCTGGAGGCGGAGAGCAGCATCCGGCTGGCGCGCGGCGAGGCGCCAAGGCTGATCCCGTCGTGATCCCGCGTCGCAGACGTCACCGAGACCACATACCGGAGCACGGCCTCGCTGGCGTAGACCTCCTCGACGAGCCCGCGCATCCGCAGAAACTCGTCCAGGTCCAGGACAGGCTCCAAATCCGCCACGGGGTCGCGGGCGAGCCGGAGCATCTCCGTCTCGGCGTCCTCGTCCGGGTAGCCGACCTGCATCTTCACCATGAAGCGGTCGAGCTCCGCGTGCGGCAGCGGGTACGTCCCCTCGTGCTCGACCGGGTTCTGGGTCGCGACCACCCCGAAGGGCTCAGGGAGCTGCCGCGTCACCCCATCGACCGTGACCGACCCCTCCTCCATCGCCTCCAAAAGCGCGCTCTGCGTCTTCGGGGAGGCGCGGTTGATCTCGTCGGCCAGCACTACGTTTGCGAACACGGGCCCGGCCCAGAACTCGAAGTCCCCATCGCCCTGGTTGTAGACGTTCAGCCCCGTCACGTCGGCCGGCAGAAGATCCGGCGTAAACTGCACCCGCCGGAACTCAGCCCGGATAGACCGCGACAGCGACTTCGCCAAGAGCGTCTTCCCCACCCCGGGCACGTCCTCGATCAGCACGTGTCCCCCGGCGAGCAAAGCCACGACCGCGAGAAACACCCCCTCACGCTTCCCGGAAACCGCACGCTCGACGTTATCGACGATGCGCCCAACCCTCTCAGCGAAATCGTTGTAGTCCAAAAAATTCCCGTTCGTAGCCGCTCGTAGCCCTAAGACGAGAGGGGATTATATCGTGTGCTCCCCCCTTCGGTCGCCGCTTCGCGGCTCCGGCACGCTCCGGCTGTCGCCTCCGCTTTCAGCAACGCTACGCCCTTCGGGCTCCGCTTTCAGCTAACCCCTTGGTGGTAAGCGCCGCCGCCAGCGCTATAGATACTCGTACCGGGATGCTGGGAACCCTCGCCCGAGCGCGCGCAAGTCACGCCTCGAACGGTTTGGCTGAAAGCGAGGGCCGGAAGGCCGGAGGCGTTGCCGAGAGTGGAGCCCACAGGGCGGAACGTGCTGACAAGCGTAGGCGTCAGCCGGAGCGTGCTGACAAGCCCGCGCAGCGGGCGTGCTAGGACGCCGGCAGGCCTCCGTAGAACTGATCCACGTAGCGGCGCTGGACGTCGTTGAGGTCTCGCGAGTACCAGACCATGACGACGTAGCGGGGCTCTTTGGGGGTGGTCTTGGGGTACATGCCGCATTCCATGGGGAGGCGGTTGCCTTTTCTCGCGTTGCACTTGGTGCAGGCGGTCACGACGTTGTCCCAGGTGTTGAGGCCGCCCTTGGAGATCGGCTTGACGTGGTCGCGGGTCAGGCGGTCGCGGCGGCCTAGGTCGCCCCTGTGCTTGGAGCAGTACTGGCAGCGGTAGTTGTCGCGGGCGAAGAGGATCGCGTTGGTGACGTGCTTGCGGAGGCGGCGCGGGATCTCGACGTACTTGACGAGCCGGATCACGAGCGGGTAAGGGTACTCGGACTTCTCCGAACGGAACCGCTGCTGCAGGTTGGCCTCGACGATCTCGGCCTTCTCGGAGACGACGAGGACGATGGCCCTCTTGACCGGCACAAGGGCCACAGGCTCGTAGCTAGCGTTGAGCGTCAAGCATCGTGCCACGCCCGAAATCTTAACATACGCGGATGCTTGTCAACACAGAACCGGCGCGCGAATGGGGATTCGAGCCTATCGGCACAAGATTTTTCGCGGGGTCGTTTGCAGGAAGGTTAAAGCCGGCTAGCGTTCGACGGACATTCAGGCGCCGGCCGGCCGCGTCTTCGGCGCGGCGAGCACGGCCTCGAGTATCGGGGCGGCCGACTGCCGAAACGGGTCGGCGGCCGGCAGCCCGGTCTCGTCGGAGACCCGCCGGACGAACTCGTCCGACTCCGCGTCGGACAAGCCGCGGGTGTTGGCGCTCACGGCGACGACGGGGGCGGGCTTGACGAGTGCTGCGGCCTCTTCGTAGAGTCGCGCGGCGCGGGCGGGAGAGGGGCGCGGGACGCCGGCGTAGCCTGGTTCGTCCGAGGGAGAGACGCAGAGGACGAGGCAATCCGGGCAGGAGCCGTGGAGGAGGCCGAGGGTGACGCCCGAGTAGGCCGGGTGGGCGATCGAGCCCTGGCCTGCTACCAGGATCTGGTCGGGCGAGGCCGCGGGGGGCGGCGCCCCGCGGGCACGCCCCCCACCCCCCCCCCCCCCGCC
>CAXUFZ010000356.1:0-3585 GCA_964250345.1 uncultured Rubrobacteraceae bacterium
GTATGCGTGGGGGCGGGACTACCACGAGGTCATAAAGGGGCGGTTGTTCCGGCTCAGGGAGGAGTTGGAGGAGGCTTTGGGCGGCAGGATCAAGGCCCGCGGGTTCACGGACGCCGTGCCGCTGCTGGAGCGGTCGGCCGCGCAGCACGCGGGGCTCGGGTTCTTCGGCCGGAACTCGTGCCTGATCGACGGCGACATCGGGTCCTACTTCTTTATCGCGGACCTGATCGTCGACCTCGAGCTCGAACCGGACGAGCCGGGGACGGGGACGTGCGGGCGCTGCACGCGCTGCATGGACCGCTGCCCGACGGGCGCCATAAAGGCCCCCGGCGTGGTGGACGCGCGGCTGTGCATCTCTTATCTGACCATCGAGAACGCGGGCGAGATCCCGCGCGAACTCCGCCCGAAGGTCGGCGATTGGGCCTTCGGGTGCGACGTCTGCCAGGAGGTCTGCCCGTACAACAAGACGAAGGCGACGAAGAGCCGCTGGCCCGAGTTTTCAGCGGGGTCCGGCGCGGGACCGTACCTGGAGATCGAGGAGGTACTGGGGATCCGGACGGACGAAGAGTTCGAAGCACGATTCGCCGGGACGCCGCTGACCCGTCCCGGCAGGGCCGGCCTCCTGAGGAACTGCTGCGTGGCCGCCGGGAACCTGAAGCTGGAGGGGGCCGTTCCGGTCCTGGAGCAGTGCTTGAAGGAAGACCCTTCGGCGCTGGTGCGGGGGCACGCGGCCTGGGCCCTGGGAGAGATCGGGGTTTCAGAAGAGGCGCTTTGGGGGGCGTTGGCCTCGGAGGGGGACGCGTGGTGCGTGGAGGAGATCCGGGAGGCCCTCGCGGGCGCGGCTACGGGCGCGGGCTTGGGTTAGAATAGGGAAACGATGGCGAACGTGACGAACTACTACGAGGTGCTGGGCGTCTCGCGCGAGGCGTCGCGGGCCGAGATCCGCAACGCCTATCGCAACCTCGCGAAGGAACTTCACCCGGACCACCCGGGCGGCAGCGCGGAAGACTTCTCCCGCCTGCAAGAGGCGAACGCCGTCCTCTCCGACCCCAACCGCCGCCGCGAGCACGACGAGGCCCTCGACCTCGCCCACGCCGCCGACCAGCTCGCCGGCCTGAACTTCGACTTCGGCCCCGCGGAAGACGAACTCTCCGAACGCCGCCGCGCCCGCGAGTCTGCCGGCCCCTCCCTCGGCGAACGCCTGAAGGAGAGGTTCGGAAGAAAAGAGGACGCGTCGGGCGGAGGCTCTGGCAGGGATTCGGGGCGGAGGACCCGCGGCCGCTACGACGTAAGCGAGGCCCGCTGGTACGAGCCGCACAGGCTCGACCCCGAGCCGGTGACGCTGAAGTCCGGCGCCGTCAGCTTCGTCGGGGCGTTCCTGGCATTCCTGGCGGTCGGGCAGATCGGGCTGTGGGCCGAGGGCCAGAGCGCCGGCGTCTTCGAGTTCCTCGCGGTCCTGGACCCGTTCATGTTCATCCTGTATACGTTGGTCGGGCTGGTGGCCGGCTACCTCGCCTTCAAGGCGGCCGGGTGGGCCGGTCTCGCGCTCGTCTTCGTCGCGGTTCTCGTCGTCGGCGGCCAGGGCAGGCCCGATGGGTTGCTGCAGTTCGGGACCGTCGGCATCGTCACGCTGCTCGTGGTGATCTGGCTCGGCAACCGCCGCGACAGCGCCGTCCGCCGCTAGCAGCCACACCTCCTTGAACCCCTCCGAGATACAGTCTTTTATCACCCGCTTTGAGGAACGCGTCGCGCCGGTCGAGAAGGCCTTCGCCGAGGCGTGGTGGAACCTGGCGCTCGCGGGCTCGGACGAGGCCCAGAAGGAACTCGTCCGCGCCGGCACGGAATACAACGGCCTGTTCTCCGACCCCGAAGAGCACGCGCTGGTCGCCGGATGGTTCGAAGAGAGGGACGGGCTGGACAACTCCCTGCTGCTGCGCCGGCAGGTCGAGGTGTTGCACCGGACGTACGCCGCCCGTCGGGGGGACGCGGAGGTTCTGAACCGCGTCGAGGAGCTAGAGGCGGAGGCCAACGCCGTCTACGGCAACCACCGGGGCGTCGTCGGGGGCAGGCCGGTCGGGGAGAACGAGGTACGCGGGATCCTGCGCACCAGCCACGACGAGGCCGTCCGCCGCGAGGCCTGGGAGGCCTCCAAGACCGTCGGCCGCGAGGTCGAAGACACCGTCCGCGAGCTCGCCCGCCTCAGAAACCGGCTCGCCCGCGAGGCCGGCTACCCGGACCACTACTACCGCTCCCTCGACCTGCAAGAGATGGACGTCGAGGAGCTGGAGAAACTAATGTCCGACCTGGAGGCCGCCACGGAGGCCCCGTTCCGCGAGCTCAAGGACCGCCTGGACGCCAGGCTCGAGCAGGAGTTCGGCGTCGAAACCGTGATGCCGTGGCACCTCTCGGACCCGTTCTTCCAGGAGCCCCCGGAGGACGGCGGCCTGGACGTGGACCGCTTTTTCGAGGGCAAGGATCTCGAATTTCTGACGCGCGAGACCTACGACACTTTAGGCCTCGACGTGCGGGGCGTGGTGTCGAGGAGCGATCTGTACGCGCGCGAGGGCAAGAACCAGCACGCCTTCTGCCTCTCCGTCGGGCGGGACTTCCCCTACGACGTGCGGGTGCTGGCGAACCTGCGGGCCGGCCGGCCCGACGCCTACTGGATGGGCACCATGCTCCACGAGTTCGGCCACGCCGTCTACGACCGGCACATAAACCCAAAGCTCCCCTACCTGCTGCGCGGCATCTCCCACATCGCCACGACGGAGGCCATCGCGCTCATGATGGGCGCCCTCGCCGAGGAGCCCGGCTGGCTGCGCGCCGTGGCGGGCGTGCCCGAAGAAGACCTCGCCGATGTCCGGGACCGGCTCGGCGCGCGACGGCGGGAGGACCTGCTCGTCTTCACCCGGTGGGCGCTCGTCGTTTTCCGGTTCGAGAAGGAGCTCTACGCCGACCCGGACCGCGGGGATCTGAACGAGGTCTGGTGGGACCTCGTCGAGAGGCTGCAGGGGGTCGAGCGTCCGCCAGGGCGCGACGAGCCGGACTGGGCCGCCAAGATCCACGTCGCCACGGCCCCCGTCTACTACCAGAACTACGTGCTCGGCAACCTCATAGCCGCCCAACTCAGGAACTACCTCGAAGAGACCGTCGTCCGGGGCCCCTTCTACGAGAACGAGGTCGCCGGCCGCTACCTCCTGGAGTCCTTCTTCGGCCCCGGCGCCCGCGAGAACTGGCGCGACACCGTCCAACGCGCCACCGGCGAGCCGCTCGACCCGCGGCACTTCGTGGAGTCTCTGAGCTAGACCGGATCCGGAATAAGAGCTACCTCCGGGCGTCGAGGGGATCGTCCGGGCCGAGACCCACGTCGAGGTCGTCGAGGCCGAAGCCCCTTCAGGAACGGGTTCGTCGGAGGGGCGTATGGCGCGGACGCGGCGTCGCCGTTCGGTGTATGGTAGCGGGGGTTTCGCGGGGTTCGGACGGAGGGGTTTCTGGAATGCGTTTCGGGGGATGGATTTGAACGTTCGGGGTGCTGCGGACCGGGTCGAGGACGTTGTGGTCGCGCGGGGCGTTCGGAGGGAGTAC
>CAXUFZ010000357.1:0-3303 GCA_964250345.1 uncultured Rubrobacteraceae bacterium
GGCTTTCGGCGGAGCGGCGGGGGGCCCCGGCGGCCCTGGGGCTCTTGGTGGCCGCCCGCGGGAGGCGCGGCTGCGTCGGCCCTCGCGACGACCCGTCGCGCGCGGCCGACGGGGCGACGTGCGTCTCCGGAGCGCTCGAGACACCCCACGGCCCCACCGCAGGGCCGGTCCTACCACACGATCGAACGCGGGACGGACCCGATGAACGGGCCGGCCGGGTTGGAGGCGCCGCCCCCGTCCGGACAGAAAAACCGCACGAAAGGAGAGGCACCGGCACAGACCCGCAGAGCACCGCATCCAAGTTTTGGCATCGGTTGCGATCGCCATCCATCGACAAGGAGGAAGTAATGAGAACAAACTCACGAGACGGATCGTCCCGCCCAACGGTGGTCCTCGTACACGGCGCCTTCGCCGAGTCCGCGAGCTGGGAAGGCGTAATCGGGATCTTGCAGGAGCAGGGCTACACCGCCATCGCCGCGCCGAACCCCCTCCGATCCCTCTCCGGCGACGCGGAGTCCGTCGCCGGCGTCCTCGGCTCGATAGAGGGCCCCATCGTCCTGGTCGGACACTCCTACGGCGGCTCGGTCATCTCGGGCGCCGCCCTCGGCAACGAGAACGTCCGGGCGATGGTGTTCGTGGCGGCGTTCGCCCCGGAGAGAGGGGAGAGCATAGGCGAGCTCTCGGGACTTTACCCCGGCAGCACGCTCGGTGACACGCTCAAGACCGTTCCGCTCCCGGACGGCAGCACCGACCTCTACATCCGTCGGGAGGAGTACCGGGGGCAGTTCGCGGCCGACGTGCCCGCCGAGCGGGCCGCCATGATGGCCGCGACCCAGCGGCCGCTGCGGGATGTCGCCCTGAATGAGGGTTCTGGATCTCCGGCCTGGAAGACGGTGCCGGCCTGGTTCGTCGTCCCGGGGTCGGACAAGAACATACCGCCCGAGGCCCAACGCTTCATGGCCGAGCGGGCCGGGGCGCGGGAGGTCGTGGAGGTTCCAGGCGCCTCGCACGCGATCGGGGTCTCCCACCCCGACGAGGTGGCGGACGGCATCTTGGCGGCGACGGCGCACGTCGAGCAACTCGCCCAAAACCAACCAGCTCGCTGAGCACGCGGTGCGCCGGGCGCGTGGCGACCGGCGGAGCCCTCGGCGACCCCGTCGGATCCCGAAGCCATCAGCAACCGCACCAACGGGCGATCAGCAGCCGGATTCAGACGCTACACAAACCCACCAACAAAGGAAACGAAGATGGAGATGCGAAACGCCGAAAGTACGCAGGGGATCATGACGGAGATGAAAGAGGCAACATGACCGGGTCCAGTGCGCCTACTCCCGTCGTCTCGGTCAGCCCGGTTACGCTCCCCGCACCGGGTCGTGGGAACGAGTTGCGGTTGCGGGTGTCGGCTCCCGTGACCGGAGCCGAGTTACCGATCATCGTGTTCTCGCATGGCAACGGTTCCTCGATGAACGCCTACGGGCCTCTGGCCGACTTCTGGGCGGCGCACGGCTTCGTCGTGATCCAGCCGACCCACCTCGACTCGCGGACCCTTGGCCTTGCTCCAGACGATCCCCGAAGGCCCCTGTTCTGGCGGTATCGGGTCGAGGACACGAAGCGCAGCCTCGACCACCTCGACCTGATCGAGGCGGCCGTGCCGGGACTCGCGGGTCGGCTTGACCGCAGCCGCATCGCCGCCGCCGGACACTCCTGGGGCGGTCAGACGACGGGGGTGTTGCTCGGCGCACGTGTGCTCGGTCCGGCGGACGAGCCGGGGGAGGATCTGTCCGACTCGCGCATCAAGGCGGGCGTGCTGCTGGCCCCGCCCGGCCGGGGCGGTGCCGACCTCAGCCCGGCTACGGCGGAGCGGTTCCCCTTCCTGAACCAGAGCTTCGCCGAGATGACCACGCCGGCCCTGGTGGTCGTGGGCGACCAGGATAACTCACCGATGACCGTCCGGGGGGCGGACTGGCGGGCCGACCCGTATACCTTGAGTCCTGGTGGCAAGTTCTTGCTGACCCTGTTCGGCGCCGAACTCTCGCTCGGCGGTATCCCTGGCTACGAGGCTGCGGAAACGACCGACGAGAACCCGGAGCGGGTGGCCGTCCTCCAGCGGCTTACCTGGGCCTACCTCCGCAGTGCGCTCGACCCCACGGATTTCAGCTGGGCCGCGGCCAGCACCGCGCTGGCCGAGAGTGCCCATCCCTTGGGTCGGGTCGAAGGCAGATAACGCTTGAGTAGGCACGTTCGAGCGAACGCGTTCTGAATAGAAAGGAACCAGTCATGTACTACCGCACCTTGGGCCGCACCGGCGTTCAGGTCAGCTCTCTCGTGCTCGGCGCGATGAACTTCGGCCAGAAGATCGGACGTACCACCCAGGACGAGGTCACCGCCATCGTCGATGCAGCCCTTGAGGCCGGGATCAACCTCATCGACACCGCCGACGCGTACGACGGCGGCCAGTCCGAGGAGATGGTCGGCAAGGCCATCGCCGGCCGCCGCGACGACGTCGTGCTCGCCACCAAGGCGGGCTTGCCGATGGGCGACGGGCGCAACCACCGGGGCGGCTCGCGCCGCTGGCTTCTCACCGCGCTCGACGACAGCCTGCGCCGCCTCGGCGTCGACCACGTCGACCTCTACCAGATCCACCGTTGGGACCCGACGACCGGCGACGAGGAGACGCTCTCGGCCCTGACCGACCTGCAGCGCGCGGGGAAGATCCGCTACTTCGGCTCCTCGACCTTCCCGGCCTACCGTGTCGTCCAGGCCCAGTGGGCCGCCCGGGACAACCGCACGAGCCGTTACGTCACCGAACAGCCCAGCTACTCGATCCTGCAGCGTGGCATCGAGACGCACGTACTCCCCGTGACCGAGGAATACGGCATGGGCGTGCTGGTGTGGAGTCCGTTGGCCTCGGGCTGGCTGTCGGGGGCGGTCCGCGAGGGGAGAGAGATCACCACGAACCGCTCCACCTTCATGCCGCAGCGCTTCGACACCACCATCCCCTCCAACCGCGCCAAATTAGACGCCGTCGAGCGGCTGGCCGGGATCGCCGACGAGGCCGGCCTGACGGTGATCCAGCTCGCGCTCGGTTTCGTCACCGCGCACCCCGCCGTGACCAGCGCGATCGTCGGCCCCCGCACGCTGGACCACCTGGACTCCCAGCTCGCCGCCGCGGACACCGTGCTGTCCGCCGACGTGCTCGACGCGATCGACGAGATCGTCGCCCCCGGCGTCGACCTCGCCGCGCACGAAAAGAACGACGCGCCCCCCGCCCTGCTCGAGCCCTCCTTACGGCGTCGCTGGGCC
>CAXUFZ010000357.1:3373-3583 GCA_964250345.1 uncultured Rubrobacteraceae bacterium
AGCACAACCCGGATACGCTGCACCGCGTCGCCCGGCAGGGCGCGGGGCGACGGTTTGATGTCCGGGCCTTCCGTGCGTACGTGGACGACGCAGGGGTAGAGCGCACGGTCGCTCGTGGGCTCGAGCTCATCAAGGGGATGTACGCTCGCTCCGAGATTCCGGAGGTTGCCCCATCCGGCGAGGTGCCGTTTCACCTGCTCACGGCGCGTG
>CAXUFZ010000358.1:0-3573 GCA_964250345.1 uncultured Rubrobacteraceae bacterium
CCCCCAGATAGCCTGGTTCACCCCCCTCTACCACGCCGTCAACGTCTGCCGCGCGCTCGCCTCCGGCCCCACCCCCGCCGTGCTGATCGACGTCGCCTGGATCCTCGTCCTGACGGCCGCGCTCGCGCTGGTCCCCATCCAGATCATGCGCCGACGATTGATCTCGTGACCCAGGCGGGGTCCGAAGCTTCTGTTCGGAGTCAGTAAAGAGCAGGGAATGGAGAGTAGCAAGGGCTCGCGCCACGGTTTTTCTACTCCCTACTCACTATTCCCTACTCTCTGGAGCGCAGCGAAGCGGAGCGACCTGCTACGATGATCCGATGGAGGCCGAACAGTTCACCGTGCGCTTCGCCGGACCGGAGGACGACCCGGCCATAGCCGGGCTCGTGGTCGAGGGTTTTCTGGACAAGTTTCGGCCCATCTTCGGCGCCCGGATGGACCGCTCGCTGAGGGTAATGGAGAAGTGGGTTACGCTGGAGCACGCCTCCGGCGGCGTGACCTCGCTCGTCACCGAGGGATACTCTTCCTCGGAGCTTGCCGGCAGCGTCGGCGTCCGCACGGCGCCTTCGCGGGAGGACATCCTGGCCCGCGGCCTGTGGGGCTCCCTGACGCGCAACCTGGGCCTTCCCAGGGCCATCTGGGCGACGACGCTGCTCTCTTATCCCAGGTACTCGCACACCTCGTCGGAGGCTTACGTCGAGCGCCTCGTGGTCGCCCCGGCCTTCCACCGCCGGGGCATCGGCCGGAACCTGCTCCTGGCGGCCGAGGAGCTCGCCCGCGACGCCGGCAAGGAGACCGTCGGCCTGCACGTCAGCGGCAACAACCTCTCCGCCCTCCGGCTCTACGAGGCCGAGGGATACAAGGAGGCCGGACGCCAGAGGTCGCTGCTGACCGGCCACTTCCTGGACATCAAGGAGTGGCTCTACCTCCAGAAAGAGCTCTAGAAGCTTCGGCTCTCAGACCGGCGAGACGTCGCCGACAAGCCCGAACTCGCGTCATCCGAAGCACTCCCCAGCACATCGCCAGGTCCCAAACCTGACCGTCAACATCTCGGTTCGCCCGGGACGGACCGTTCTAGAAGCGCGGGGGACCGTTGTGGTTCTCGGGTGGATCTTCGGTGGGCTCGTCGGCGGGTTTGGGGCGGTTGCGACGGGAGCTTGGCTCGCGGCGGGGCTCCGGCCAGTCGAAGAGGTCGGCGGGCAGCTCCGGGATGGCGTCTTCGCCGGAGGCGGCGCGTCGGGGCCGGTCGGTGGGACTAGGATGCCGGTGATTCTCTGCGCCGTCCTCGGAGGGGGGCGCGCCGTCCGTTCGGGCCGGGTAACGGCCGCCCCGCTTGCGCACGATGTTCGGGAGCTCGTGGACCTCGGGTTCCGGCTCCGGGTCTTCGAGGGTGATGTCGGCGGTGTCGTCCTCGTCGCGGGCGAGAGGAGGTTGCGCGGGTTCGGGCGTCTCGTCGGCCTCTTCGTCTTCGGGGAGGGCCTGGATCCGGGTCTCTGCCGTGGCGCCCTCTTCCTCGAGTTCTTCGTCGGTCTCGGGGGTGGGGGTGGTTTCGACGTAGTCGAGGTAGCGGGCGTCGCCGGTGAGGAAGGCGAGGACCTGGGCGTTGAACTCGGCGGTGCGTTCGATCATGGGCAGGTGTCCGCAGGCGTCGAGCAGGCAGACCTCCGAGCGTTCCACGCTGCCGGCCCATGCGCTCACGGCGTGGGGGTCCACGATCTGATCCTCCTCGCCCGAGACGACGAGCATCGGCATCTTGATGATCTTCGCCTGCCGCACGAGCCTGCTGCGCGAGATCTCGCGCCGCGAGATGCTTAAGGTCTTGGACATGGCCGCCGGGGTGGAGCTCGCGGCGTCTTCCACGACCTGCTCGTCGAGGTCCTCCGGGTCGGCGACGAAGGGGCGCATCCACATCCGGCGGACCGGGCCCAGGGCGCGGCCGAGCGCGTAGAAAAGCGGTCCTATAACCGGAACCGTCGCCAGCCAGAGCGCGGTGGGGAGGTCGATCTGGTCCTCCTCGGCCGGCACCGAGACGAGCACGACGCGACCGACGACGTCGGGGTGATCGGCGGCGAGCTTGACGACCATGTTCCCCCCAAGATCGTGGCCGATGACGCTCGCCCGCGTCAGCCCGAAGTGCGCGCAGAACGCGTAGAGCAACCTGCTCCCGTTGCGGACCCCGTAGCCGGCGCGGGGTTTATCCGACTCGCCGAAACCCGTGAGGTCGAGCCTGTAGACGGTGAAGCGTTGGGCGAGCCTGCGGGCCAGTTGCTCCCAGACGCGCGACGAGGAGAGCCAGCCGTGGACCAGGACGACCGGCGGGCCGCCCCCGATCACGTCGTAGCGAACCCACATCCCGTCGAGCTCCAGGAACTCCGTGTCGCGGGCGCTGTCTACCTCGTAGGAAGAACGCCCGAGCAGGAACGAAGCCCCGACGACGAGAAGGATCAACAGAAGCAGAACTATCAGAATGACGCTTATCATGCGGGCAATGATAGCGCAAATGCCGGCCCGCCGGCACGTGGGCGGGGACCGCAGCCCTCTTCCGACGGGCGGCTTGAATAGGCGGGTCGCGGCGGGAGAAACCTCGCGAAACGGAGGCTTCTTTTGTGTTCTAGGCGCGGGGCGCGGACATGCTGCGCCTCCTGCGGCCGCTCACGGCGCCCCTAAACACCTAGAACCTCAAAGCCTATCCCTATCAGTCTCCCCAGCGGCTGCCTATGACCCTCCGGATCACGAACGACGCCACGATGGTCGAGGCGAGCGAGAACGCCGCCTGGAGCAGCGCCTCTTTAGCGTCGTCGCGCACGCCGCGGACCTCGGGCTCCTGGATGAACGTGCCGGCGAGCTTGGTCGCCAGCGCGTAGGCGATCCCGGTCGCCAGGACCGAGATCAGGGTCTTCTGCGTATCGTCGCTCACGGCTGCGCGCCTCCCCGCTCCGTCGTCGCGCCTCCCCGGCCAGCCCGGGGCGCGTCGAGACGGGTTCTACCCGCGAGGGCCGCGGCCTACTCGGGGCTCCCGGTCAGCCCGCCTTCTGGTCGTAGCCGTAGAGGCAGCTCAGTTGCGTTCGCAGAACGTCGCGGTCGGCGAGGCCCGCGTGGATGTCGATGCAGAAGAGCACCTCCTCCGGGCGGCCGGGATGGAGGTCGTGGTCCGTCATGAAGTCCAAGAGTTCCCTGTAGGCATCACCGACCTGATCGACGAACTCCGAGAAGGAGATGCTTCCAGAGATCAAACGCTCGCAAGCCTCGCACGCATCGAGTTTTCCGAGCCGCCGGTTGGTATGCCTGACTATGAGCCCGGGGATGATGTCCCCGGTCCCGGCTTCCTCCTTTATCAATTTTTTCCCTTTCTAGCCCCAGAAGGGACGGTTTCCCCGTTCTTCCTACCGTGACACCCCTGTCCCGCCGACGCCCCATCCGCCGACGGCCCGTGCAGTCTACGTTCGAACGCGCATTTTGTAAAGCGCGTGACGATACGCACGGCCGGGACCGCCCCGCGCCGCTGTATAATCGCCCCGTCACCGCGAGCGGACGCAGAACGGAGAACGCCATCGTGCCAGAATCGTCCCCGGG
>CAXUFZ010000359.1:0-3561 GCA_964250345.1 uncultured Rubrobacteraceae bacterium
CCCCAGTCCCGCCCCCGTAGGGTACGATTGGCCTATGCAGGAGGAGAACTTCACCATCCGTCGTGGGCGCAAGGAGGACGCGGCGGAGGCGGCCCGGCTTTGGATGCAAAGCGCCGAGGAGCACACCGCGCACGACGCCGTCTACGCCACCGCCCCCGACGCCGAGCGCACCATGCGCGGCTTCCTCGCCGACCTCGCGCGCAACAGCTACGCCTTCCTGTTCGTCGCCGCGGCCGGCGGCCGGACCGTCGGCTTCATCTCCGGCGAGATCCGCGAAGGCTCGCCCGCCTTCCTCCCCAAGACCTGGGCCTCCGTGGACGACGTCTTCGTCGAAGAAGACCATCGCAACCTCGGCATCGGCCACGCCCTCCTAAGGAGCGTCGAAGAGTGGGCGAAGCAGAAGGGCGCCAGCGGCGTCTCCCTCCAGGTCGCCGCGGCCAACGCGAGGGGACGCAAGTTTTACGAAGACCTGGGGTTCCGGGAGATCTCCGTGTACGAGGTCCTGGAGTTCTAGAGGCTCCGGGCGCCGGTTTCGGGTTCCCGATCAGTAGGCAACGACAGAGAAAGGACCCGGACGCCGGGCTCTGCCTCGTAGCCGAGAGCCCGGTAGAAAGCCGCCGCTTCCTCACCCTCGACCTGCGCCTCGATGTAAGAAACACCCCGCGCCGCGCAACGGTCGCCGACGGCCCGGAGTAGTTCCCGTCCCACACCCCCGCGGCGGGTGTCCGGTCTCACGTAGAGGTCTTCGACGCTGGCGAAGTAGCCGCCGAGGGCGACATTGAGACGGTAGGCGACGGCGGCGACGCCGACCACCTCTCCCTCCCGCCGGGCCTCCAACACGTCCACGTCGCCGGCCTTGACCGCGCCGCGCATCCGCCGGACAAAGTCCTCCGGCACGGGCTCGCCGTCCCTGAGCCATTCTTCGAGGAGACGGAGGGGCTCGCGCAGCCCCGAAGCCGGGGTTTCTCCAACCTCGACGCGCGTCAACGTTCGAGGGCGGTGGTGATCCTGGCCGCGGCCTCGACGGCCCCCCGCACCTCTTCGTCCCCCGCGTCGAGGTGGGTGCACAGACGAACGTACCCCGGCTTGCCCGGCACGGCGAGGACGCCTTCCCGCGCCAGGGCCTCCAGGAACTCCCCGGGCCGCTCGACCTCAACGAGGACGAGGTTAGTCTCGGGCGGCTCGACGCTGTAGCCGGCGTCCCGCAGACCGTCGGCGAGCGCGCGGGCGCGTTCGTGGTCTTCGGCGAGCCTGTCCTGGTGGTTCTCGAAGGCGTAGAGGGAGGCGGCGGCGATGACGCCGGCCTGCCGCATCCCGCCGCCGAACGCCTTGCGGGCGCGCCGGGCCTCACCGATAACCTCTTCGGTTCCGGCCAGCAAGGAACCAACCGGCGCGCCGAGGCCCTTGGAGGAGCAGACGGAGACAGTGTCTACGTGCTCGCACCATTCGCGGGCGGGGATGCCGGTGGCCGCCTGAGCGTTGAAGAGCCTGGCGCCGTCGAGGTGGACCTTGAGGCCGGCCTCCCTGGCCGCGCCCGCGGCGGCGGCGAAGTCTTCCAGCGGGTAGACGGTTCCGCCCGCGGTGTTGTGGGTGTTCTCCAGGCAGAGCAGGCGGCTCCTGGGGAAGTGTACGTTCTCGGGTCGGATGGCGGCCCGGATCGTGTCGGGGTCGAGGACGCCCCTGTCTCCAGACAACGTCCTCAGTTGGACGCCGGAGAGGAGGGCCGGGGCGCCGCCCTCGTAGACGAAGACGTGGGCGCCCTCGTGGATCAGGACCTCTTCGGCGCGGTTCGTGTTGACGTGGACCCCGATCTGGTTGGTCATCGTCCCCGACGGCGCGTACACGGCCGCCTCCTTGCCGAGAAGCTCGGCCACGTACTCCTCCAGCCGGTTGACGGTCGGGTCCTCCCCGAAGACGTCGTCGCCGAGCGGCGCCTCGGCCATCGCCCGCCGCATCCCCTCCGTCGGCCGCGTCACGGTGTCGCTGCGAAGATCTATCACGTAAACCTCTTCTCTAGTCGGATTCTGTCCCGCCGGTCACGCGCTTTGTCGTGGCGAAGTGGACCTTCGCCACCTCCCTCAAACCTTCGATCCCCCGCTCCTGGTATACCCGCCGCGCGGCGTCGAGGACATGCGTCGCCCCGAGCGGCAACCGGAACCCAACCTCCTCGGAGAGACGGTCCACCTCGTCCAACTGCCGCGCCCGCGCCATGATGGAAGCCGCCGCCACCGCCGCGTCGTCCTCGGCCCGCGGCCGCACCTCCAACCGCACCCCCGCCGGCACCCCGGGCTCTAATCGCTCCCGGGCCGATCGGGCGTACTGGTCCACGACAATTACCTCGACCTCACCTTTAAGTTCATCGATGATGCCGGCGTCGATCTCACCCAGCAGCTCGTTCACGTTGCCGGCCGCGGCCCGCCGTTCTTCGTACTCCTTTGGCGGTAGCGCTACGACGCGGACGTTCTCGGGACCGACCGCTTCGAGGACGCGCGTGGAGATCCCACGCACGCCCAGCACACCGACGGTTTTGGAGTCCCTCACCCCGGCGTTCTCCAGCTCTTTCGCCACCTTCTCGCCGATCACACGGACACCGGCGACGACGAGGGGACCGAAGTAATCCCCCTTCCCCGACTCGTCTATGCCGAGCCGCGGCGTGCCGTCGAGGGCGGGCCGCGGACCGGGGCCCGCGCCCCGTCGCTGGACGGGTGGGGCCTTCCGCCCGCCCGTCCGCCAGCCTTCGAGCAGGTCCTTCAACCCTGACGCTTTACCTCCGGTGGACACCTTGCCCGTGCGGTAGACGTTCAGCTTGGCTGTCTCACCGTCGCGGACGAGGTCGTACTGGGTGCCGTGGTCTATGGGGCGGCTGGCGGTAACCTCGGCGCCCTCCGTCTGCAAGAGGTTGCGGAGGCCGGCGGGGATGTTGTCGGGGGCGGGGGTCAACGGACCTCGAAGCCGGTGAGGTCGTTTTGGGCCGGTTCGAAGTCCGCGTCCACGTCCTCGACGGAGGCGTTGGGCGGACCCTGTTCGCACCAGGCGACGATCTCGTGTACGTTCTCGGACGGGCCCTCGAAGACGGCCTCGACGCCGCCGTCTGGCGCGTTCTTTACCCAGCCGGAGAGGCCTAGCTCTTCGGCCTTCTGGCGGGTGGAGTCCCGGAAGAACACGCCCTGGACATGGCCTGTGATGCGGACGTGGGCCCGTTCTTTGTTCCCTTCTCGCACGCGTCGTACCTCCGTGGCGTCTGGCGCTTCGGCGCCCGTCTTTGGGCGCCCCAACCCGATATGCTAGCCTAGAGCGGCTATGGAGGCAGAAGGTCGGACGGTTGCCGGCGATTCCGGCGCGGACGGGGGGCGTCGCGGGGCGCTCCTGACGCTCGTCGTGCCGACGAGGAACGAGGCGGACAACGTGCCCGCGCTCGTGCAAGAGCTGCGGGAGAGCCTCTCGGGCGTGGACTACCGGGTGGTCTTCGTGGACGACTCGACGGACGGGACGCCGGACGTGGTTCGCGGGCTCGCGGCCGAAGATGGGCGCGTGACGCTCGTTCATCGGGAGGGTGTCGAG
>CAXUFZ010000360.1:0-3548 GCA_964250345.1 uncultured Rubrobacteraceae bacterium
CAGGGCCACCCGCGGCCTGCTCGCCACCCCCCCCGCCTGCCTCTACGAGCGCCTCGTCCCCCTCTCCCCCGCCCGCCTCTCCCGGCGCCGCGGCGGCGATCTGCTCTCCCGCATGGTGGACGACGTCGACGAGCTCCAGAACGTCTACCTCGGCGCGATCTCCCCGGTCCTCGCCGCGACGTCCGTCTCGATCCTGGTCTTCGTCATCCTGGCCGTCTTCGACCCCGCCCTGGCCCTCGCGGCGCTCGTCTTCCTGGTCTTCGCCGGCGTCGGGGCCCCGCTGCTGGCCGGCCTCCTCGAACGCGGGCTGGGCCGCGAACGGGACAACTCGCGGGCCGCCCTCTCGGCCGAGATCGCCGAGGCCGTCCGGGGCATGAGGGACCTCCTCGCCTTCGGCCGGGCCGGGGACAGGCTGGACAACGTCTCGGACCTCGGCCGCAAACTCGCCCGCGGGCAGGACCGGGCGGCGCTCGCCACCGGCCTGAGGGAGGGCCTGCACGACCTCGCCGCGGGCCTCGCGATGTGGACGGTCCTCTCCCTCGCCCTGCCCCTCGTCGCGAGCGGCGGCATGGAGCCCGTCTACCTGGCGCTCGTCGCGCTGACGGCCCTGGCCGGTTTCGAGGCCGTCAGGCCGCTCGGCGAGGCCTTGCAGTCGCTCGGTCGTTCCGCGGCGGCCGGCGGGCGGGTCTTCGAGATCTCGGACTCAGAGCCCGCCGTCTCAGATCCCGACAGACCCCTCCCCACCCCCGCTGGGCGCAGGCTGGAGCTCGACCGGGTCGCCTTCCGCTACGAGCCCGACGAGCCCCCGGTCCTGGACGGCGTGTCCCTCTCCCTCGAAGCCGGCCGAAAGGTCGCCGTCGTCGGCCCGAGCGGCTCGGGCAAGAGCACCCTCGTCAACCTGCTGCTCCGCTTCTGGGACCCGGACTCGGGGACCGCGCGCCTCGACGGCGAAGACCTGCGCCTCTACGCCCAGGAGGATGTCCGGTCCGTCCTCTCCGTCGCGGCCCAGGACGCCCACGTCTTCGACGCGACCGTGCGCGACAACCTGCTCCTCGCCAGACCCGACGCCACCGACGAAGAGCTGTGGTCGGCGCTGGAGACGGCGCAGCTCGGCGCGTTCGTAAGCAACCTGTCCGACGGCCTCGAAACGCGGGCGGGCGAGCTCGGGTCCCGGCTCTCCGGTGGAGAGCGGCGGCGGCTGGTCGCAGCGCGGGCGCTTCTGCGGGACGCGCCGTTCCTGGTGCTCGACGAGCCCACCGCCGACCTCGACGCCGCCACCGAGCGCCGCTTCATGGACGCGGTCCACGGCCACACGGACGGGAGGGGTGGCGGCCTGCTCCTCATCACCCACAGGCTCGTCGGCATGGAGAGGATGGACGAGATCCTGGTCCTCGAAGAAGGCCGCGTCTCCGAACGCGGCACGCACGAGGCCCTCATACGCGCGGACGGCCCCTACCGGAGGATGGTCGGCGTGCAAGACCGGATGCTCGTCGGGTAGGCCGTCGCCCAACCCTTCCCCGAGTCTCGCGAGATCCCCACCAGATGTAGGGGCGGGTTTCACACCCGCCCGCGTCCCGGGAACCTCCGCACAAAACCGATGACGCCGGCGCGGATCAGGCCGCGCACCCGTGCCAACGCGACACCGGGGTCTCTATCTGCTTCCAGAGGACATCCTCATCGATGAGGCTCGGGACCCGTTCGCCGGAAAGACGCGGCGGGTCGGCACAGTGGCGACGGATGGCCCGCGTGATTCGTGAAGCGCGGGCCCGGTCGTCGGTTCTCGTCGAGGGAGTAACCTGTGACGCCTTCCGCGGCGCTGCGCGAGGGAGCCGCGGACTTTACGAATCCGTCTGCCCACCCCTTTCCACTTCCAACATTACAGGGCACCGGGGGGCTTGCGTCAAGCCCCAGGTCGTGCCGCACAATACCGGCCGAAAATACCGGCCGAAGCCTGAACCCACGAAAGGGGAGTGGCGAGATGCATGTGTCGTCGACGTACGGGTCGCGCGGGGACGTCGAAGCGATGGCGGGGCCCGCGGCGCGGTTGGGGGAAACCGGCGAGGGAGCGCGGGTGTGCGCGCCGCTGGCGGGCGGCGGGCGGCTATGACCGGGCATGCGGTGGTGATCGCCGGAGGAGGTCCGACGGGGCTGATGCTGGCGGGCGAGCTGGCGTTGGCGGGGGTCGACGTCGCCGTCGTCGAGCGGCGCGCCGGCCAGGACCTCCCCGGCTCGCGCGCGGGCGGTCTGCACTCGCGCACCATCGAGGTCCTAGACCAGCGCGGGATCGCCGATCGGTTCCTCTCTGAGGGGCAGGCCGTGCAGATCCAGAGCTTCGGCGGGGTCCCGTTGGACATCGGCGACTTTCCCACCCGCCACCCATACGGGCTCGCGCTGTGGCAGAACCGCATCGAGCGTATCCTGGCCGCCTGGGTCGGCGAGCTGGCGGTGCCGATCTATCGTGGGCGTGGCGTGTCGGGTTTCGCGCGGGACGACGCCGGCGTCGACGTCGCGCTATCCGACGGCCGGTCGTTGCGGGCGGAATACCTCGTCGGGTGCGACGGGGGACGCAGCCTGGTCCGTAAGGCGGCCGGTATCGGGTTCCCCGGGTGGGATCCGACGACCAGCTGGCTGATCTCCGAGGTCGAGACGACCGAAGAGCCGGTTCTCGGCATGCGCCGCGAGGGTGGCGGCATCGGCCCCGTCGACCCGGCGCGGGGCGGAGGGCCGTACCGGGTCGTCCTGACCGAACGGCTCGTCGAACACGCCGGCGAGCCCACCCTGCGGGATCTCCGCGAGGCGCTCGTCGTCGCCTACGGGACGGACTTCGGGGCGCACAGCCCGACCTGGATCTCCCGGTTCACCGACACGACCCGACAAGCGGCGTCCTACCGCGAAGGGCGCGTGCTGCTCGCGGGCGACGCCGCCCACGTGTATCCGCCGCAAGGCGGGCAGGGCCTCAACACCGGCGTCCAGGACGCCGTAAACCTCGGATGGAAGCTGGCCCAGGTGGTCCGCCGGACATCCCCGGAGAGCCTCCTGGACACCTACCACGCCGAACGCCACCCGGTCGCCGCCCGCGTGCTGCGCAACACCATGGCGCAGGTCGCGCTCAGCAGAACCGACGAGCGCACCGAGGCAGTGCGCGACACCGTGTCCGAGCTGCTGAGCATGGACGAGCCCCGCAAGCGGTTCGCCGCGATGATGTCCGGCCTGGACATCCGGTACGACCTCGGCGAGGGACACCCGCTGCTCGGACGCCGCGTGCCCGATCTCGACCTGCTCACCGCCGACGGCCCGCTGCGGGTATTCGCTCTCCTGCGCGACGCCCGGCCGGTCCTGCTCAACCTCGGCGAGCCAGGCGGCTTCGACGTCACCCCGTGGGCGGATCGGGTCCAGTCGATCGACGCCACATATCCTGGCGCGTGGGAGCTTCCGGTGCTCGGCGCGATCGCCGCCCCCGCCGCCGCGTTGATCCGGCCCGACGGGTACGTTGCCTGGGCGGGAGACCCGACCCACCCGGGGCTCCCCGACGCGCTGACCGCCTGGTT
>CAXUFZ010000361.1:0-3532 GCA_964250345.1 uncultured Rubrobacteraceae bacterium
GTGCAGGGGCATGTCGACGGGGTGGGGGAGGTCGTCGAGGTCACGCCCGAGGGGGGAGCCGAGATCTGGCGCTTCGCCGCCCCGGAGTCAGTCCTGCGCTACGCCGTCGAGAAGGGGAGCGCCTGCGTGGACGGCATAAGCCTCACGGTGGTCGGCGTGGACGCCGATTCGTTTACCGTCTCGATCCTGCCCCACACCCGGGAGCACACGAACCTCGGGGAGCTTCGGGTGGGCGACAAAGTGAATCTGGAAGCCGACGTGGTCGGAAAGTACGTGGAGCGGCTGTTGGAGCCGCGGATTTCTAGCGAGAACGCAAGGTTCGAGAGGAGTGTCGAGGATGCCGTTTAGCCCGATGGAAGAAGTGATCGAGGACATCAAGGCCGGAAAGATGGTCATCGTCTGCGACGATGAGGACCGAGAGAACGAGGGTGACCTTACGATGGCCGCCGAGCTCGTCTCGGCCGACGACATAAACTTTATGGCGACGCACGGCCGGGGACTTATCTGCTTGCCGCTGGCCGAGGAGATCGTGGACAGGCTGGACATCCCCCCGATGACCGTCCACAACTCCTCGCGCATGGGCACGGGATTCACCGCCTCCATCGAGGCCCGCGAGGGCATCTCGACCGGCATCTCCGCCGCCGACCGCGCCCACACCTGCCGCGTGGCCGTGGACGACGCAACCGGCCCGGAGGACCTCGCCATGCCGGGACACGTTTTCCCGCTGCGTGCCAAGCCGGGCGGTGTTCTGCAGCGCGCCGGGCAGACGGAGGCCGCCGTGGACCTCGCGCGCCTCGCGGGCCTCAAGCCCGCCGGCGTGATCTGCGAGATCATGAAAGAGGACGGCACGATGGCCCGCGTCCCGGATCTCGAGAAGTTCTCCGAGGAGCACGGCGTCAAGCTCGTGACGGTAGCCCAGATCATCGAGTACCGCCACGCCTACGAGACGCAGGTCACCCGCGCCGTCGAGACGAAGCTTCCGACCCCTTACGGCGAGTTCCGGCTGCTGGCCTACGAGAACGAGATCGACGACAACACGCACCTCGCGCTGGTCATGGGCGAGCCCGAGGGCAAGGAAGACGTGCTCGTCCGGGTCCACTCGGCATGCCTGACCGGCGACGCCCTCCACTCCTTGCGCTGCGACTGCGGCGAGCAGTTGGAGGCCGCGATGGAGCTCATCGCCCGCGAGGGCGAGGGTGTCATCGTCTACATGCAGCAGGAGGGGCGCGGCGTCGGCCTCCTCAACAAGATGAAGGCCTACCACCTCCAGGACGAGGGCCTGGACACCGTCGAGGCCAACCAGAAGCTCGGTCTCGCCCCCGACCTCCGGGATTACGGCGTGGGCGCCCAGATCCTCAAGAACCTCGACCTCAAGCGCATCCGTCTCTTGACCAACAACCTCACGAAGGTCGTCGGGTTGCGGGGCTTTGGGTTGGAGATCACCGACCGTTTGCCGCTGGAGATGGAGCCGAACGGGCACAACGAGCGCTACCTGAAGACCAAGCGCGAGAAGCTCAACCACGTCTTCGACAAGATCTAGGGAGGAGCCACCGTGCGGCGAGAAGACGGCGCGAACCACATAGAGGGGACCCTCTCCGCCGCCGGCAAGACCTTCGGCGTCGTCGCCGCCCGCTTCAACGACTTCGTCGTCAAGTCCTTGCTCGATGGCGCCCTCGAATCGGTGCGTCGTCACGGCGGCGACGTCGGATCGGTCGATGTCGCGTGGGTCCCCGGCTCCTACGAGATCCCGCTCGCCGCAAGAAAGATGGCCGCGACGGGCCGCTACGACGCCGTGATCTGCCTCGGGGCTGTCATCCGAGGCTCCACCGCCCACTTCGACTACGTCGCCGGGGCCGCCGCCGGCGGCATCTCCTCTGCCATGATGGAGACGGGTGTCCCCGTGATCTTCGGCGTCCTCACCACCGAGACCATCGAACAGGCCATAGAACGCGCCGGCACCAAGATGGGCAACCACGGCTTCGAGGCCGCCGTCTCCGCCATAGAGATGGCCGACCTCATGCCCCGCATCGGTGAGACCGGCGCGTAGAGATGCCCCGCCTACGAACAGCGGGGCGTCGCGTGGTGGTCGGCGAAACGTTGTAGGGGCGCTTCGCGAAGCGCCCCTACCGGGTGGGTTCTATGCCGTTGCGGTTGTTTTGCGCTAGGCGCTGGCGGGCGAGACCTTCGCCACGGCCTTCTGCACCTTGAAAGCCTTCAGGCACGAGGTGCAGGTCCAGACGCGCTTGGTGGAGGGCCCCTCCTGGATGCGGACCTTCTGGAGGTTCGGGTTCCAGCGGCGGCGGGTCGCGCGGAGGGAGTGGCTGCGCGCGTTGCCGTACTCGGGCTTCTTTCCGCAGGAATAACAGACCTTCGCCACTTCGATTTCTCCTGTGCTAGTATTCCGGTCGAATTTGGGGACCCAAGGGGGGCCGCTTGCGGGCCATCTCCTGGCGTCGGGCGGTGATTGTACCAGAATGTTTCGGACGGCCAACGCGGGGAGCCGGCGGGCTCGCCGGGGCCGAGAACGTCGGGGGAAGCGTGAAAGACGACAAGGTGGGCGGGATGCAATGGCGGTAAAGGTGGCCTCTCTGGGGGCGGCGGCGCACGCGGCGCTCAAGGCCCAGGTCGCCAGGATCAACGCCCTCAACGTCTACCCCGTCCCAGACGGCGACACCGGCACCAACATGCTCCTCACGCTGGAGAGCACCCTCAAGGACGTCGCCGAACAGCGGTACGCCAGCCCGGAGGAGGCCAGCAAGGCCGTGGCCCGGGCCGCGCTCATGGGGGCCAGGGGCAACTCCGGCGTGATCCTCTCGCAGATGATCCGGGGCGCCTGCGACGTCGTCGCCCGGAGCGGAACCCTCGACGCTGCGACCTTCGCCGCCGCCACGGACGGGGCCCGCGAAAGGGCCTACGCCTCCGTCCGCGAGCCCGTCGAAGGGACCATGCTTACCGTCATAAAGGACGCCGCCCGCGCCGCGGAGGCTGCGGTCGAAGGCGGCGACCTTCCCGCCGTCATCCGGGCCGCGGCGCGGGCCGCGCACGAGTCCGTCCGGCGGACGCCCGAGTTGCTCCCCGTTCTGCGGGATGCCGGCGTCGTGGACGCCGGAGGGCTGGCGGTCGCGGTGATCCTGGACGGCTTCTACGCCGCGGTGACGGGCGAGGAGATCGAGGTGGATCCCGAGGACGGAGACGCCGCGCCGGATCTGACGGCGATCCACGCCGAAGACGAGGCCTGGGGCTACTGCACGCAGTTCGTCGTCACGGGTTTTTCGGGGGACGCGGACGAGTTTGAGGACTTTGTCTACTCTTCGGGAAAGAGCGTGCTCGTCATCGCGGACGAGGACACGGTCAACGTGCACGTCCACACCCAGGACCCTGGCGGGGCGCTCTCCTACGCCGGGACGTTCGGCCGCCTCGCGCGCGTCAAGATAGAGGACATGGAGGCGCAGGTCAGGGCCCGCGGGTCTGAGGCGGCGGAGCGGCCGGCGGGGAACGTCGGCGTGGTCGTCGCCAGCCGGGGGGCGGGCAA
>CAXUFZ010000362.1:0-3532 GCA_964250345.1 uncultured Rubrobacteraceae bacterium
GAGCTATGAAAGGCACCTCCATCCACACGTAGGTCAGGATGATGCCGAGCGAGTAGCGGTCGTAGAGCAGGGCCGGAAACTCCCCCGGCTCCCCGATCAGGCCGAACGCCGCCGCCAGCCGCGCCCCGAGCCCCGTCTGCCCCACGACGAGCGCTATCCCCACGGCGGCGACGAGGTGAGGAATGGTGATCGGCAACTGGAAGACCACGGCGGAGACCCGCCCGTTCGAGCGCCGGAGCGCGAGCGCGGCGAGCACGGCCAGCACCGTCGAGATCCCGGTCGAGGTCCCGGCGACGTAGAACGTCAGGAGCAACGAGTCGCGTAGGCTGTCGTCGGCCAGTAGCCCGCGGTACGCCTCAAGACTGGGCTCCGTCATTCCGATGGCCGGCACGTAGCCGAGGCTCTGCACGAGGGCGACGCCGAGCCCCCAGACGAAGAGCGCCCCGATGACGACGACCGCCGGGGCCAGGAGCAGCGCGATCTTGAACCGTCCGCCCAAGCGCTAGTCCTCCAGGACCCGTTCCTGCCAGCCCTCCTCGAGCTCCAGCAGCCACTCCGTCCTGGCCTCGGGCACGCGGTTCTCCTGCAGCACCCGGGTCGGCAGCACGGCCTCGCCCTCCGGCGCGGCGAACTCTCTTTGCAAGTCCTCCGGCAGCCGGTCGACGTTCAGGGCCGTCGGGTCGCCCCAGCCGTTCGGGTCCTGCTTCCGTATCTGGGCCTCGGGGCTCTCCAGGAAGTTCGCCGCGACCTGGGCGCCGGCCTTGTTCGGGCTGTTGAAGGGGATGGCGAGGTAGTGGGTGTTGCTCAGGGTCCCGCCTTCGAGCAGGTAGGAGCGGGTACCCTCGGGGAAGAGGCCCTTATTCACCTGGCGCTGGGCGAGCTGCGGGTTGTAGCTCATAGTCAGCCAGACCTCGCCGTTCTGGTAGAGCTCGTCCAGCCGCGCCGAGGTCTCCGGGTACGTCTCGCCCCCGCGCCACAGGTTGGGCTCGATGCCGTTCAGGAAATCGTAGAGCTTCGGCGCCTGCTCGTCGAAGGTCCCCTGGTCGAAGGGCTTCTGGTAGGGCTCGACTTGCTCGGTGACGCCGTAGAAGACCTGCTCTATAAAAGCGTTGCCGGTGAAGTCCGGGGGGGCGGGGTAGGCGAAGCGGCCGGGGTTGTCCTCCGTCCACTCGCGCAGCTCGTCCATCGTGCGTGGCGGGTCTTGGACTTTGTCTGAGTCGTGGATCATGACGAATTGGGCCTTGCCCCAGGGCGCCTCGCGGCCCTCGACGGGGTAGCCGAAGTCGCGGTTGATGGAGGGGCTGTTCCAGTCTATGTACTTCGCGTTCGGGAGTTGTTCGGCCCAGGGGCCGTACCAGAGGCCCGCGTCGGCGCCGGTGGCGAAGTTCTCGCCGTTGATCCAGACGAGGTCGATCGTGCCCTCGTCCTCGCCGGCCTGCCGCTCGTTGAGCAGCTTGTTGACCGCGTCGGCGGTGTCCGTGAGGGGCGTGCGGGTCAGCTCTATGCCGTGCTTCTCTCTCAGCTCCGGGATAACGTAGTCGTCCACGTAGGCGTTGATCGCGTCGTCCCCGCCGTACATGGCGAGGTTTACCTCCGTACCCCGGGCCTGTTCCTCGAGCTCGGGGAAGGGCCGGTCTTCGCCGGAAGAGCCCGTCGTGCCGGCTCCGCCGCAGGAGGCGAGAACAGCTAGCGCAAGCAGGACGAGGAGAGAAACGTTTCTGTTCTTGGGAGCGGGCATGTGTCTTCCGTTCTACCCGGGCGGGGCCGGTTTTATCTTGGTGGCTTTACACGCCCCGGTCTACGCCGCCGGGTCGGGCCCGGATCAGGGTTGCGTCCCCTGCGGGTGACGCCCGAGCGCCCCCGTCATGCCGCGCAACACCTCGCCAGGGTCCAGACCGACCACCGTGTCCACCTCCCGGCCGGGGAGCGAGTAGTCGTGGGCCGCGGCGGCGTCGAGGGTCGGCAGCGCCCGGCTCTCGACGGCCACGGAGCCCGGGTCGGCGACGGCGGCGACGCAGGCGACGTCCCAGAGGATCTTCTCCCCCTCCCGGTCAAGGGGGCCGTCGTATTCGGCGACCCACAGCTCCAGTATCTCGGCCAGGTACGAGGAGATAGGATTTCCGAGGGACCGCACCTGCTCCGCGAAGGACGCGGCCGGCACCGAGATCTTGGCCGCCGCCGGCCAGCCGGGGACGTGCAGAAGGTCCACGTCCTCCTCCTCGAACAGGACCCGCCACGCCGCGATGTCCGCCCGGCCGTTGAGCTCGCCCGCCTTGTTCTGCGGAACCTCGTAGCTCTCCCGGTCCCCGAACCCTCCGAGCCATACGACGCGGACGTTCCCGCGCAGGTCCGGCTCGGCGATGAGGAGCGAGGCGACGTCGGTCGCCGGTCCGGTGGCGATGACGGTGATGGGACCCTGGCGGGCCTCGTCTATGAGGAACTCGAGGCCCGAGCTCGGCACGGGCTCGGCGCGGCTCTCCATGGGGCGGTCGGCGCCCGTGATGCACGGCACGTTGACGCCGCAGAGGGAGACGACGCGCTCGGCCTCGTCCTGGTACATGTCCCGGGAGGCCGGGCCGTGGGCGGTGGTGTTGTGCGTGGAGATCACGGCCCGCACGTCGAGGACGCCTTCGGGCAGGCCGAGGGCGTGGGCAATGGCGAACTGGTCGTCGATCTCGTTCGCCGTGTCGCAGTCGAGGACCACGCGGGTGGGGGGCATCCGTTCCTCTCGTCGTACCGTCGCGGGTTGCCGGAACGCGAGGATCGTAGCACGGTAGCGTCGCCATCCGCGGCGTCCCGCCTACGGGTTGGTGTCGGATCGTGGGTAGCACCGGGCCGGGTGCATTCACACCGCGTCGCCTTCGGACGCGCCCTATTGCTTCCGAGCCTCGCCCGCGGGGGCGGCTTCTTTGCCCCCGGTCCCGCCCGGGGCGCCGCCCTTCTTGACCCTCGTCCTCTGGCCGACGGCGACGCTCGCGAGGACCAGCGCGGCGCACAGGGCGGTCAGCGGCCCGACCCGCTCCCCGAGCAGCAGGGCTGACCAGAGGAGCGTGAGGACGGGTTGGGAGAGCTGGACCTGCCCGACGCGCGCCACGCCCCCCTCCGCCAGGCCCCTGTACCAGGCGAAGAAGCCCAGGAACATGCTCACCACAGAGACGTAGGCGAAGCACGCCCACGCGGCCGGACCGGCTTCGCCCAGGCCCGCACCCCCGGGCCCGAAGACCGACCAGGCCACGAACGGTGCCAGGAACGGCGCGAAGATCACGAGCGACCAGGAGATCACGCGCCAACCGCCGATCTCCTGGGCCAAGGCCCCGCCCTCCGCGTAGCCCAGGGCGCACGAGAAGACCGCGAGCAGCACCAGGAGGTGCCCCCGGTCCGGCACCAGCCCGGCCCCCTGCGAGACGGCGAACAGCAAGACGGCGAACAGCCCGAACGCGCACGCCCCCCAGAACGCCCGCGACGGCCGCTCCCCCGCCCTCAAGACCGCCATCACAGCCGTCGCCGCCGGCAGCAGACCCACGATCACCGC
>CAXUFZ010000363.1:0-3511 GCA_964250345.1 uncultured Rubrobacteraceae bacterium
TCCGGCTGGAGGGCGAGGTCGAGGCCGGGGTCCCGGTGGGAGCCCTGATCGGCCCGAGGCCCTACCCCGTCGTGACCAAGGCCGGCGCCTTCGGGGGACCGGGTACACTCGTAGCGGCCGTGAAGTTTTTGCGGGAAAGGGAGACAGAGTGACGCCGCCACCCATAGCCGTGACGATGGGCGACCCGGCCGGCATCGGGCCCGAGATCGTCGCCAAAACCTTCGCCGACCCCGCCTTCCACGACCACAACCGCGCCCTAGTCGTCGGCGACGCCAGGATGCTCGTCCGCGCCGCCCGCCTCCTCGACCTGCCGCTCCGCGTCAACGCCGTCGCGGGGCCCGAAGACGCCACCTTCGAGCCGGGGACGGCGGACGTGATCCAGGTGGGAGAACTGCCCGAGGATCTTCCCTTCGGAGAACTCGACCCCCGGGCCGGGGACGCGGCGTTCCGGTACGTGAAGGGGGCGACGAACCTCGCGAGCGAGGGACGGGTCGCCGCCATAGCGACCGCGCCGCTGAACAAAGAGGCGATGCACCTCGCGGGCCACGAGTACCCGGGGCACACCGAGATCCTGGCCGACCTCACCGGCACCGAAGACTACGCCATGATGCTCGTCACCGAAGAGCTCAAGGTCATCCACGTAAGCACGCACGTCTCCCTCAAAGAAGCCGTCGAACGCGTCCAGCCCGAGCGTGAGCTCGCCGTCATCCGCCTCGCCCACGAGTCCCTGAGAAAGCTCGGCGTGGAGAGCCCCCGGGTCGCCGTCGCGGGCCTCAACCCCCACGCCGGCGAGAACGGCCTTTTTGGCACGGAAGACATGGAGAGGATAAGGCCCGCCGTGGAGGCCGCCATGGAAGAAGACATCGACGCCAGCGGCCCGTGGGCGCCCGACACGGTGATGATGCGCGCCCGGCAAGGCCGCTTCGACGTCGTCGTCGTCCAGTACCACGATCAGGGGCACATTCCCATAAAACTCATGGGCTTCGATACCGGCGTGAACGTCACGGTCGGGCTGCCGTTCTTCCGCACCAGCGTGGACCACGGCACCGCCTTCGACATCGCCGGCACCGGCGAGGCCGACCACGCCAGCATGAAGGCCGCCCTCGACCTCGCCCGAACTTTGGCCGGCGCCGAAGAGCGGGCGGAGAAAGGATAGAACGTGGCCCTTGCGGAAGAAGCCTGGCAACACCACCGCGTCGAGGTCAACGGCCTGGACGTGCACTACGTGAGAAGCGGTTCCGGGTTGCCGCTCGTGCTCTTGCACGGCTGGCCCGAGTTCTGGTTCGTGTGGCGTAAGAACATACCGGCTCTCGCGGAGGGCTTCGACGTGATCGCGCCGGACCTGCGCGGGTTCGGCGACACGGAGAAGCCGGGGTTGCCTGACCCGCCCGGCGGGCTGGTCGACCTTATGGTAGAGGATTTGCGGTCGCTCGTCGGGGCGCTCGGGATCGGTCGGTTCGGCATCGTCAGCCACGATGTCGGTTCCTACGTCGCCCAAGGATTCGCGCGGAAGTACCCGGAGAGCGTGGCCGGTCTGTTCTTCCTCAACTGCGGTTATCCGGGGATCGGGCGTCGTTGGCTGGAGCCGGGGAGCGTGCGGGAGATCTGGTACCAGACCTTCAACCAGCAGCCGTGGGCCGCTGCCCTGGTCGGCCGCGACAGGGAGACGTGCAAGCTCTACATCCGCCACTTCCTCGATCACTGGGCGCATCGTCCGGGCCTCTTCGACGGGGACCTCGACGCCTGGGTGGACAACTTCACGAAGCCGGGCAACCTGCAGGGCGGCTTCGACTGGTACGTCGCCGCCAGCGCCGCCAGGATGGCCGCGATGCGGGGCGAGACCCCGGATCTCCCGAAGATAGAGGTCTCCGCGTACTTTCTGTGGGGAGAGGAAGATCCCGTACTGAAGATCGAGTGGTCCGACCGGCTGGGCGACTACTTCTCGGACTACGCCGTGGAACCTGCCCGGAACGCCGGCCACTTCGTCCACTACGAGCGGCCCGAACTGGCGAACAGGGAGATCTCACGATTTTTCACGGAGTTGCAGAACGGAGGAGCCCCACGATGAACTTCCCGAAGGTCGTCAAGATCCGCCAGAAGTTCCCCCGACCGCGCGTCGAAAACGTGGAAGAAGCGGTTCAAGAGCAGCTCGAAAAAGAAGACATAGCGTCCACCGTCAGGCCCGGGATGAGCGTGGCGGTCACGGCCGGCAGCCGCGGCATCGCGTTTATAGACGAGATCCTACGTTCCGTCGTAGAAAGCCTCAAAGAACTGAAGGCCGAGCCTTTCATCGTGCCGGCGATGGGCAGTCACGGCGGGGCGACGGCGGAGGGGCAGGTCGAAATTTTGCGGAGCCTCGGCGTCACGGAGGAGTCTTGCAGCGCCCCCATCCGGTCCTCGATGGAGACGGTCGAGATCGGGGAGACCGACCGGGGCATCCCGGTGTTTATGGACAGGATCGCCTCGGAGGCCGACGGCGTGGTGGTCGTCAACAGAATAAAGGCGCACACCGACTTCCGCTCGGACGTCGAGAGCGGCCTGCTGAAGATGGCCTCCATCGGCCTCGGCAAGCACGCCCAGGCCCTCGCCCTGCACGGCTACGGCGTCGAGGGCATCAAGGACTTCATGGTCGAGGTCGGGGAAGAGGTCTTCGACTCCGGGCACGTCCTCTTCGGCCTCGGCATCGTCGAGAACGCCTACGATGAGCCGGCGGTCATCGAGGCCATACCGCCCGGCGACGTGCCCCGGCGCGAGCGCGAGTTGTTGCGCGAGTACATGGAGATAATGCCCGGGCTTCCCGTCTCCGACATAGACGTCCTGTACGTGGACGCGCTCGGCAAGAACTACTCGGGGACGGGGATGGACACCAACGTGATCGGGCGCTTCCGCATCTTGGGCGTCGAGGAGCCCGAGAGCCCGGACGTAAAGTACCTCATAGTCGGCGACGTCAGCGAGGAGTCCCACGGCAACGCCCTCGGCGTCGGCCTGGCCGACCTGACGACGGAGCGCCTGGCCGGCCGGATCGACCGCGGCGCCATGAACGCCAACGTCGTAACCAGCACCTTCGTCGAACGCGCCAAGGTCCCCATGGTCCTCGCCAACGACAAAGAAGCCCTCGAAACCGCCGTCCGCTGCAACTGGGGCGTCCCGCCGGGGGAGACCCGCTTCGTCCGCATCCCCAACACGCTCCACCTCGAACACCTCTACGTCTCAGAGAACCTCGTCGAAGAGGCGCTAGCGGGGTCAGACGCCGAGGTCGTCTCGGACCCGGAAGACCTCCGCTTCGACGCCGAAGGCCGTCTGGAAGCGTTCTAGGAGGGCGCGATGGACCTCGATAGAACAGGCCTCGCCGCGACGAGGGTCGTGGACCTCTCGGTGACGCTCTCCGAACGTCTCCCCGGCACCTGGCCGGGACACATGCTCTTCGCCCACCACAATTGGAACTGGTTTGCCGAGGTCCAGGGCCCGACCAATATGACCCGCCGCTCCGCCCCGTATCAGACGAACTTCG
>CAXUFZ010000364.1:0-3497 GCA_964250345.1 uncultured Rubrobacteraceae bacterium
CGGAGGTGGAGATTTCCTCCCCACCAACCCCCGTGATGACGTCACCGCCGGTAGGCACGCTGATGCCGAGCTCCTCGATGGTCTCTTCGTCCTCGGCACCCTGGATGTCCGCGTCGTCGGCCGGGCCACCGGACGTGACCTCGCTGACGATCGCGCCGTTGGGCGGGAAGTCGTAGCGGTCGTTCAGCTCCTCCGGGGGGAGGCCGGTGAAGGCGGCCAACTCGTCGATGCTAAGCTCGAACATCGTGATCCCGACGAAGCCGTGCTCGACCTCGCCGGTGGTTATGAGCTCCTCGACCACGTCCCTCACGGTGTTGACCGGGACGGCGAAGCCGACGCCCTGCGCCACGCCCGAACTCCCCGCGTCGGCGACCTGAGAGTTGATCCCGATGACCGTCCCGCGCGAGTCCAGCAGCGGCCCGCCCGAGTTGCCGGAGCTTATCGCCGCGTCGGTCTGGACGGCGTCGTTTATGGTGAAATCGTTCGGGGCCTCGATGGGCCGCCCGAGGCCGCTCACGATCCCGGTGGTCACGCTGATGCCCACGCCCAAGGGGTTGCCGATGGCGATGACGGGCTCCCCCACCCCGAGGGCCTCCGAGTCCCCGAGCGTCAGCGGCCGAAGCCGGCTCTCCGGCGCGTCCACCTGGATCACGGCCACGTCGGTCGAGGGGTCCTCCCCGACCAGTTCCGCCGACTCCCGGTCGCCGCCGGCGAACCTGACGGAGATCTCCTCCGCCCCGTCCACGACGTGCTGGTTGGTGACGATGTGCCCCTCCTCATCCAGCACGAATCCCGAGCCCCCGCCCGGCCCGCGCTCGTCCGAGGCCACGTCCACGCTGACCACGCCAGGCCCGTCCTGCCGGTACACCTCGCGCACCGACACCCCGCCGTCCTCCGCCACGGCCTCCGAAGACGCGCTGGGGGCCGGCGCCTGCTTTATGGTCACGTCCCCCGTGTCCTCGCCGTCCGAAGTACCCGGAACGGACCCGCCGCCCAGGGCGCCCGACAATCCGGCGAGCAAGAAGAGCGCCGTGACCAGCCCCCCAATGATGGCTGACACCAGTGCTGTAAGTGCGGTTTTCAGAGTGCGTCCCTTCCGTAGATCGTGTGAGGCTATGCTTCTAGGCTATCTATCTTCCATTCGCCGTTCTCCCGGACGAGGTACGCGACTGCGCCGTTTACTCTGTCCACGAAGCCTGTGTGTTGGGCGCGAGTACTAAAAGAGACCGTGGCGGTGTCTTCCGTGACCCGCGCCGTGGGACCTTGAGTGTACTCCACCTCTTCTAACGTACTGAATTGGTTGACCCAGAGACCTTGCGAGCCAATGTCTTGCTGATAACGCGAAGACAAGAAATCCCAAGCGTCTCGATAGTTGTCGCTAGCGGCTACTTCGTAATGATCCTCCACCGTCTGCACGGCGGCATCTTCCGTGAGCCCGCTCGGACCTTGTCGACTGACCTGTTCCGTCTGGTCCTGCTGATCGCTCTCGGAATTTCCATTGCCCGCGGGCTCGGAAGACGTCCCGGTGCCCGAGGAAGTATCGCTCGTTGTCGGCTCGGCCGCAGCCTGCGGGTTCTGGTTGCCACCGCTGTTCCCCCCGTCCGATCCAACTTCGTCGCCCGCCCGATCTCCCCGCGAAGCCTGCCCACCGCCGTCCGACCCTGCGGCGGCCTGCTCGTTCTGGGACGGGCTGCCCTGAGTGGTGTTGCCGCTCTGCGAGAACAGGCTTGGCGCCGCCAGCAGCCCGACCACGCCGAGCACGGCCAGGAGCGCGACACCGGTCAGAATGCCGGGGAATCGATTACGCCGCTGGACCCTACCGCCGGAGGAAGCTCTCGTGGGGGCGGGACGGGGGCGTTTGGTTCGCGGTGGAGGTGGCGTCGGTGTGGGTTCCGGCTCCGAGTCTGTGACGGGGACGGCCGTTACTTCCGCGAAACGGGAGCCGGCCTGTTCGGCGGTCGGGCGGTCGGCGGCGTTCTTGGCCAGGCAGGCCAGGATCAGGGCTTCGAGGTCCCCGTCGAGGTCCAGGTCCGGGTCGCGCTGGCTGGGGGGCTCGGGGGGTTTGGAGACGTGCTGGCTGGCGATCTCGATGGGGCTGCCGGTGAAGAGCGGCTCGCCGGTGGCGGCCTGGTACATCGTGGCGCCGAGCGCGTAGACGTCGGCCTTGGGCGTGACCTTGTGCCCCTGGAGTTGCTCGGGCGAGGAGTAGAGCGCGGTGCCGAGGTAGGCGCCGGTCCGCGTGGCCTGCGTGGTGTCCAGGGCCCGGGCTATGCCGAAGTCCGAGACCTTGGCCCGGCCCTTGTCGTCGAGCAGGATGTTGTGCGGCTTTATGTCGCGGTGGACGACGCCCCGCCCGTGGGCGTGTGCCAGGCCCGAGCAGACCTCGGCCCCGATCCTGGACAATTCAGGTCCGGGCAGCTTGCCCTTCGCGTCGATCGTTTCTTTGAGATCCCCGCCGGAGAGGTACTCCATGACGATGTAGGAGGCCTCCCTGTCGTCGAGCTCAGCCTCCCCCGCGTCGTAGACCTGCACGATGTTCGGGTGGGCGAGACGGGCGGCCGTGCGGCCCTCGCGCCGGAAGCGGATGCCTATGTCCGTCTCCCCGTGCATGGGCTTGAGCACCTTGACGGCCACGGGCCGGTCGAGCACCTCGTCGCGCCCCAGAAAGACGCGCGCCATGCCACCCGACCCGACCTCGCGCTCCAAGATGAACCTGTCGGCAAGCTTTCTCACGCGGTTGATTATATGGCACGACCCCGCCGCTGCCGAAGAAGGGCCCTGGCGGGACGGCTAAGAGGGCGTGGACTGCTCGTTCTCCAGGCGGTCCAGCTTCCACTCCCCGTCCTCGTTGACGCACACCCAGGTGCCTGAGAGGATCTCGGACCCCTCCTCGCGGTCGAGCCGTGCCTCGAAGCCGACCCTCGCCTCGTCCCCGGCGGCCTCGGCCTGCGGAACCTGGGTGTACTCCATGTAGGTGAACGTGTAGATCCGCTCCTGCCGCGCCCACTCTCGCGGGGAACCCAGCTCGTTCTGCAGGCGCGAGGAGAGCGCGTTCCAGGTGGTCTGGACCTCCCGGTACGACATGTCTACGTAGAGGTCGAAGACCGCCTGCCGGGCCTGCCCCAGCGACGGCGCAGGGGCCTCGCTCTCCGCCGCGCCGCCGGCGCCTCCCCCGGAGCCGCCTTCGGAAGCACTCCCCGCCGGCTCGTTGGCGGGCTCCTGTTCCGACGGTTGGTTGGCTTCCTCCTCGGGCTGGCCCGCGGCGGCGGCCTGTCTCTGTTCGTTGGAACCGCCGTTCGACGATTGCGTTGTTTCCCCGCCGGAGCCGAGCAGCGCCCAGACGCCGCCGACGAGCAGGAGGAGGACGAGCACCGCGCCGGCCAGGAGGATCAGGGCCCGTTGGCGCGAGCCGGACCTGAAGGTGCGGGTGGGGAAGCTGATGGTCACCTCAGGCGGCCCCTGGTCGCCCGATGAAGGGGCGCGGTCCAACCTCCTGC
>CAXUFZ010000365.1:0-3481 GCA_964250345.1 uncultured Rubrobacteraceae bacterium
CGGGATGCTCCTCGACCTTCGTCACCACGAGCAAGTCCCCGGCGGGACCGCCCTTCCTCCCAGCACTCCCCCTACCCGGAACCCTGACCTTCATTCCATCCCTGGCCCCGGCCGGTATCCGCACCCTGACCTGCTTGACGCTCCGCACCCGGCCGTCGCCCCGGCATCTGGGGCACGGGGTCTCCACGATCCTGCCGTCACCCCCGCACCGCGGCACGGCGTCGAGAGCGCGAACAGACCCTGGTCCCTGCTCTGCGTCCCCCGCCCCCCGCAGTCCGGGCACGTCCGCGGCGAGGTCCCGGGGGCCGCCCCGTCGCCGCCGCAGTCCCCGCACGCCTCCTCAGCCGGAACCCCAACACGCGTCGTGACACCCTCCAGCGCATCCTTGAACTTCAGCTTGACGCTCACGCTTACGTTCTCGCCTTTAGACGGGGTCTGCTGCTGGCGGCGGGCTCCGGTGGTCGCCTGGCCAAAGACGTCACCGAGGTTGCCGAACCCGCCGAAGAGGTCCGAGAGGTCGGAGAAGTTTCTGAACTCGGCGCCGCCGGCGTTTGCTTGGCCCGGGCTTCCCTGTCCGGGGTTTCCGGCGCCGAAGAACTGGCGCGGTCCCTCGTCGTATTCCCGGCGTTTCTCGGGTTTGGAGAGGACCTCGTAGGCCTGTTGGATGCCCTTGAAGCGTTCCTCGGCGTTCTGGTCTCCGGGGTTGGCGTCGGGGTGGTACTTGCGGGCCAGGCGGCGGTAGGAGCGTCGGATCTCGTCCTGCGAAGCGCCCTTGGAGACCTCCAGGATCTTGTAGAGGTCTTTCGTCTCCATATCCTATACCTGTTTCGCAACCACAACCTTCGCCGGGCGCACGGCCCTGCCGTTTAGCAGGTAGCCCTTCTGGAAGGTCTGGAGGACGGTGCCGTCTTCGTGGTCTTCTGAGGGTTGGCCCATGACGGCCTCGTGGACGTTCGGGTCGAAGGGCTGGCCGTCGGCGGAGATCGGCAACAGCCCTTCGTTGCCCAGCACGTCGGCGAGCTGGTCGCGGGTCGCCTGCACGCCGCCCCTGATGTCCCCGCCGGACTCCAGCGCGCGGTCCAGATTATCCAGCACAGGCAGGAGCTCCTTCACCAGGTTCTCCGATGCGTTTCGGGAGATCTCGGCCAGGCGCCGCTCCTGACGCTTGCGGGCGTTCTCGTAATCGGCCCTCTGGCGGAGCAGGGAATCCTGGTACTCGTCGCGCTCCCGGCTGACGGCCTCGAACTCCGCCAGCGGGACCGACGGCTCTTCCTCGATCACCGGCTCTTCGGGCATGGCCTCGGTCTCTCCCGGGGCTATGGGGTCGCCCATCTCGGGGTCCACCGGGGAGCCCTGGTCCTCGTCCGCGAGGCCAGGCTCCTCCGGGGTCCCGTCGTCCGGCAGGTTCGGGTCGCGCCTCTCTTCGGACAACTTACTTGCGCTCCCCGTCCGGCTGCTGGTCGCCCGTTTGGTCGTCCTCATCCTCGACCACCTCGGCGTCCTCGACCAGGTCGTCGGTGTCGGTGGCCTCGGAGGTGCTGGCCTGCTCCTGCTGGGCCTGGCTGTAGAGGGCCTCGGAGAGCTTGTGGGAGGCGGTCACCAGGGTCTCCTGCTTGGTCTTGATCTCCTCGAGGTCGCCGCCGGCGAGCGCCTCCTTGGCCTCCTTGAGGGCCTGCTCGATCTCCAGCTTCGTGTTCGGGTCCACCTTGCCGTCGACGTCCTTCAAAGAACGCTCGATCGAGTAGACGAGGTTGTCCGCGTTGTTGCGGACGTCCGCCTCCTCCTTGCGGCGCTGGTCCTCCTCCGCGTGCGACTCGGCGTCCTGCATCATCTGCTGGATCTCCGAGTCGGAGAGGCCGCCCGAGGCTGTGATCGTGATCCTCTGCTCCTTGCCCGTCCCCAGGTCCTTCGCCCCGACGTTCACGATGCCGTTAGCGTCGATGTCGAAGGCGACCTCGATCTGGGGTACACCCCTCGGCGCCGGCGGAATACCCACGAGCTGGAAGTTGCCGATCAGCTTGTTGTACGCCGCTATCTCCCGCTCGCCCTGGTAGACCTTGATCTCGACCGAACCCTGGTTGTCGTCGGCCGTCGTGAAAGTCTCACCCTTGCGCGTAGGTATAGTCGTGTTCCGCTCGATCAGCTTGGTGAAGACCCCGCCCTTGGTCTCGATGCCGAGGGAGAGGGGCGTGACGTCGAGGAGCAGCACGTCCTTGACCTCGCCCGCGAGCACGCCGGCCTGGATCGCGGCGCCGATGGCGACGACCTCGTCCGGGTTGATGCCGCGGTGGGGCTCCTTGCCCGTGATCTCCTTGACCTGCTCCTGCACCGCGGGTATCCGCGTCGAGCCGCCGACGAGGATGACCTGGTCGACCTGACCCTGCTGCAGGCCCGCGTCGCCCATCGCCTGCCGGACCGGACCCGCCGTGCCCTCCACGAGGTCGGCGGTCAGGTTGTTGAACTGGGCGCGAGAGAGCGTCAGGTCCATGTGCTTCGGCCCGTTCTGGTCCGCCGTGATGAAGGGGAGGTTGATCGAGGTGCTGGTCGTCGAAGACAGCTCCCGCTTGGCCTTCTCGGCCGCCTCGATGAGCCGCTGGGCCGCCATCTTGTCCTTCGAGAGGTCTATGCCCTCGGCCTTCTTGAACTCCGCGACCATCCACTCGACGACCTTCGCGTCGAAGTCGTCGCCGCCGAGGTGGTTGTTGCCGCTCGTGGCCTTGACCTCGAAGACGCCCTCGCCGAGCTCCAGGATGGATACGTCAAACGTGCCGCCGCCCAGGTCGAAGACGAGGATCGTCTGGTCCTCTTCCTTGTCCATGCCGTAGGCGAGGGCCGCCGCGGTCGGCTCGTTGATGATCCGCTTGACGTTGAGGCCCGCGATCCTGCCGGCGTCTTTGGTCGCCTGGCGCTGCGCGTCCTCGAAGTACGCGGGCACGGTGATGACCGCATCGGTCACCTCGTCGCCCAGGTAGTCCTCGGCGTCCTTCTTGAGCTTCTGGAGGGTCATCGCGGAGATCTCGGGCGCCGAGTAGTTCTTCTCGCCGACCTTGACCTGGATGTCCCCGGCGGAGCCGGACTCCACGTCGTACCCGACGCGCCCGGCCTCGGTCTTGATGTCGTTGAAACGCCGGCCCATGAAGCGCTTGATCGAGTAGATCGTGCGGTCCGGGTTCGTCACGGCCTGCCTTCTCGCGAGCTGCCCGACCAGCCGGTCCCCGCTCCTCTTGTCGAACGCCACGACCGAGGGCGTCGTCCGCTCCCCCTCGGCGTTCGTTATGACCGCCGGGTCGCCACCCTCCAGAACAGCCACGCAACTGTTAGTGGTCCCCAGGTCTATGCCTATGCTTTTGCCCACGCGCTCTACCTCCACAGGTGAAATAACGATCTAAGTTCTTGCTAGTATAAAATGTGAGTGTCGCACCTTCAAGTTTCGTATCCTGTCTGTCAAGCTACAGGGTGGGGGCGGCATAGGGTAGGATAT
>CAXUFZ010000366.1:0-2847 GCA_964250345.1 uncultured Rubrobacteraceae bacterium
ACGAAGGCCCACTCGGAGCGGTGGGCCTGCGCCAGCGCGGCAGCGACCCCCGGCGCCCGGCCCGGGGGCTAAGGCTGCAGACGACCTATCTTCCAGCCGTCGCCGTCCCGACGATAGACCAGCCGATCGTGCAGCCGGTTCTCCCGCCCCTGCCAGAACTCGAAGACCTCCGGCTCGACCCGGTAACCGCCCCAGAACGCCGGACGCGGCACCTCGCGTCCCCCGTACTCGACCTCGAGTCCGTCCAACCGCTCTTCCAGCACCTCTCTACCGCCGACGGGCCGGCTCTGCTCGGAGGCGAGCGCCCCGAGGCGGCTGCCGCGCGGGCGGCTGGCGTAGTAGGCGTCGGACTCTTCATCGGAGACGCGGCGGGCGCGGCCCTCGATCCTGACCTGCCGCTCCAATTCGCCCCAATAGAAAAGCAACGCGACGCCAGGATTCTCTCCCAACTCTCGCCCCTTGCGCCCCTCGTAGTTCGTGTAGAAGACGAACCCACGCTCGTCAAAGCCCTTGAGCAAGACGACGCGGGCCGAGGGCCGGCCGTCTGGCGTGGCGGTGGCGACGGTCATGGCGTTCGGCTCGTGCAGTCCCGCGGCCAGGGCCTCGTCGAACCAGCGGCGAAACTGTTCGACGGGGTCCGGGTGAGCGTCGGGCTCGCGGAGCCCCGAGCGCTTGTACTCCGTGCGGAGATCCGCCACCTTCCGGTCCAAGGTTCCCTACCAGCCCCAGGTGCCGGGGGCGCCCTTGAACGGCCCGACGACGTTCGACGTCACCCAGCCGCCGTAGAAGTCCCCCTCCTGCGCCTCGACCTTCTCCCCGCCGACCCAACAAGCGTCCATCCTCGAAGGGTAGAAGGCCACGTAGTCCTTGAGATCGACGAAAGGCCCTGTCGGCTCGGGATAGAACCACGCCGCCCGCTCCTCCACCCGCTCTTCGGTGACGAGGTCGTAGTACCGGGCCCGCCCCTTCCACTCGCAAAGAGAGGCGCCGTCCGCGAGCCTGAGATGCTCCATCCGGATGTCCCCAGGCGGCACGTAGTAGACGGGCGGATGGCTCGTCTCCAGCACCCGCTTCGCCCGCGTGGTATAGGCGACCGTCACCCCGCCAAAGACGACCTTGACCTTCTCCCCGACGTCCTCCATCCGCGGCGGACGCGGATAGTCCCAAACAGACTCCCGCCCCGGACCGGGCTCCACCCTCTGACGACCCACCGCGAGACCTCCTCCTAGCTCACGGGAAGATTATATGCCGGCCCACGTGACACATCGCCGCCAAGTTCACACCCCACGACCGATTTCCCCTACTCACTACTCTCTATTCCCTACTCACTGGGAAGAGCGCCAGCGACGACCTACGTCCTGAGCCCGTCCAGCAGCGACCTCAACGCGCCCACGATGCGCTCACGCTCCATCCCGAGCTGGTGCCGCTGGTAGAGGTACAGGTCGATGTTGAGCGCGGCGAGCAGGGTATCGGCGAGGCACTCGGTATCGAGATCTGGCGGGATCTCCCCGTTCCCGTCGGCCTCGTCGAGCAGCCCGAAGACGGTATCCCTGAGGCTCTCGTAGAACGGGTTGCCGTGGAGTTCGACGCGGCGACCGCCCGCGGAGGCGTCCCTGATAGCACCTAGCAGCGCCCCGTTCGCCTCGTTGAACCTCGCGACCCGACCCAGAAACCACTTCAGACGCCCGAGCGCGGCTCCCCTCCCCCCGGTCCTCTGCCGCATCTCGTCGACGAAACCCTCGATCTCCTCCGCTAGCAACGCCGAACACAACGCCCCCTTGTGCTCGAAATGCCGGTAGAGCGTCCCCTGACCCACGCCGGCCACCCGCCCGACCTCGTGCATGCTAACCTCGTCCACGCCCTTATCCGAGAAAAGGTCTCGCGCGACCGAGAGCAACCGTCGCCGGTTCTCCCGCGCGTCCCGCCTCCTCGTCTCCGCCGTCCCACCCATCATCTGTTCCACGTTTTCCCTCCGCGCGCTCTTGCCGGACGCCCACCCATCCGATAGCATTGTTACCGGACGTTTGTCCGTTTAGTCTAGCAAGCTCCGGGGTAGGACGCAACAGGCCTCGTACGCCGGTCCGAAAACAGAGGGGTGGCGCGATGAAGATCGTCGTAATTGGGGGTTCCGGCAGAACGGGAAGGCCGGTGGTGGAGCAGGCCCTGGCCCGAGGGTACGAGGTGACGGCCTTCGCGCGGGACTCGTCGAGGGTTCCACACGGGCACGATCGGCTTCGCGTGGTGTCGGGCGACGTCCTGGACGCGGGAGCGGTTGGACGGGCGGTCGCCGGGCAGGACGCCGTCGTCAGCGCGCTCGGCCACGCGAAGGGTTCCCCGAGGGACGTACAGAGGCGGGGCACCGAGAACATCGTGGCCGCGATGCGGGATCATGGGGTCCGGCGGCTCGTCAGCCTGACGGGCGCGGGGGTGCGGGCCGAAGGCGACGAGCCCAAGTTTGTGGACAGGGTCTTCGCCTTTTTGCTCGGGGTGTTGCAGCGCGACGTGCTGGAGGACGCGCGGCGGCACGTGGAGGTCGTAAAGCGGAGCGGGTTGGAGTGGGTGATCGTGCGCGGTCCGCGGCTTACGGGGGGAGATAGGAGGGGCGAGTACCGGGTTGGGCCCGTGGGGAAGAACAGCGGGACCCGGATCTCCCGGGCCGATCTCGCGGAGTTCATGCTGGACCAGTTGTCCTCCGACGACCACCTGCGGCAGATGCCCGTGGTCAGCTACTGAAGGGAGAACGGATGAACGTGGACGTCTTCTCCGACGTTGTCTGTCCCTGGTGCTACGTCGGGGAGAAGCGGCTCGAAAGGGCCTTACGGGACAGGCCCGACCTCGACGTGGGCG
>CAXUFZ010000366.1:2857-3476 GCA_964250345.1 uncultured Rubrobacteraceae bacterium
GCTCAGGCCGGAGATGCCGGCGGGCGGGCTGCCGTGGCGGGAGTTCGCCGCGGAGAAGTTCGGGGGCGGGGAGAGGATGCGGGCGGCCTTCGCCCGCGTCGCGGCGGCCGGCGAGCCCGACGGCGCCCGCTTCGACTTCGACCGCATCGCGAGCGCGCCCAACACGGTGGACGCGCACCGCCTGATCCTGTTGGCCGCCACGCAAGGCCTGCAATGGCCCGTAGCCAACGCCCTCTTCGAGGCGTACTTCGCGGACGGCGCGGACCTCAACGACCACGAACAGTTGGCGAATGTGGCGGAAGGCGCGGGACTCGACGCCGCGGCCGTCCGCGAACATCTGGTGGGAAACGACGGCGTGGAGGAGGTGCGGGCGAGCCAGGAGGAGGCCGGCAGGCTGGGCGTCTCTGGCGTGCCGTTCTACGTGTTCGACGGCCGGTACGCGCTCTCCGGGGCCCAGCCGGTCGAGGTCTTCCGGCGGGCGTTGGACGCGGCGCGGGCGGGGCGGGCTTCTTAGGCCGCTATCTTCCTGAGGCTTCGTTCCGGGGCGTGTATAGTTGGCGGGGCGGTGGCGGCGGTCCGTGGGGTAGCGGTTTCGTGAGGCTCTCAAGGGTTCGGGGGG
>CAXUFZ010000367.1:0-3468 GCA_964250345.1 uncultured Rubrobacteraceae bacterium
CTGGAATGGGGACCGTCTTCGGTTCGCAGCCGGCCTACGGGTTGGGGGTCATGATCGGGGCGATCCTGGGCCAGCCCGTCGCCTGGCTGGGGCTCCTCGGCGCCCTCCTGCTGTCGGCGGGTCCGGCAGGACGTCCGGGTGTTGCGGAGACGCTCGCGCGCGCGACGCTGCTGGCGTGGGTCATGGTCCTCTTCGCGGGCAGCATGACCCGCTCAGCGGCTTCCCCCAACGCTTCGGCCGGGACCTCTCCGTCCCGCTCTCCCTGCTCGCCGCCCTCGCCCTCGCGGCCCTCCTCAGGACGCTGCTCCAGCGGCGGGGCTCCGCGCTCGGGATCTTCGCGGCCTCGCTGGCCGTGATCCTCGCGGTCTCGCTCGTGGGCCTGCGCGGGGCGCAGAGCCTCGACCAGGCCACCGGGGAGAGCCCCCACCTCCTGATGTCCCCCGGCATAGCCGAGGCCGGGGAATGGCTCGCCGGGCACAACGCGGGCGGGAATATCATGGTCAGCCCGCAGGAGAATCAGGTGCCGAGCCGCATGATGCTCGCGATGGGCCACTACTCGGCCCTCCAGTCTTACCCGCAAAGCGGCATTACCGACCCCAGGCACATGCCCCCCTCGGGACCCGAACCCCTGCTGGATACCCTCTGGGTCATGTACCACCCGGCCGGCGACAAGACGCAACACCTCCTCCAAAAACACGACGTCCGCTACGTCGTCCTGTACAAGAAGATGCCGGACCGCCCGGTCACGCCCTTCTGGAGGCTCTTCGAGCCGCGCCGGGACCTGTACGATACCGTCTTCGAGAACGACGCCGTCCTGATCCTACGCCCCGCTCAATAAAACCGCGCCCGACGCCGACTACCGCCGCGTCACCGGGGATCGGGACCGTCCGCGTCGGGGAGGCTCGCGGTCTCCGCGGGCAGTTCCTGGCGGTCCACCCTGTAGAGGCTGTAGCGTTCGCCGGGGACGTTCTGGGGGGTGAGGCCGGGGATGTTGGGGAATTGTTCGTCGAGGGGGGTGTTCGCGTGGAGCATGACGTAGTCCGCCTCGTAGCGGCGCAGGATGCGCATTCCTTCGGCGAGGGCGGGGCCGGAGTAGAACCTGTTCACGTCGAGGGCGCCTTTTGGTTCTTCTATCCTGCCCGCTACCCGTTCCTCGATGGCGGGCAGGATCCTGAGGATCAGGTTCCCCCGCAAACTCGCCACGTTCGCGTCCGCCGAGTAAGCGGGGATGATGGTGTTCTCAAGCTCCGGGGCGAACACGACGCTTGGCTCGTCCACGTTGTCCCGCATCCAGTGGAAGACGGGGTCTAGCGGAAAGCTGCCGGCCACCGGGACCTGCCGCGAGTCCATCACCCGCTTCATACCGCCCACGGTCGCCGGCGCCGCCGCGACGGCCAGCGCGCAGACGAGCGCGAGCGGCAGGAAAGGTGCCAGGGTCGGCCGACGGCCCCGCCCCCTCAAGAGCTTGCCGGCGTGGAGGGTTCCCTCCCAGGCCATCCACCCGACCGTCAGGAGGGCCGCGAGCGGGATCGGCCAGGCGAGGCGCCAGATCTGGCCGGGAAGGACCACGTTGTCCCCGACGAACGTGGTGAGCGGCGGAAAGAAGCACACGGCCGTCACCAGCAGCAAGACCCCGAGCAACAGCCTGGCCGCGAGGCTCTCCCGGACGCGCCAGAACAGGAAGGGCAGCCCGATCAGGTAGGCGAGCGCTATCGTGGGGTTCAAGAGCAGCGAGGGGTGCATGATGTAGTACCCGCCGCCGAGCACGAGGATGCGCTCCCACCCGGGCCGGACGAAGACCGCGTTGGCGAGCACCTCCGGGTCGTGGGCGTTTATGTCCGAGCCCTTGAGCACCGTCGAGAGGGGCTCACCCGTCGCCACGACGAACAGCAGCGGCAGGACGAGGATGCTCAGGAGCGCAGCCCCGAGGAGGACGACCGACCTCCAGACGGCCAGGTCCCGCCAACTCACCGCCAGTTGGGCGAGGCCGAAGCCGGTCACGGAGAGGCCGATGATCGCCAACCCCGCCGGATGCACGGCGACCACCGACCAGCACACGAACGAGAAGAAGAGCAGGTAGCGGAGCCGTCGTCCCTCCAGAAAAGCGTAGGCGAGGCCAAGCGAGACGGGCAGGAACAGGAAGCGCGCGCAGAACTTGTCTTCGGCGGCGCGGGTTATGAGCTCCCCGCCGAAGGCGAAGATCGTGGGCCCGAAGTGGAAGAGGAAGAAAAACGCGTAAAGCGTCCCGGCCACGAGCGCCGCGGCCTCGCTCTTCAGCAAGAGCCGCGTCAGGGCGTAGGCGGCGAGCAACGCGAGGACGACGACCGTCGGGTTCAGGTAGCGCAGGACGAGGTCCACGGGGTCTATGCCAGAGACCCGCGAGAGGGCGGCCTGCTCCAGCAGCCAGCCGTTGATCCTGACGCGCGACGCGCCCGTCTCGTTCCCAAAATACGGCTCGAAGGCGGCGAGCCGGTCCGTGCCCACGAACCCCCGCACGTACGCAAGATAGACCCACATGTCGTTGTACGAGTGGGGAACCCTCATCCGCGACGCGTAAGCCAGCACGGCTCCCGCCGCCACGAACGGCAGCCAGAGCCAGCGGTGAACCTTCTCCTCCGGGAGCGGCAATCTTCCAACGGGACGGCCGCGGACGAACGCCACGACGGCGCCCGCGGCGAGGAACGCGGCGATAACCGCTCCGCAGATCGCGAGGTACAGGTCGAGGTCCCCGTGCGCCATAAGCACGGGTACGCCCAGCATCCCGAAGAGGCCCGCGCTCAGCACGAACGCCACCGGCAGGACCGAGACCCCCGGAAAATACGCTCCCAGAAACCAGCGCCCGAGCAGCAACCCGGGCGTTAGGAACAGCGCGAGGGCGGCGACGTAGAGGACGCCGGGCAGCGGTTCGAGGATGCCTCGCAGGGGCCGGAGTACCAGCAGGGCCGCGAGGCCCGCCGGCACGATGAGGGCCTCCGGTGAGCGCGCGCGCTGCGCGAGACTGGTTTTCTTCGACACCGTCCTCCTAGATCGGGGACCTCCCGCGCGGGACGCCGCCGTTTGCCAAAGCAACGACGGCGGAGACTCCTGCAAACGGGTGCGATCCTCTCACCGGTCCTTCGTGCCGCGTCCGCGACGCGGCGGTTCGTAGCCTAAAGGTTTCGGGGGCCGGAGACATCCGCCGGCGGCGTTCACGCCGGCTTGCCGGAGGCGCGGCCTCTGGTTCGATCTTCGGTGGTCGGGCCGAACAGGCCCTTGGGGTCGCCGTCACGAGGCTTTGCGCCTACCCCGGGTAGACGGCCTCGCAGTCGGGGGAGACGCGGTCGGTGGGGTCGACGCTGGCGGAGTCCCGGCCGGGGCCGCAGCCGACGAGGTCCACCGCCCCGTCCTTCGTCTCGACGAAGTCGTCGCCGGTGCCGGCCAGCACATCGTCCGCGCCGTCGCCGCCGTAGATCTCATCCCCACCCGCCC
>CAXUFZ010000368.1:0-3462 GCA_964250345.1 uncultured Rubrobacteraceae bacterium
CTCCCCTACAAGGCACGCGGGAATCGTGCATACCGCGTTCCGTGCGGCGGGGTTTGCGACTCTAGACTTCCGAGTCCCGACTCTCGGAATTACGCCGATGACTCGAGCGCTAGCGCCGTTAGCAGCGCCGCGCCGCGGGGCAGTATGCCTTCGTCGAAGGCGAACTGGGGCGTGTGGAGGCCGGAGACGTCTTCGCCGACGCCGAGCCAGACGAAGGCGCCGGGTATCTTTTCCAGGAAGTAGGAGAAATCTTCTGCGCCCATCGAGGGGTTCGGGAGTTCGAGGACGGACTCTTTGCCGAAGAGGGATCCGGCCGTGGTGAGGGCCTGTTTCGCCGCCTTTTCGTCGTTGTTCGTTACGGGGTAGGAGAAGCGGTAGTCGAGGTCGGCGTCGCCGCGCATTCCTCGGGCGACGCCGCGGGCCATGGCCTCTATTCTTTCGGGCATCTTTTCGCGGAGTTCTCTGTTGAGGGTGCGGACGGTTCCGCCGATGCGGGCGGTCTCGGGGATGATGTTGAAGGCGGTGCCGGCGCCGATCTCCCCGACCGTCAGGACGGCAGGCTCGACGGGGTCCACCTCGCGGGAGACGACGGTCTGGAGGGCCGTTACGACGTGCGCGGAGATCACGACGGCGTCGGCGGCGAGGTGCGGCATCGCGCCGTGGCCCCCGGTGCCCCGAACCTCCATCTCGAAAGCGTCGGCGGCGGCCATGATCGGGCCGGCCTTCGTCGCCACGGTCCCGAACGGCAGCCCGGGCCACAGGTGCAGAGCGAAGACGGATCCCACGCCATCCGCCGCGCCTTCGTCGACCATGACCTTGCCGCCTCCTCCACCCTCCTCCGCGGGCTGAAAGAAGAACTTCACGGTCCCTCGCAAGGAATCCCGCCTCTCGGACAAGGCGTGCGCCGCGCCGACGAGCATGGCCGTGTGACCGTCGTGGCCGCAGGCGTGCATCTTGCCCTCGACCTCGGAGGCGAAGGGCAGTCCAGTCTCCTCCAGGATGGGCAGCGCGTCCATGTCCGCCCGAAGCCCGACCGTCGGCCCGTCGCCCCCGCCTTCGAGGGTCGCCACGATCCCGTTCTCCGCGACGCCCGTCTCTATCTCCAGCGGCAACCCGTCGAGGGCGGAGATCACCTTCTCGGCGGTCTTCTCCGTGTCGAACTGGAGCTCCGGCTCGCGGTGGATGTCCCGGCGCAGGACGACCATCTTCTCCCCGAAGCTGTCTTTGATCTCCGCCTGCAACCCGTCCAACCCCCGAGACACGTCCATCGGGCCTCCTACTCGATCGAAAAGCTCGTCCGCCACGGTCCGCCGCGGAGACAACTTACCATAGAGTTCTCCGACGCCGTCTATCCCTCCGGCGACCAGACGGTCGGCTCGCGCGGAAGCCGGTCCGGGTCGAAGCGCGCGAGCAGATCGGCGGTGGTCGGCTTCTCTCGGGGCTCCGCGAGGCCGAGCGAGCGGGCCATCCAGGCGAGGACCTCCTCCGGCCTCTCTCCCCGGGACGCGCAGTCGGCGAGCGTCACGGCGCCATGGCGTTTGGCAAGGCGTTGGCCATCCGGGCCGAGGACGAGCGGGACGTGGGCGTGGCCGGGGGTCTGAAGTCCGAGCATTTGGCAGAGCAGGATCTGGCGCGGCGTCGAGTCGACGAGGTCCGCCCCGCGCACGACCTCGCCCACGCCCTGATCCGCGTCGTCCACGACGACGGCGAGCTGGTAGGCGTGCGCGCCGTCGTTGCGCCGCACCACGAAGTCGTCGACCTCTTCCTCGCAACGGCCGAGCAGCCGGTCCTCGAAGGAGACCACCGCTTCGCCTGACCGCACCCGCAGGGCCGGTGACCGTCCGGCGGCCTCGCGTTCGGCGCGCCCGGCCTTCGTGAGCTCGCGGCAGGTCCCGGGGTAGCGGTCGGCGGCGGGGATGCCGTGCGGGGCCGAGGCGGCGGCCCGGTTCTCCCTGCGGGTGCAGTAGCAGGGGTAGAGCAGACCTTCGGCGTCGAGCCGCGCGACGGGGGCTTCGTACAGCCCGACTCTTTCCGATTGGCGGACCACCGGGCCGTCCCAGTCGAGGCCAATGGCCGTGAGGTCGTTCAGTTGTGTCTCTTCGATGCCGGGCCTTACCCGCGGGCGGTCCAGGTCTTCGACGCGCACCAAGAACCGTGCCCCGGCGGAGCGGGCGAAGAGCCAGGCCAGAAGCGCGGTCCGCAGGTTCCCGACGTGCAGCGGTCCCGTCGGGCTCGGGGCGAAGCGTCCGTCCGAGCGGCCTGCGGCTTCGCCTGTGCCGGCGATTGCGGCTTCTCTCGTCGCATCGCGTCGCACGACGAGAGTCTACAAGCTACGGGTCAGTATGCCTTCCGGCGGAAAACCCAGAGGGCGAGGAGCAGCGGCGGCACGGCGGTGAGGAGGCAGACGAGGAAGCTCCGCGGCATCGTCGTGCGGGTGGCCGCGAAGGGGTAGAAGCCGCCCCAGTAGTTGGAGATCCTCCACCGCTCGATGGCATCGTACCAGGCGTCTATCTCCCGCCAGGGTCGCGTGTAGCTAGGCTCGGTCCAGAAGAACATCTCCACGATCGCCCGCACGAGGTCGGGACCGGTGTGGAACAGGTACACGGTCCCGGCGGCGGCGAGGATGGTCAATAGAACATTCCTGAAGATGGTGGAGGCCAGCAACGATACCCCGAGCACGAAGAGAGATCCCATCCACATCAGCGCGGCGGCGCCGAAGATCCGGCCGGACGGGATCGCCTCGGCCGGGTAGTCGCGGGCCAGGCCCGACAAGACTATCCCCACGGCCCCGACCAGGACGACCGCGAGAAGGCAGGCCGCGCAGACGGCGTACTTCGTTAGCAGCATCCGGTGGCGGCCCAACGGTTTGGAGAGGAGCAGGTAGATCGAACCCTGCCAGGCCTCGGGGGAGACCAGGGCGACGCCGAGCAGCCCTGCCAGGGGGATCAAGATGACGTAGTTCGCGACCCGCTGTACCTCTTCCAGCTCCCAGCCGGCCGACTTCGCCAGGTACCCGGGCTCCTTCATCTCGACGAGGTCCTCGCGCATCCAGCGCTCGACGTTCTCGGCCTTCGCGGGACCCTCGTTCGGCCCCACCCTGATCGGCCCTTCGAGCTCGCGCTCCATGTGACGGATGTCCGATGCGACGCCGGCCCGGACTTCTTCGTAGGATCTCGGGACGAACACCACCAGAACGACGAACGCGAGCGCGCCAAGCAGAAGACCCCACCTCGCGTTCAGCCACTCCTTGGCTACCATGCGTCCCCCCGTCGTGTCGGTGTTTGCGTCAGGGTCTTATCGCCCATCAGTAAGACTTACGGCGGAAGACCCAGATCGCGGCGAGCAGAGGCACCGCGGCGACGACCGTCCAGTAGAGGAACCTCGTCACGCCCAGGGATTCGCCCTCAAAGACGCCCGGGGCCACGGAGTACCCGGGGGGGGGCCGCCCGGTCAAGCACCCCG
>CAXUFZ010000369.1:0-3454 GCA_964250345.1 uncultured Rubrobacteraceae bacterium
GGGGATCTCGCCTCGGAAGGCCCCGACTCCCCGCCCTCCGGCGTGCGCGGGCCGAGGCCTGCGATAAAGCGGGTGCCCAGAAACCCCACGGCGACCGCCCCCACTACGAGTGCGGCGAGCATCGCGAAGCCTACGACGGCGATCGCGAGCTTCTCGCGGCCCGTCATGCCACGCCCCTCGCCCGCGGTCGGACCGCCGCCGTCCGACTCCACGCGCCCCTACCTCCCCTCGACCGACGTCCGGCGATCTCCCGAAGGCGGGTTCGGGCCGGCATGACCGTCGGTCTGCCGCGGCTCTTCCACGGCTCGCCCGCCACGTCCGGTATCCTCCATCGTGGACCCCGGCGACCCGTCCGCGAAAGGCGCGGCCTCGGGGCGCGGCGCGACACCCACCGCGCCCGGAAGGTAAGAGGCCTCCGGGTCCGTCGGGCCCGAGAGCCCGGCTGCGCCCCGACGGGCGCGGCCGGCCGGCCCCACCCCGCTCGCCACCGGGCCTTGCCCCGTCGCGGCGCCGGCCTCCAACACCAGCGCCACGACGAGCGCCACCGAGGTCAGGAGCACCGAGAGGGCCATCAGGACCGTGCCGCAGACCGCGGCGCCCTGCCAGACCACCATCCCGCGCTCGCCCGCCGCCGGGGCGAAGCCGGGTCCTCCGAGTCCGTTCATGCGCCTCTCCTCTCGGTCCCCTGCTGGCCCTTACCCGCGCGTCCCGGCGGGCTCCGGCGCGACCGTCTCGGGCGCTGTTGCGGCGGGGGAGACCTTCAGCCCGTCCTCGGGCTCGGAGAGGAGCCCGACGAGCGCGCGGGCTCCGAGGCCGGCGCCGAGGCCGCAGAGGAGGCAGAGCTCCAGGAAGGCGCCCTGCGGCAGCCAGGCGACCGGCGTCTGGCCCAGCAGGACCACGTTGATCGGGAAGGACGTCAGCCACACCGCCAGCGCGACGAGGTGCGTCGCGGCGAGCCCGCGCCTACGGGTCCGGTAGGCCATCACGCCGAAGACCGCGGAGACCGCCGCGAAGATCGCGAGTGCCAGCCCGAGGTCGATCGCCGCCGAAAGACCCGCCGGGAGGGGAGCCCCCGAGGCCCCCTCGATAAACGCCCCGACGAACCCGAACACGAAACCCACCGCGAACGTCGTCGCGTAGAGGACCGCCGCGTACTTCAGTATCCTCGTCCACCGCATCTCTGCCACCTCCGTCTCTCCTCCCCGGCCTCTCGCCGGGACTGCATCCAGGTTAGGTTCGGAGGAGGACTTTCGCGCCCTACGGACGGAGAGACCTGGGCGACCGAAAGTACTGTTGGCGGGGCCGAAGTTGCCCGGCGGGGCAGGCTCTGGGATCATGGCGGGACGCGAGGTGAGCGTGTTGCCCATGCACAGGACCTTCTCGGGACAAGAACTGGCAAGACTTCCGGCCGGCGGACGGGCGTGATAGGTGACGCCGGCGGGCTCTCCGGCGGGCGGGACGGCGACCGCCGGAGGGCCCCCGGCGCGGTGGGGGTGCTGCTGCTCCTCGCGGCCACCGCGGTGCTCTCGGCCCTGCTCGGGCGGTTCCTCTTCTACCCGCTGCTCACCAACGAGAGGGTGGACGAAGACGTCGAAGACAACTCCGACGTCACGTTTCAGTTCTCTGACCTGATCTCGAGCTCCCCCGGCGACGGCAAGCGCACCCACACCATCTTCGTGGGCCCCGCGAGCGAGCCGGGGGCGATGGACCGCATAGACCGGCCCAAGCACGGGGGGGACGGCCCGGTGGTCGGCCCCGCCTTCGCGCCGTGGGACCAGACCTTTCCCCTGACGGGCATGGGTCTCGGGCTCGACTTCCGCGCGCCGCCCGGGTGGTTGTGCCAGGACATCGCCTCGAAAGAGGCGTCCGCCCGCGGCGTGACGACGAACTACTGCGCGCACCTGCCGGAGTTGGGCCCCGGGGGCCCCTATTCGGACAGCCTCGGCGACCAATCAAACTACGTCAAGCAGGTCCTCGGGCGGCCGCTCCTCGGGCCCGGACCCGTCCGCGGCTTCGTCGTGGTCTCGCCGTGCCGGGACGGCGGGTGCGACCCCGACGATGGAGAGACGCTGGACCCGCGCACGACGTTCGACGCCGGCTTCCGGTCCGGACCCACCATCTCCGAGAAGGACTACTCCGGCCCCGTGAAGCGCCCGGACGCGACCACCGCTTTCGTAGAGCAGACGGGGGACTCGGAGATGGACGGCCAGCCACGCTACCTCATCTCGATGGTCCACCTCTACCGTCCGCAGGGCGAGGGCGGGTCCCGGGCTCGGGTCCTCGTCACGCTCGCCGGGCCGCCCGAAGCGCGCGAGGAGATGCAGAAGGTCGTCAACGATGTGCGGGAGGCAACCCCGTGAGGGCCGCGCGGGTGGTGGCGCTTGGCCTCGCGGTCGCCGCGGGCCTCGTCGTCGTGCTCGGGCTGCTTCCGCCGCCGTCGCCCCACACCGCGGCGGTCCCCCGGGGCGCGGGGGCGGTGGTCGGGCCGGCGGTCGCGCCTTGGGATCGGACCTACCCGGCATCCCGAACCAACACGGGCCTCGCCTTCGACTTCCGGGTGCCCCGGACGCCCATGATGTGGTGCAACATCACCGAGCCCGAGAGCGTCTCCGACATGGAGTGGCCCGGCGAGATCTCCTGGTCCTGCGGCGAGGGGAACGCCTACGGGGACGTCTCGGGCATCGTCACGGTGAGCCCCTGCCAGGAGCGCCTCTGCGACCTGGGCCTGTGGCGCCGGACCCTGGAGAGCGGCGAGCTCATAGACGACACGGCGAGGGCTCAGGGAGTAGAGGCGGTGGAGCGGCCGGACCCCACGACCGCGTACTACGAGTACACGGACCCGGACGAGAAGGACGGCCGGCCGCGGTACCGCCTCTTGATGTTCGCCCTGTGGGACCGCGGGGACGAGACCGGGGCACCCGACGCGGACGTGACCGCCATCTTCTCCGGGCCGCCGGAGCGCAGGGACGAGGTGCGCAAGATCGTCAACGACATCCACGAGGGCGTCCGGTGAGTGCCACGGCGTCGGAAGCCTCCGGGGCGGTCCGGTGGCGGCTGGTGGTGCCGGCGGCGCTGGGCGCCGTGGTCCTTACCTTCCTCCTGGCCGACGCCATCGCCTACGTCTGGGAGAACTCGCTCGCCCTGAACCTGCGGACTGAGTACCCGCCGGGACGCGCCGCGCCGTGGGTGGAGACCCTGTGGTTCGGAAGATTCATGGGCGGCTACGGGCTGCCGGCGCTGCACTTCGCGCTCACCTTCGCCGCGGCCCTGTGGGCGGCGCTGCGGGCCGGCGAGTGGCGGAGGCACGGGCTCCTCATCGGCGCCCTCGCCACGTTCTACGGCCAGATCGTCATGCTCGTCGTGTGGCCCCCGGCCACCTTCTCCCAGCTTTTCTCCGGCTATGGCTACGGCCTGCTGGCGTTGCCGTTCCCGAGGATGGCCCTGTACCTCGTCC
>CAXUFZ010000370.1:0-3438 GCA_964250345.1 uncultured Rubrobacteraceae bacterium
CTCTCGTGGACCGGCCTGCACGCCACCTGGGGGTCCCCCGAGATCGGCCCCGTGCTGGTCGGCCCGCTCGCCCTCGTCGCCCACTCGGCCCTCGGCCACGCGGCCGGGAGCTACCTGCCGAGCCGCTTCGTCGCGCCGCTGTTCGCGGTCTCGGTCTACTGGATCCAGGGCATAACGCTCTTCGGCCTGGGCTCCCGCTTCCGCAACCTCTCACCCCTCGGGTCAGACGTGGCGCCGACCGTCTTCTACGACGAGACCCCGGACATCTTCGCGCTCCAGGCGCTCTGGCTCGTCGGCCTCGCCGCGCTCGCGCTCGCAGCGGTGGCGCTGAAGAGAGAGCGAAACGCGCGTTGCTGGGCCACCGTGGCGGTCGCGGCCACCGTGGCCGTCGTCGGTGCGACGGCGTTGGCGCGGGTCCCGGCGGAGACGGTCGACGCCAGGGGAACGCCAATACCCTACGAGCCGGTCTGCGAGAGCGGCGGCATCGAGGTCTGCGTCCACCCCGCATACGAGACGGCTCTGCCCGAGACCAGCCGCGTCGTAAACGACCTCGCGGAGCCGCTCGCAGGCATCCCCGGCGTCCCGACCCGCGCCGAGCAGCGACCGTCGGAGGCCAGGCTGCGGCCCGACGGTACGTTGGCGTACAGCCTCTACGGGGCGTTCGATAGATACAACGCCAATACGGGCTACGGGTTCCGAGACTACATGGAACAGAAGATCGTCGGCGCCCTCGTCGCTGGTCCGTCAGGTCGCATCCCGTGGGAAGCAGGAGCCTACGGCGCCGGCGGTTCTTGCCGGGGATCTGGGGGGCCGCGCGGCGAGGCGCAGCGGGCGATTGCCGGATGGTTGATTTTCCGCGCCGACGACTACGATTCGGCGCATTCGATGGCGTTCATGGAAGCGACGAATGGCGAACTTTGTCCCGCGTCGAAAGACGCCGTCGAGCGCTTCGACGCGCTCGCGCCCGCCGAGCGCCGGACGTGGCTGGAGGCCAACTACGCCGACCTGCGCGCCGGCAGGATTACCCCGGAAGACTTGCCGTGAGGCTCGCGGGGCTGTACCTGCGTTCGCGGCGAGCGGGGTATGCCCTCGTCGGCATCGCTTGCGTCGCGCTGCTCGCGTACGCCCTGGGGTTGGCGGTCCTTACGCGATCCATCGTCGTCGTAGAGTACCTGTCTCCCGTCCTGATCTTCGCCCCCCTCCTCGTCGCCTGCCTCGTGGCCGCGGGTGCGGGCTCTCCTTTCGGTGAGGCGGAGAAGGCTACGGGTTTCCCGCTTCCGGCCTTGCGCTTCGCGCACCTTGGCGGGTTGTTGGCGTGCGGGGCGATCCTGTTTGTCTTCGTGGCGATTGCCTGGGAGCGGAGCTTCGCCGTCCCGTTGCTTTTGCGCGGCCTTCTGGGGTTGTCCGGGATGGCGTTCCTGGCGGCGCTGATGCTCGGCAGCCGCCTCTCCTGGATGCTTCCCGTGGGCTACGTCGCGATCATCCCGCTCGTGGGCGACGGATCGGGGGAGAGCCGGTGGGCGTGGTGGGCCTGGGGGGACCAGCCCGCCGCCGACCCCACCGCCTGGGCGCTGGCGACGTCCCTCTTCGTGATCGGCTTCTGGCTCGTATGCCTCCTCGATGTTGCCGAAGCACCCGGACACGCGCGATAGCGCCTGGACAGAGACGCGTCCGAAACCATCGAGCGCAACAGCGCCCCAGAGCGCAACGTCCGGTACTCTCGCACCCTCCCGGGCCGACGTCTGCTACCCGCCCCAGGTCTTCCGCAGCACCCGCACCCAGTTCTCGTGCGCGAGCTTCCGCAGCTCCGCCTCGCCGTACCCGCCCTCACGCAACGCGTCCATGAGGTTCGGCAGCCCGGAGACGTCCCCGATGCCCTTCGGCACCCGCGCCCCGTCGAAGTCCGAGCCGAAGCCGACGCGATCCACCCCGACGCGCTCGGCGAGATAGTCCACGTGGCGCACGACTGTCGACAATGGCGTGTTCGCGCCTTCCTTGCCGTCCTCGCGCAGGAACGCGGTGGCGAAGTTCACGCCGACCATCCCGTCGGAGTCGCAGATGGCGTCGAGCTGGCGGTCGGTGAGGTTGCGGGTCGAGGGACAGAGGGCGTGGGCGTTGGAGTGGGTCGCCACGAGCGGGGCATCGGTGAGCCCGGCGACGTCCCAGAAACCCTCCTCGTTGAGGTGGGAAAGGTCGATCAGGACACCCATACGGTTGCACTCCCGCACCAATTCTTTGCCCCGATCGGTCAGTCCGGGTCCTGTATCGGGCGAAGAGGGGAATCTGAACGGGACGCCGCTCGCGTATGCGTTCGAGCGGCTCCAGACCAGGCCGAGCGAGCGCAGGCCCGTCTCGTAGTACTCTTCGAGCGCCGCCGGGTCAGGGCCGAGGTTCTCCGCGCCCTCGAAATGCAGGATGGACGCGAGGATGCCTTCTCGCAGGCAGCTCTCGACCTCCTCCGCCGTTCTTACCACCTTGAGTTGTCCCTCTGACTCCGCCTCGATCCGGAAAAGAAGCGAGACGAGCGCGTCGGCCGTCCGGCGGGCGTAGGCGGGGTTCACGGCCGGGGCGCCGGCCACCTCGTAGCTGTCTTCTTTGACGACGAGCGCCTGCTCCATGTCCCAGCCGCCCTCCGGGTCCGGCGGCGCGAAGCACGCGAAGAAGCCCCCGCCGAAGCCTCCCTCTCTGGCGCGCGGCAGGTCGATGTGCCCGAGCGAGCTCCGTTCGAAGAAGGAGCGGCCTCTTCCGCAGTCGGGGAGGTGCAGGTTCAGCAGCGTGTCGTTGTGGCCGTCGAAGATCGGGATCGAATCCACCCGGGTGATGATACAGTCGATCCCACGATTTTGCTCCCGGGCACGACCGTCGTGGATAGGGGGTCGGCGTCCAGGCAGCAGGGCCGAGCACGCTGCTTTGGGCCTCCCGGATCCGGGGTTGGGAGGGCGCCGCGTGGGCCGTAGGATCCCAGAGACGATGCCAGCGGCGTGGGGGATCTCGGATCAACAGGACCGGCGGCCACCAAGATGCGTAGCCTCAGCATCCCAATGACGTACGAAGAGTGGGGGCGGATGCCGTGGCGCTTCGGATGGAAACACGAGTACTGGGACGGTCACGCCCGCCTGACGCCGCGCCACAATCACGTCTATGCGTACGTTGGCATCGGACCTCGCTGGCCACGGGCGGCCTCGACCAACCGGCGCGTGCGGTCCGTGGCTCCCGACGATGCTCCGGCTTTGATCGACGCGTTCATCGAGACGTTCGAGGACGGGGTCGAGTTCTGCGACTGGCGGGCGGAGAAGATCCAGGACCACGCGCGGCAAAACATAGCGGACTACTTCGCCGGTCGGCGCGGCGCGCCGATGCTGGAGGCGTCGCGCGTGGCGTTGGACTCGCCGGGCGAGGAAGAACCGGGCGGCGAAGGTCGGGTCGCCGGCGCGGCGT
>CAXUFZ010000371.1:0-3438 GCA_964250345.1 uncultured Rubrobacteraceae bacterium
CGTTCTGGGCCGTGCCCGCGCTGATCGCGGCGGCGCTGTGGGCGCCGCGGGCGCGGGCAGCGCCGGACCCCTCCAGCGCCCCAACTCCCACGACCTCTTCCTACGGGCTGCTGAGGTCGCCGCTCGCCTGGCAGGTCACGCTGTTCATGGGGCTGCAGTCGGCGATCTTCTACGCGAGCATAACCTGGGTTCCGGCGATAGTCCGGGAAGGGGGTTTCGACGCCGCGCAGGCCGGGTGGATGGTCTCGCTCATGCAGTTCGTGGCCATACCGGCCTCGCTCGGCGCGCCGCTGCTCGCGGAGCGGGGCCCCTCGCAGCGACTCGTGCTCTCCTCCGCCGCCGGGCTGAGCGCGGCGGGCCTGCTCGGGCTGCTGCTCGGCGCACCGGTCCTGCCGGCGGTGCTCGTGCTCGGGCTCGGACACGGGGCTTGCATAAGCCTCGCGCTCTCGCTGTTTGCTCTACGCGCGCCCGACGCCGAGCACGCGGCACGCCTGTCGAGCATGGGGCAGTCGCTGGGCTACCTGCTGGCCGCCGCGAGCCCCCCTCTCTTCGGTGCCTTGCACGACCTGACGGGCTCGTGGGACCTCCCGCTCGTGGGCCTTCTGGCCGTCACGGCCTGCCTGACAGCCTCGGGCCTCGGCGCGGGCAGGGATCTCCACGTCGGACGGCCCCCGCGCCGGGAGGGGTGACGGCTTGCCTGGTATCCGCGTCCGCGGTCCTGGCGGCGACAGGGGTCAGCAACGTCTCCAAGGGCCAACGCACGAAGGGGAGATGAATGAGAGCGGGCAAGCTGGACGTCACCGCAAAGGAGTCCATCAGGTGAAGGAGCCTATGAGGAAAGGAAAGCTTTTATGAGTTCAGAAGACCAACGGGCGCGGGCCGAGCGGCTGCGCGGGCTGCATCGAGAGGGCGAAGTCCTGGTCTTGCCCAACGCCTGGGACTTGTTGAGCGCGAGGGTGTTCGAGGAATGCGGTTTCGCCGCGGTCGCCACCACGAGCGCCGGGATCTCCTACGCGCTCGGCTATCCGGACGGCGAGCGCCTCTCCCGAGACGAGATGGCCGAGGCCACCTCGCGCATCGCCCGGGCGGTCGAGGTCCCGGTGACGGCCGACGTCGAGGCCGGCTACGGCTCCTCCCCGGAGGCGGCCGCCGAGACGGCCCGGGCGGTGATCTCATCCGGGGCGGTCGGGCTCAACCTCGAAGACGCGACCGACCCGATCCCACCAGAACCCGGAGACCCCGGCGAAGCCGCGTTCCCGCTCGTGGAGCTCGAAGCGCAGTTGGAGAGGATCCGGGCCGTGGTGGAGGCCGGGCGCGAGGCCGGGGTGCCGTTGGTCGTAAACGCCAGGACGGACCTGTACTGGAGGACCGTGGGCGAACCCGGGTGGCGCTTTGGGGAGACCGTCCGGAGGGCGAACGCGTTTCTGGGGGCGGGCGCCGATTGCGTCTTCGTGCCGGGCGTGGGGGACGCCGAGACCGTCCCGGCGCTCGCGCGGGAGATCTCCGGTCCGCTCAACGTGCTCGCCGGTCCAGGCGCGCCCCCTATCTCCGAACTCGGGGCCATGGGCGTGCGGCGCGTGAGCGTCGGCTCGGGGCCGGCGCGAGCCGTGATGGGCCTCGTCCGCGGGATCGGCCGGGAGCTGTTGGAGGAAGGGAGCTACGCTTCGATCGCCGAGCGCGCGATCCCATACCCCGAGGCCAACCGGATCTTCTCCAGCAGGTGAGCGCGGGTATCGGAACGAGACCCGCGGTTGTTGGAGCTCGTCCGCCGTCTACGGGACGCGCGTGCTACCGAAGATAGAGGGGTCATCGCGGGAGATTGCGCGCCGCGCCGTCGGGCTCGGTATCGAACCGCTGGGTGCCGATGGCGGACAGCAGTTGGAGCTTCTCGTGGCCCTCGCTGCCCGGCGGGGCGGTCAGGATCACGAGCACCTGGGCCTGGTTCCGGGCGAGCAGCGCCTGGCTGTCGAGCTCGATCCCGCCCAGCTCCGGGTGGATGATGGTCTTGTGCTCGCCGCCGCGGACGGCGACGTCGTGCCGGGTCCACAGGCGCGCGAACTCGGGGCTCTCTTTGAGCAGCCTCTCCACGATGGCCGCCGCGCGGTCGTCGGGGCCGCCGCGGGAGAGCGCCGCCCGGAGGTCGGACACCTGGAGCCGGCTTTGGTGGTCGTGGTCGGCCTCGGGGTAGAGGCGCCTCTCGTCGGGGTCGGTGAACCACCGGTAGACGGCGCTGCGGGACGGGCCGGTGAACCGGGTCCAGTCGCCGAGCAGGGCTACCGCGAGCCGGTTCTGCGCCAGCGTCTCCCCCAGGTCGGTGACCACCATGGCGGGGGTGTCCTCGAGGCGGTCTAGCACCCGCATGAGCGCCGGGCTGACGTGCCCGGAGCGGAGGACGCGGGCCGGCGCCTCGTGGCCGGCGAGGCGGAAGAGGTGGTCGCGCTCGTCCAGCGTGAGGCGGAGCCCACGGGCCAGCGCGGCCACCATCTGCTCCGAGGGCCTGGGCCCGCGCCCCTGCTCCAGGCGGGCGTAGTAGTCGGTGGACATGGCCGACAAGGCGGCCGCCTCTTCCCGCCTGAGGCCCGCGACGCGCCGCCGCGGCCCGCGCGGAAGCCCCGCGTCCTCCGGCCGCAGGGCCTCGCGCCGTCTGCGCAGGAAGTCGGCCAACCCAGCTCGGTCCATGTCGCTATTGTAGCTTCCTCTCTCCGGCTAACCAGGGATCGCCGATCCGAGGATAAACGGTCCCTTCCCGCCCTCCGCGCCCGGCTTTAAAGTCGGGGTAAGACAGGCCCCGCGGAAGACGAGGAGACCCTATGACGGCGAACGCGCCCCCGACGTTACGTTCCCCCTTGGCCGGGGACCGGACGTTCGCCCGCGCGGGGCACGGCGCGAAGCCGTTGGTCGTCCTCGGCGTCTTCCGCCCGCCGGGCATCACCCCCAAGAAGAAAGGAGCAAAGACATGAAGATCCTCGACGTTGGGGCAGCCGGCAAGACCGGGAGCGCCGTCGTCGAGCAGGCCGTGGCCGCCGACGGATACGAGGTTATTCCCGGCGGTGCCAGGATGGATGCGGCGGCCAAAGTGCAGTCAATGATTAGGCTCGTCGCCCCGGCGATGCCATTGAGGAGGTTCTAGTCATGCGCGTATTTGTCACCGGTGCTTCCGGGCACATTGCTTCCGCGGTCATCCCCGAGCTGCTGTCCGCCGGGCACGCCGTCACCGGGCTGGCCCGCTCGGACCACGCGGCGGCCGTCGTGCGGTCGCTCGGCGCCGACGCGCGACGGGGGGATTTGGACGACCTCGACGGCCTGGGCGCGGCGGTCCGCGAGGCCGACGGCGTCGTCCACCTCGCGTTCAAGCACGAGGAACAGAACTCGGGCGACCTGGCCGGCGCGGTCGCCGCGGACCTGCGGGCGATCGGGGCGATGGGCGCCGCGCTCGAG
>CAXUFZ010000372.1:0-3434 GCA_964250345.1 uncultured Rubrobacteraceae bacterium
GCCGCCCCGGTCCCGCCCCCTCGTAGCCGAGCCTCCGGTACATCTCCCCGACCCACTCCGCCTCGACGGGACCCTCCCCAAAACCCGAGCCGAGCGTCCCTACCCAGGCCGCGAGGCCGCTCTCGTCCCGCACCCGCCCGACGACGAAGCCCCTTGGCGCCGGCGCTTCGTCCGGCAGCGTCGAAAGGTCCGCCGCCATCCCGATGTCGTCGCCACCGGGCTCGAAGCCGTGCGCCAGCAGACGTTCGCCGAGGTCCGACGGCCGCATCGAGGGCCCCACGTGCCAGGAGCCGGGGACCTCGCGCTTCCGCATCAGGTCCAGAGAGGCCTCTATCTCCCGGTCGGCGTTATCGGGTGACGGGTCGGCGTGGACGACGGCGTTGTGGTAGTCGACGGGGCAGTTGCCGATGGTCCACTGGACGGCACCATCCTCGCGCACCTCGGCGCCCGCCGCGCCTCCGAGGGCGAGGAGGAACTCCGCGCCGTTCTCCTCGATGGCATGGACCTTGTTCATGTCGGGGTTGGTCCCCACGTTGGCGCGATACTCTCCGGGTTCGTCAGACGCGCTAGCCCGTTGCGCTTCTCGGCTCCCGAACATAGGCGCTGATCGGCAGTCCCTCGACCTCGAGGCGCTCTAAATCGAGAACCTTGCTCGCGACTCCGACTATTTCGATCCCGTGGAGGTTTCCCGCGTCGTCGCGGTGCAACACCACGTCTTCGTTCAGGTCTTCGCCCATGATCTCCCCGACGGCATCTTCGCCTCCGTCTCGGAGCTTGATGCTCAGACTATCGGTCTCCGGCGAATAAAAGATCTTCATCTCTCGTCCTCTTCTCGCCTCCGCACGCGGGTAAAATTCCTGTCCTTGAACGCGTCCACGAGCCGTTTGCGGTCCGCGCTGGTGATCACGCGGACGAAGCGGTCGAACTCGGGTACGGAGCCCCATATCCGCCAGAGTCCGTTGCTCTGTTGGTGAGTATACTCCGCCTCCGCGACGATCCTCTCGCACGTCTCCACGGTGATGTAGGAGCGGTCCGGATCTTCCAAAACACTGCGCCGGAAGTAGTCCGTTACCTCCACGTTCTAGAGCGCGTAGTCGCCCGTGTGGGCCTCCTCCAGGTAGCGGGCGAGGAGGGTTATGGCGGCCTGGACGTCGTCGCCGCTCACCATCTCGTTGACGGTGTGGACGTAGCGGCAGGGGATGGAGAGCGTGATGGCGGGGATGCCGCCGTGCAGGCGCTGGACGCCGCCGGCGTCGGTCCCGCCGAAGGGGAGTATCTCCATCTGGTACGGGATCTCCTCGCGCTCGGCGATGCTTCGGAAGTGGTCCACGAGCTTCGGGCTGGAGATGAACGAGGAGTCCATTATTTTGAGCGCCACGCCCTTGCCGAGGGCGCTGATCTCGTTCTCGTTTCCCCCGCCCGGCACGTCCATCGCGAGCGTGATGTCCAGCGCCACCACGACCGTCGGCGCGAGAGCCGAGCCGCTGGCCTCGGCGCCGCGCAGCCCGACCTCCTCCTGCGAGGTGGCCGCGGCGAAGATCGTCGCCTCGTGCTCGCCCATCGCGCGGAGCGCCTCGTACATGACGAAGACCCCGATACGGTCGTCCATCGCCTTGCCGATATAGTGGGTCCCGACCTTCTCCAGCGTCCGGTCCATCACCACGTAGTCCCCGACGCGGACCTTCTCTTTAACCTCCTCTGCCGGCAGACCGAGGTCCACGTAGAACTCGTCGGCCTTGGGGAGCTTCTGCTCCTCGCCGCGCGCGAGGTGCGGCGGTTTGCGCGCCGGCTGCAGGGCGCCCCGGAGCGCCGTCCCGTCCGAGGTCGTCACGATCACGCGCTGGGAGACCATGTTCGCCGGGTCGTGGCCGCCCAGGGTCTGGAGCCGGACGAAGCCCTTGTCGTCTATGTGCCTGACGAGGAAGCCGATCTCGTCCGTGTGCGCCGCCACCATGACGCGCACGTCGTCGCGACCCTTCTTCGTCCCGATCACGCTGCCCATAAAGTCCGTGCGAACCTCATCGGTGAGAGCGCCGAGCTCCTCCTGCGCGATCTCGCGCTGCTGCTCCTCCCGCCCCGGCACCCCCGGCGTCTCGATCAACCGCCGCAGAAGATCTTCGTTCAAAGCCATGCCCGACCCCCTAAATCCGCTCCAATACCACCAAAAAGCCTACCAGTCCCCGCCACGCAGTGAAGCCCATAAGCTGAGAGCGACTGTAGGGAGCGTGCTGACAAGCGAAGGCGGAGCCGGAGCGTGCTGGAGCCGCGAAGCGGCGACCGCTATCCTTCCGGCTGCTCCTCGACGCGGCGGGCCTCGAACATCTTGGCCGAGACGTAGAGGCTGAGGCCGAAGTAGTAGAAGAGGTAGAGGACGGAGAAGGCGAGGACGAGGGGCGCGGGATCCGGCATCTGCCAGAGGATAGCGGCGTAGCTGGCGAGCCAGAGCGCCGTGAGCGTGAGCGAGAGCCTCCAGAAGACGACGGTCCGGGTCGGGTAGACGTAGCGTATGGGCACGAAGACGAGCGCCGAGCAGACCACGATGGTCCACGTCACCGCGGCCGGGCTGAGGCCGAAGACGATGACGTAGAACGCCAGGACGTTGAAGTAGCTCGGGAAGCCGAGGAAGAAGTGGTCGTCGGTCTTGGCGTCCACCCGGCAGAACTGGTAACTGCAAGCTAGCAGCGGCAGCGAGGCCAGCACGATCCCGGCGTTGCCCTCGGGCAGATAACCCCCGCTCCAGAGCAGCACCATCGGCGCGAAGACGTAGGTCATGTAGTCCACGATGTTGTCCAGGAGCGCCCCGTCGATGGAGGGCAACGCCTCGCTGACGCGGAAGCGGCGGGCCAGCAGGCCGTCGGTGCTGTCGATGAGCAGCGAGGCGAGCATGAGCCAGAGCGCCTCGACGGCCTCCCCCTGGAACGCGGCGACCAGCATCAGGAGCGCGAGCACCGCGCCGCTGGCCGTGTACAGGTGCACGAGGACGGCCTTCATCCTGAACCAGGGCGGCGTGGCGAGGTCTTCTGTCTTCGTATCCTCGACGCCGCTATCGCTCATAAAGCTTTCTCCGCTCTTGCTACAGGCATGGGCTCTATGATACCAGCACCCGACGCCCCCTACCCCTCCGGGCGCGCCGTTAGCGAGCGTACCCGGTTGACCGCCGCGGCAACCTCCTGCGCCCGCGGCAGGCTCATCTCCCCCGGATGCCCCCCGAAGCCGCCCAACCCGTCGAGCCCATCCTCCGAGACGGCGGCGAGCGCCCCACCGACCAACGCCGCGGTCCCCAGGTCCCCGCCGGGGGCGAAACGCCCGAGCATGCGCGCGATGGCCTCCGTCTGTCCGGCCTCGGCGAGCTGCTCCAGGTAAGACAGGTCCACCCGACCGCGCCCGAGCTCGACGGCGTCGACGCCCCTGCTGCGGGCCGTCTCCCGCTTGCC
>CAXUFZ010000373.1:0-3425 GCA_964250345.1 uncultured Rubrobacteraceae bacterium
GTCCCACCTCGCAAACGCCCGCGCCCTCCTCGGCGAGTCCGGCTCCCCCGTCCACCCCGACGACCTCGCGGACTACAAAAAGGCGACGCAGGAGGGCGGGAGCGGTCTCCCGGGCTGGATGCGAAGGTTTTTCGGCGGCTAGCACTCCTCCCTTCGGTCGTCGAGCACGCTACGCCCTGGCGGGCTCCGCTCTCAGCACGCTCCGCCCTAAGGGCTCCACTCTCAGCAACGCCTCGGGCCTTTCGGCCCTCGCTTTCAGCACGCTGCGGCTCCGCCTCCGCTTTCAGCTAGGGCCTCTTGAACGTGGCCTTGCGAGGATGACGACGCCCCTGGTGCGGCGGTTCGCCGGGCGCGGACGGTCTGCGAGTCGCGATTGGGAGCGGGACGTATCGTCGAGCCTCTGGAGGGAACGCGGTTGCGGCTCCGCGAGAGGCGTGTTTCCCGTCGCGGCTTTCGGCGACAAGGGTTCTAGCTGAGAGCGACCGGAGGGAGCGTGCTGAAAGCAGCCGTTAGGCTGCGTGCTGAAAGTGGAAGCCGAAGGCCGGAACGTGCTGAAAGCGGAGGCGAAGCCGCAGCGTGCTCAGAATATGGCCTAGTCCATCTTCTGTTCGAGGCGCGTGATCTGCTCTCGGAGTTGTTGGATCTCGTGTTCGAGGTATTTCTCGCGTCCCCTGACGCGGGTGTAGCCCGACTCCAGCGCGTTGCCGAGGCCGTTGAACGCGCGGACGACCCCGCGGCCGAGGAAGCGGAAAGAGGTTCCGACGCCGCCGACGGCGGACTGGCCCGCCGAGCGGGCGGTCGGGGTGGAGGCCAGGGCGCCGGCCGCGAAGCCGCAGGCCGCGCCGACGGCCGTGCCGAGAAAGAATCTTGTCGTCCCCTCACCCAAAAACGCTCCTCTCCGGCTCCGTTGGGCGGTGCCGGCGCAAGTTTAGCATAGCGGTTTCGCCGCAAGTCCCGGTCAGGAGCCTCACGGTATACTTGCCGGCGTATGTTGGAGACGGGGATCAAGGGCCGGCTCAGGAGCCTGCCGGCCGTGGACGCGGTGCTGCGGGACCCCACCGGGGCCGCGCTGGCCGGACGCCACGGGCGGGCGGCGACGACCGCCGCGGTGCGCCGGTCTCTGGACGACCTCAGACGCGGCATCGCCTCCGGCGAGACCCCCGATACCTCACCCGACTCCGTCGCCAAACGGGCCTCGGATCTCCTCTCGGCGAGCGGCCTCCGCCGCGTCGTCAACGCGACCGGCGTCGTCCTGCACACCAACCTGGGCCGATCCGTCCTCTCCGAGCGGGCGGTCGCCGCCGTCGGGGAGGCCGCCACCCGCTACTCGAACCTGGAGTACGACGTGATCTCCGGATCTCGCGGCTCCCGCTACGACCGCGCGGCGCCGCTGCTGCGAGATCTGACCGGCTCAGAGGACGCCCTCGTCGTCAACAACTGCGCCGGCGCCACCCTGCTAGCTCTCGCCGCCGTTTTGGCTGAGGGCGGAGCCGACGGTGAGCCCGAGGTCGTCGTGTCGCGGGGGCAGCTCATCGAGATCGGGGGCGGCTTCCGCATCCCGGAGGTGCTCGCGCTCTCCGGCGCGAAGCTCAGGGAGGTCGGCACCACGAACCGCACCCGGCTCGCGGATTACCGGGATGCCATCACCGAAAACACCCGCGCCATCCTGTGGGTACATCCGAGCAACTTCGAGATCCAGGGCTTCACCGAGTCCGTCGGCGTGGCGGAGCTCGCCGCGCTAGGCCCGCCCATCGTCGCGGACGTCGGGAGCGGCGCGCTGCTGCCGTTCGGCGAGGAGCCGCGGGTCCGGGACGCTGTTAGGGACGGGGCGGCGTTGGCGATCTTCTCGGGGGACAAGCTCCTCGGCGGGCCGCAGGCCGGCATAGCGGTGGGGGGAGCCCGCTGGATCGGGGCGATGCGCCGCCACCCGCTCGCCCGCGCACTCCGCGCCGACAAGCTCTGCCTCGCCGCCCTCGAAGCGACCCTGACCTCGTACCTGGAGCACACCGCCGAAGAAGAGCTCCCGACCCTCCGTATGCTCCGCGCCCCGGCCGAGGAGATGAAACCCCGGGCCGACGCCCTGGCCGAAGCGCTGAGGCGGGAGGCGCCGGACTTCGAGATCGACGTTGCGCCCTCCGTCGCCCGGAGTGGCGGCGGGACGTTGCCGCTGTACGAGATCCCCTCCTTCGCCGTGCGCCTCGCCGGACCGGACGCCGCGCTCCTCGCGGAGCGCCTGCGGGCCGCCGACCCCCCGGTGGTGGGCCGCGTACACGAGGGCCGGGTCTGGCTCGACGCCCGCACGCTGCTGCCGGGGGATGATGAGGCCGTAACAAACGCCGTCAGGGACGCCTTTGGATGAGCCGGCGGTCCGGCCGATAGCCCTCACCATCGGGACGGCCGGCCACGTGGACCACGGCAAGACCACGCTGGTCCGCTACATGACCGGCACGGACACCGATCGCCTCGAAGAAGAGCACCGGCGAGGCATCTCCATCGTGCCCGGCTACGCCGAACTGGACCTCCCGGGCGGCCGGCGGGCCAGCCTGGTGGACGTGCCGGGCCACGAACGGTTCGTCAAGAACATGGTCTCGGGGGCGACGGGCGTGGACGCCTTCCTGCTCGTGGTCGCCGCCGACGACGGCGTCATGCCCCAGACCCGCGAGCACCTCGACGTGCTCCGGGTGCTCGGCATCGAGCGGGGCGTCGTGGCGCTCACCAAGACCGACGCCGTCGACGGGGAGACCGCGGAGCTCGCGACGCTCGATGCGGAGGAACTTTTGGAGCGCGCGGGCATCTCCGCGCCCATCGTTCCCGTCAGCGGCAGGACCGGCGATGGTGTCGGGGATCTGCTGCTGGCGCTGGACGGGCTGGTCGCCGGGGGACGTGATGCCGCGAGAGGCGGGCTCGCGCGGTTGCCCGTGGACCGGGCGTTCGTGCTGAAAGGGATCGGGGTGGTGGCCACGGGCACGCTGTGGACCGGCGAGATCCGGACGGGCGACACCCTCCACACCTCCTCCGGCCGCCGTCCCAGGGTCAGGGCCATCCAGAACCACGGCCACCCCGCGGAGGTCGCGTACCCGGGCGCGCGCACGGCGCTCGACCTTGTCGGTATCGAGGCCTCCGAGATAGAGGCCGGCGACGTCCTACTCTCCCGCCCCGTTCCGGAAAGCCGGGCCTTCGACGCGCGCGTGAAGATTCTGGAAGGCGCCCCACCGCTCGCCCACGGCATCCGGGTGCGCCTGCACCACGGCACGCGGTCCACCAACGCCCGCGTCCGGCTGTTCGGGCATGAAGAGGTCCGCCCGGGACAGAGCGTCCTCGCCCGGCTCGGGCTGGAAGAGCCCCTGATCCTGCTCCCCGGCGACCGCTTCGTCGTCCGCTCCCTGACCCCCCAGGTAACCATCGGCGGGGGAACGGTCCTCGAC